>JBAWAB010000115.1:0-4493 GCA_049589035.1 Salegentibacter sp.
TCTGTTTTTGAACAAAACCTGATCGACCAGGCAATGATCGATCTTGACGGAACTACTAATAAGGGAAAACTGGGAGCCAATGCCATTCTTGGTGTTTCTCTTGCTGTGGCTAAGGCTGCGGCTAATGAACTTGGGCTTCCGCTTTACCGTTACGTAGGTGGCGTTAGCGCCAATACGCTTCCTGTCCCTATGATGAACATCATTAACGGTGGGTCGCATAGTGACGCGCCTATCGCCTTTCAGGAATTCATGATCGTGCCGGTACAGGCTACAAGTTTCTCACATGCCCTGCAAATGGGAACCGAGATCTTCCATAACCTCAAAAAAGTTCTTCACGACCGCGGTTTGGGGACTGCTGTTGGTGATGAAGGTGGCTTTGCTCCTACTTTAGACGGAACTGAAGATGCGCTTGAGACTATTCTGAAAGCAATAGAAAAAGCCGGTTATAAAGGAGGTGATGATGTGATGATCGCTTTGGATTGTGCTGCGGCTGAATTCTACGAAAATGGAAAATACGATTACACGAAATTCGAAGGTGATAAGGGAAAAGTAAGAAGCAGCGAAGAACAGGCTGAATACCTGGCAGATCTGGCTTCAAAATACCCGATCATTTCTATCGAAGATGGTATGGACGAAAACGACTGGGACGGCTGGAAAGTGCTTACAGACAAAGTGGGTGATAAGATCCAGTTGGTAGGAGACGACCTTTTTGTGACCAATGTAGAAAGACTCTCAAGAGGTATCGATGAAGGTATTGCCAATTCGATCCTTATCAAAGTAAACCAGATTGGTACTTTAACCGAAACCATTGCTGCTGTAAACATGGCCCACAATGCCGGTTATACTTCAGTAATGTCTCACCGTTCAGGTGAAACTGAAGACAATACTATTGCCGACCTTGCTGTAGCCTTGAACACCGGTCAGATCAAAACCGGTTCTGCTTCCAGAAGTGACCGTATGGCAAAATATAACCAACTGCTAAGAATTGAAGAAGAATTAGGGGAAGTTGCTTACTATCCTCAGAAAAAAGCCTTCAAGTTTTAGTATTTGAATTTCATTTTGATTTAAGTCCCTTTTGAAAAATTCTTCAAAAGGGACTTTTTTTATGCAAAATATGACGAATATCATCTCGAAAACAGCTGTATAGTTAAAATCAGCACTTTTGCAAGTGGCATTTTAGAGGCAGATTTTGTACTTTAGCGTTTCTCAGATTAATAATCCTAAAAAGAACGAATATAGATATGTCAAAAGTTGCTACACTTGAGATCGACGGGAAGAAGTATGAATTCCCTGTTGTGGAAGGAACCGAAAATGAAAAGGGGATAGATATTAAAAAGTTACGGGCAGAAAGCGGAATAATTACGCTGGATCCCGGCTATAAAAATACCGGAAGTTGCGAAAGTGCCATTACCTATCTTGATGGGGAAAAAGGAATCCTCAGATACCGCGGTTATGCCATTGAAGACCTTGCTGAAAAAGCCGAATTTCTGGAGGTAGCATATTTGCTGATCTTTGGGGAATTGCCAAATAACGAGCAACTGGAAAAGTTCCACAATGATATTAAAGAAGAATCCCAGGTAGATGAGGAAGTGAAGAAGATCCTCGACGGCTTTCCTAAAGCCGCTCACCCCATGGGAGTGCTTTCTTCCCTTACAAGTGCTTTGACGGCTTTTAATCCTTCTTCTGTAGATGTTTCTTCAGAAAAAGATATGTACAATGCCATTGTAAAGATACTCGGGAAATTTCCGGTGCTTGCAGCATGGACCCTGAGAAAGAAGAAAAGCCTTCCGCTTAACTATGGAGACGACTCTCTTGGCTATGTGGAGAACCTTCATAAAATGATGTTCGAAAGACCAGGTAAGAAGTATGAGGTAGATCACGCTGTGATTGATGCCCTGGATAAACTTCTCATTCTTCATGCCGATCATGAGCAAAACTGTTCTACTTCAACCGTGCGAATGGTGGGCTCTTCTCATGCAGGTCTATTTGCTTCTCTTTCCGCTGGTGTTTCTGCACTTTGGGGGCCACTTCACGGAGGTGCCAACCAGGCAGTGATCGAAATGCTTGAAAGGATCAAGGAAGATGGTGGTGATACCAAGAAATTTATGGCTAAAGCCAAAGATAAAGAGGATCCATTCAGACTCATGGGCTTTGGACACCGTGTGTACAAGAACTTTGATCCTCGCGCCAAGATCATCAAGAAGTCAGCTGATCAAGTGCTGGGCCAGTTAGGAGTTGAAGATCCCGTATTAGACATTGCAAAAGGTCTTGAAAAAGAGGCTCTGGAAGATCAATATTTCGTTGACAGAAAATTATATCCAAATGTCGATTTCTACTCCGGAATCATCTATCGTTCTCTTGGAATTCCGGTAGAAATGTTTACCGTAATGTTTGCATTGGGGCGTCTTCCCGGCTGGATTGCACAGTGGAGAGAGATGCGTCTTAAGAAAGAACCAATCGGTCGTCCACGTCAGATCTATGTTGGTGAAACCTACAGAGATTTTAAACCTCTTGGAGATAGAAAATAAGGGAGTTTTTTTAGAAACCCTTTCAGCAAAAGCTTCATCTTTAGATGGAGCTTTTTTTATGTAGATTTTTTGGAGTTTTCAGAGAATCCAATGAAAATATTTATCTAAGGGAGCCCTGCTGCCTTTGCAGCTACTTCAAAAATTTCAGCTGTTCTTTCGGTCACCGGCACCTTTTTCGACGTAGTGATATTTTTTATGAGATTTGTAATTTTCTCTCCAAATTCTTCTTCTTAAAGGCACTATTGTCACTGTTAACCCTGCACTTTTTTTATCTTTGCAAAAATTTCGAGTATGAACCTCCATATTACTAATGAAACTTCCCGGCTTAGAGCCGTGGTACTTGGAACAGCCGAAAGCAACGGCGGAATTCCGAATATTGATGATGCCTACGATCCTAAATCCAAAGAACATATTCTTGCGGGGACCTATCCCAATGAGGAGGATATGAAGCGGGAAATGGAAGCCGTGGCTGCGGTTCTGAAAAAATATGATGTAGAAGTGTTCCGTCCTGAAGTGATCAAAGATTACAACCAGATCTTTACCCGCGATATCGCTTTTGTTATTGAAGATAAATTCATCAAATCGAATATTTTACCAGACCGGGATGAGGAGATCGAAGCGATCCATAATGTTCTTGAAAAAATTGATCCCGCCAAGATCATAGAGCTGCCTGAAGAAGCGCATATTGAAGGTGGAGATGTGATGCCCTTCGGGGACTATATTCTCGTTGGAACCTATAAAGGTCCCGACTATAAAAAATTTATTACTGCCCGGACCAATGTGCAGGCGGTCGAAGCCCTTCAGAAGCTTTTCCCACACAAGAAGGTGGTTTCTTTTAATCTGAAGAAGTCAAATGCTGTGGCCCGGGACAATGCGTTGCATCTTGATTGCTGCTTTCAACCGGTCGGTAAAGACAAGGCCATTATCTATAAGGGCGGCTTTCTGGATGAAAAGGAATATGAATGGCTGGTGAATCTTTTTGGTAGGGAAAACGTATTTGAGATCACCCGCGACGAAATGTATGATATGAATTCCAACGTCTTTTCCATTTCCGAAGACGTGGTGATTTCAGAAAAAAAGTTCACCCGCTTGAATAACTGGCTCAGGGAACAGGGCATTACCGTAGAGGAGGTGCCGTATTCTGAAATTGCCAAGCAGGAAGGCTTGCTGCGTTGTTCCACTTTACCCCTAATAAGAGACTAAAATTATGCGACAAATTACCGATACAATTTTGATGGTTCGGCCGGTGGCTTTCAGGATGAATGAGCAAACTGCCGTAAATAATTATTTTCAGAAGAATATGCAGAATCCCGATCTCAATCTTTGGGCGGCAAAAGAATTCGATGATTTTGTAGTAAAATTGAGAGACGCAGGGGTTAATGTTATTGTGGTTGATGATATTTCTGAAGATAACACGCCAGATTCCATTTTTCCGAATAACTGGGTTTCTTTTCATGAAGATGGCCAAATTGCTCTTTACCCGATGTTTGCTGAAAATCGCAGAAAGGAACGCCGGCTCCAATATTTTGCGGAACTGGAAAAGGCTGGCTTCCGTATCAATGATATAGTTGATTATACCGCAGCCGAAGAAGATAATGTTTTTTTAGAAGGAACGGGAAGCCTTATTCTTGACCGTCATAACCAAAAAGCATATTGCGCAATTTCTCCCAGGGCAGATGAAGATCTGCTGATAGAGTTTTGTGAAGATTTTGAATTCACTCCCGTTATTTTTAACGCTTATCAAAGCGTTGGCGAAAAGCGCCTGCCCATTTATCACACCAATGTGATGATGTGTTTAGCAGAAGAATTCGCGGTGATTTGCCTTGATACCATAGATGATAAAAAGGAACGTAAAAATGTCATAAATCACCTGAAACAGGATAAAAAGGAAATAATCAGCATCACTCAGGAGCAAATGCACGAATTTGCAGGAAACATGCTGCAGGTTCAGGGAAAGGATAAGAA
>JBAWAB010000116.1:0-2897 GCA_049589035.1 Salegentibacter sp.
GTGCGTTGGCAGCAAAACCCGAAAGGCAGAGTGCCAGCAATAAAAATTTGATTTTTTTCATATTAATATGCCATTTTCACAATCTTCTCGGCATCTTGAGGCTTAAGGCTTTGATGTTCTCCAAGACCTTCCCAGCCCCGCTCTTTAAATCTTTTTGCGATCTCCTCCGCAGTACCTTCATAATCGTCGGTATATTGGGAGAGTTTGGTGTCTATTCCCAGCTCATTAAAGAAAGTTTCTGTTCTTTTAATGGCGGCACTGGCTTTATCTTCTGTAGATCCTTCGGTAATATTCCAAACCCGCCCGGCATATTGCGCCAGTTTTCCCTTTTTAGATTCGAAATTATACTCATAATGACTTGGTGCGATCACCGCCAGGGTTCGGGCATGGTCGATTCCATAAAGGGCAGTAAGTTCATGCCCCATAGCATGGACTGCCCAGTCTGTTGGAACTCCTTTTTGGATAAGTCCGTTGAGAGCCATCGTACAACTCCACATAAAATTAGAAGCTGCTTCATAATCTGTAGGATCTTTCAGCACTTTTGGCGCTACCTCTATAAGAGTTTGGAGAATACTTTCTGAAAATCTATCCTGAAGATTGGCTCCGGCAGGGTAGGTAAGGTATTGTTCCAGAACATGCGTAAAAGCATCAGTAATTCCGTTTGCCAATTGCCTTTTAGGAATTGAATGGATGACCTGAGGATCCAGTACTGAGAATTCAGGGAATAATCCCGGGCCTCCCATACCGAGTTTCTCTTTGGTTTCCTCTCTGGTGATCACTGCTCCAGAGTTCATTTCAGATCCGGTAGCCGGTAGGGTTAATACTGTTCCAAAAGGCATCCCTTTTAGAGTAGGGATCTTGTGGATTAATATCTCCCAGGGATCGTCTCCGTCATAAAGGGCAGCAGAAGAAAGGAATTTTGTCCCATCTATTACAGAACCTCCTCCAACAGCTAGCAGATAAGTGATATTTTTCTCTTTTATCACTTTTAGGGCTTCCATAAGGACGGCGTATTCCGGATTGGCTGGAATGCCGCCAAATTCCAGGACTTCGTGATCTGCAAGTGCTCTGTTTACCTGCTCATAGATTCCGTTCTTTTTAATACTCCCTCCGCCATACAGCATAAGCACTCTGGCATTCTTTGGGATTTCATTTTTAATATTTTCTATTTGGCCTTTCCCAAACAATATTTTGGTTGGGTTCTTAAATTCAAAATTGTTCATGTATAATTTTTCTTTTTATAATTTTACTACCATTTTTCCTTTGTTCTTTCCGTCGAAAAGATCTAAAAAGGCCTGTGGAATATTTCCAAATCCCTCTCTGATAGTTTCAGTATAAGTCAACTTATCTTCGTTCAGCCACTGCGTTAGTTGCTTAACACCTGCAGGATGTTTATCTACATAATCAAAAACCACGAAACCTTGCATTAGGGAACTTTTCTTGACCAGGAATGGTTGTACGCTGATGCTTTTTGGAATTTCGGTATTGTTGTATACCGAGATGGCCCCACAGTTCACGGTTCTTGAAAACTTATTGATGTTGAAGAGAACTGCTTCAGAGATCTCACCCCCAACATTGTCAAAATAGACATCTACACCATCGGGGCAGGCTTTTGCAATGGCTTCGGTCATATTTTCAGTGGTTTTGTAATTGATGCCTTCATCGAAACCGAATTCAGATTTCAGCATTTCCACTTTTTCATCGGTTCCGGCAATACCTACCACACGTAAGCCAAGTATTTTACCAATTTGGCCCACTACACTTCCTACAGCTCCCGCTGCACCAGAAACCAAAAGAGTCTCTCCTTCTTTAGGTTTACCTATTTCGGTTAATCCAAGATAGGCGGTAAGTCCTGTCATCCCCAATATCCCGAGATATGCGGAAAGTGGTGCTTTATCAGGATCAACCTTCATAAGGTCCTTAGCTTTTGCTACCTGTGCCTCTTTCCAGGCTAAGCTGCCAGAGACGTAATCTCCTTTAGAGAAGTTGCTGTCTTTAGATTCTATAACTTCAGCAATGATACCTGATACTATTGGCTTGCCTACTTCAAAAGGAGGGACATAAGACGGGGCGTCACTCATTCTGCCTCTCAGGTAAGGATCTACCGACACATATTTTGAGCTCAATAAAACCTCTCCTTCCTGTAATTCGGCAATATCTGTAGTGGTAAAATCAAAATCTTCCAATCCGGGTTTTCCGGTGGGTCTCTTCTTTAAATTGATCGTTCTTGTTGTATTCATAGCTTTCTTTTTAATTAACTTTTATACTATTCCATGCCATTTCATAAGCTTCCTCAATATGTTTCTGAGTTAGTTTATAGAGCTCCCTTTGTTGCATGTTCATTAAAAAGGCGATAGGATAAACGGTATAGGCATAGAGCATATAAGGAGATACCGGTTTTATGATCCCTTCCTTTTGACCACGTTCCCAAAGATCCAACAGGGGTTGCAGGTGTTTTAAGCCTTCCTTTCTACTGGGTTCATCTATCATGGGAGTATTATCGCACTGAGAAAGGAACAGAGCTTCTTCAACTTCTTTTAATTTGAATTCGGCAATATTCTTCCAGATCTTTTCAAAGCCTTCTTCCACGGAAAAATGCTCTTCGTAATTGCGAAAAGCAAATCTGCTGAATGCAGCTTTCACCTCTATGTATACCTGATTCACCAGGTCTTGTTTATTCTCGAAATAGAGATAGATGGTTCCCGGAGATACCCCGGCCATCTTGGCGATCTTGGACATGGGTGCCGCGTGAAAGCCATCGTTATTTACAAGGTTAATGGTTGCCCTAACAAGTGCTTTTCTTTTAGTTTGGCTTTTTGAAATTGTACTCATGTTCTTTTCAATTCTGATGCAAATATATAAAAAATGAACGTTCATTCATTTTTAAAACAGGGTTT
>JBAWAB010000117.1:0-3151 GCA_049589035.1 Salegentibacter sp.
GTAATTACATCCACTTCAACAGTAGGGTTCCCCCTTGAGTCAAATATCTGACGCGCATGAATATTTATAATAACACTCATAGTCTTATTTAAATTAG
This sequence comes from Salegentibacter sp., assembly GCA_049589035.1. Taxonomy (GTDB): domain Bacteria; phylum Bacteroidota; class Bacteroidia; order Flavobacteriales; family Flavobacteriaceae; genus Salegentibacter_A. The sequence goes on from JBAWAB010000117.1 coordinate 98, forward strand.
TTAATTGATTAGTCTGCAAGATACAATAACGGGCTAAGAATAGCGAGAAAACGAGCGGGTAATAGCCTGAATTTTAACTATATCGTTTTCGAAAAGACAAAATATTAACAGCCTTTAACTCCCGAAGGGATAACAATAAATGCTGAGCCTGAGACCTATGATTGAAGTAGCCGGAGCATAGGTACGAATGTCATAAGCTGAAAAGTCCACTTGCCGGAAGGCCTCCTCCACATCAATTACTTTCTAAGCAACCACCCCAGTCTGATCGAAAACATCGAAGACAGGTAAGAGCTATTGAGATTGTCAAAACCGTAGCCCAGGCCAAGATTCAGATCCAGCTTAAATCCGCTGCCATAGTAACGTTGAAGTCCCCACACGGGACCAATCACCCCAAAATAATCTGCAGTGTATTCAAGATCGCCAATGACCGGTTTTCCAGATTGCACCAGGCCACTGAGTGCTACGTAATTCGCACTGTTGTGTCCGATGCGCTTTTCCTTTTCAAGCCTCTTTGCGAGGTTGTAATAATATCGATACTGAAGATTAAAAATAGGATATATCCCGAAGCCTTCGGTATACCAGTTTTTATGATAAGCAAATCCTGTACCTGCACGCAAGTCTACAGTAGAGGCATCACTCACGCCAATTTCATACTCGAGGCCAGGAGTCAAAATGTTTATGGAGAGGAGGTTATCTTCAACTTTAGCAATTTTTTGTGCAGAAAGCGAAAAACAAAAAAGGCCAAAGGCCAGCAGTATTAATTTTTTCATGTATGGGGGATTTTCAACAATAATACTACTTTTTAAACAAAAACATAAAAAAAGGCCGAAAATTGGGGGATTTCCGGCCTTTCCTTAAGAATAACAATCAGTTATCCCTAAGCTCCTTTAGAAGTTTTGATCCTTGTCATGAAGTCATCAAAAAGATAGCTGGCATCATGAGGTCCGGGGCTGGCTTCCGGATGATATTGTACGGAGAAACAATTCTTGTTGTTCATCTCCATTCCGCCGATCGTGTTATCGTTCAAGCAAATGTGAGTGATCTCGACATTCGGGTTAGCTTCTGTAGCGGCCTTATCTACCGAAAATCCGTGGTTTTGAGAGGTGATCTCTCCCTTGCCGGTCTTCAGGTTTTTCACAGGGTGGTTTATTCCGCGATGCCCGTGGTGCATCTTATAGGTAGGAATATTATTGGCCAGGGCAATGATCTGATGCCCGAGGCAGATTCCGAAGAGCGGATGATCTTTCTCAAGAATTTGTCTGGTAAGCGAAATAGCACCGTCCAGGGGCTGAGGATCGCCGGGGCCATTAGAAAGAAAATATCCATCGGGATTCCATTCCTTCATTTCCTCGTAGGTGGCATTGTAAGGAAACACTTTTACATAAGCATCTCTTTCGGCGAAGTTCCGAAGAATATTTTTCTTAATCCCCACATCTAAAGCCGCTATTCTGAAAGTTGCATTTTCATTTCCGTAGAAATAAGGCTCTTTGGTTGAAACTTTTGAAGCAAGCTCTAGTCCATTCATATCAGGCACCTTAGCCAGTTGAGCCTTTAGACCTTCAATATTATCCACATCGGTGGAAATAATCGCGTTCATCGCTCCATTCTCCCTGATGTAGGTCACCAGCGCCCGCGTATCTACATCTGAAATTGCGAAGAGATTGTTCTTTTCAAGAAAATCTTCCAGGGAAGCATCTGCTGCAGGCCGTGATTGGGCGTAGCTGAAGTTCTTACAGATTAGTCCGGAGATCTTAGCCCCGTCTGATTCGTTTTCTCCTTCTGCGGTGCCGTAGTTGCCAATATGGGCATTGGTGGTCACCATGAGCTGACCATAGTACGAGGGATCGGTGAAAATTTCCTGATAGCCGGTCATCCCCGTGTTGAAACAAACTTCGCCTACCGCATTTCCTTCTTTGTTGCCGACAGCCTTTCCATAGAAAATAGTTCCGTCTGCAAGTAAGATAATCGCTTTTCTCTTAGGTTGATATTTCATATTTAAAGCACATCAAAAATTCTGCCGTGCAGAATGGTTTATATTTTTTCGCTATTCAGAATAAGTTGATCAAATTATATAAAAAAAGGATAAACCCAGAGAGTTTATCCTTTTTTGATCTATTCTGTTAAAAGAATCATGTCTATTCTTCTTTTTTATCTTCTTTTGGTTCCGAATTAGATTCTTCGGATTTCGCTTCAGCTGCAGGAGCTGAATCAGAAGCTTTCTTTTTACCAGCCCTACGAGTTGATTTCTTCTTCTCAGGCTTGTTAACATTATAGGTTTCGTTGTAGTCAACCAGTTCGATAAGGGCCATATCGGCGTTATCTCCAAGTCGGTTACCTAATTTGATAACCCTGGTATATCCACCCGGGCGATCTCCTACTTTGGGAGCTACCTCGCGGAACAATTCGCTAACTGCATATTTGTTACGAAGCTTACTCATCACAACACGACGGTTGTGAGTAGTGTCTTCTTTAGACTTAGTTACCAAAGGTTCTACAAAAACCTTCAAAGCTTTCGCTTTGGCAACAGTTGTATTGATACGTTTGTGTTCAATCAGGGAGCAAGCCATATTCGCCAACATCGCCTTACGGTGCTGAGTTTGTCTTCCTAAATGATTAATTTTCTTTCCGTGTCTCATTGTTCTTTTCTTATTTCATCTTCCCAAAGCGCAGACTTCTGCCGGCTTTTATGGAAAACTACTAATATTAGTCCTTATCTAATTTGTATTTTGAAAGGTCCATACCAAAATTAAGCCCTTTGTTGCTTACAAGCTCTTCCAGTTCGGTAAGTGATTTTTTACCGAAGTTTCTGAATTTCATCAAATCATTCTTGTTGTAAGAAACAAGGTCTCCAAGGGTATCGACTTCAGCCGCTTTTAAACAATTCAGAGCCCTTACTGAAAGATCCATGTCTACCAGTTTGGTTTTAAGAAGCTGTCTCATGTGCAATGATTCTTCATCATAAGTCTCGGTTTGAGCAATCTCATCGGCCTCAAGGGTGATGCGCTCATCAGAGAACAACATGAAATGGTGAATCAAAGTCTTGGCAGCTTCGGT
>JBAWAB010000118.1:0-3523 GCA_049589035.1 Salegentibacter sp.
TCGGGCAGGAAAATTCGGCGCTGTAAGCGCAGTAAGGATTGTACGCTTTATTGAAATCAATAGTTATGGAATCACCCTCCGGTATCCTTAAGTCCAAATACCGTCCGCCGGAGTAGGTGGTTTCGCCGTTGGTTTCATCTGTAAAAGGCAGAAACAAATAATCGTAATAATCGGGATCTGAAAGTAATTGCTGGCTTTGGTAAAGATTAAGCTTGTGCTTTTTCCCCTTCAGCTTAAAATAAGCCTCGCCATACTTTACATAGATTGGCACCCTGTCGGTGGTCGTAGGCATCGCAAAAGGTGCTTCGGAAGGAGTTCTCACAAATTTCGCCTCCACAACATAATTGGTATCAACAGGAAAAAATTCCAGTCCTCTGAAGTGCAACCGGTCTTTCTCTGAAAGCGGGGATTCTTTCGGGCTGCGGAATTCAGCATTAAGTCCGCGCTGAAACTCCCTTATATCCTGAATCTTATTTTCCTGGGAAAAACCCACCGAAAAAGTAAAGAATAGAAGAAAAAGGATTGGTAAAGTTCTCATTGGGGTCATCTTTAAAAAAGTAAACCTATACTTTTATTTCATTATCAAAGTTAAAAAAATGAAAATCTTCTGGAAATTCATCTAATTTTGGGACTCATTTTTATCAAATGTTTCGCAGCCTTTACCGCTCCTATATTGGATCTTTTAGTGATTTAAGAAAAGAAATCTGGCTGCTGGCCCTTATCACCCTCATCAACAGAGCCGGCACTATGGTTATCCCTTTCCTGTCACTCTACCTGACTCAAAGCAGAGGCTTCACACTCGAACAGGTTGGATGGATTCTCAGTTTCTTCGGCCTGGGCTCGGTGACCGGTTCCTGGCTTGGCGGCAAACTTACCGACAGTATCGGGCATTATAAGACCATGGCCGGCAGCCTTCTCATTTCAGCATTTTTCTTTGTCCTGCTGCAGTTTCCGGTTTCTTTCTGGGCTATCTGCGCAGGAATTTTCATGGTGATGTGTGTCGCAGATGCCTTTCGCCCCGCCGTATTTGTGGCTATTGCCGCTTATAGCAAACCACAAAACAGAACCCGATCGGTCACCCTGATAAGATTGGCCATTAATTTAGGCTTTTCCGTAGGTCCCGCCATCGGCGGACTCATTATCGCCAAAGCTGGCTACGGCGGACTTTTCTGGGTAGATGGCGTCACCTGTTTTGTTGCCGGACTTCTGCTCATAAAATTATTGCACCCTAAAAAAGCGCTGGAGAATGAGAAGCAGGTAAATCTCAACCCGCAAACAGTGTTGAAGGATAAGCCATATCTTATTTTTATTGGCGCCATGATACTCTTTGGCTTTATATTTTTGCAGTATTTTTCGACTATGCCCTTATTTTATTCCGAAGCACATCAGCTTGATGAGCAGGAGATAGGTTTGCTGCTTGGTCTCAACGGGCTGGTGATCTTTCTTTTTGAAATGCCGCTAATCAAATTCCTCGAGAGCAGAAGAGCTACTGCCGTTACACATGTGATAGGAGGAGTTTTTCTTACAGGCCTTAGTTTTCTCGCAGTGAATCTCTCCGGCTGGACAGGAATTCTGGTCGTGGGAATGCTGCTCGCTACTTTTGGAGAAATGGTCGCTTTCCCTTTCAGTAACAGCTTTGCCCTGCAACGTGCCGACAAAGGAAAACAAGGTTCTTACATGGCCTGGTACAGCATTGCCTTTTCCATAAGTCACATTTTCGGGCATAATTCAGGAATGCAGCTCATCGCCCATTTCGGCTTCGGGTTTACCTGGTATTTTATGCTAGCCCTCGCAGCTCTTTGTGTGGGATTACTGTTAATGCTGAAGATGCTTCTGAAGAAAGAGGTGAATTAGTCCAGGCTGGGCTGGTAATATTTGGATTCCCCAAGATACTTATGGATCAGTTCATTATACTCCGGGCTTAATTTGAGGTCGAGGATACCCTCTATATTGTAGAGCGCATCAATGTCGTTATAGCCCGTTTTCAGCAAATCTTCCAGGTACAGCATAGCAGTTTTATAATCGCCGTCGTGGCCGGCAAGAGCTATTATATTGAGATAAGCTTCCGGATCATTCTTGGCTATCACAGTTCTCAAAACACTCGCCAGAATCTTAAGATCAATACCCGCTCCCGGAGTGGCCTGAATTACTCTGTACCTTTGAAGGCTGGTATTTTTCAAATATCCTTCGAGCCGCGCTGCCATTTTCTGCTTTACAGGATCTCCCGATTTCTCCATCTCCTTCAGCTCATCCATCTGAGAAGCCCACCAACCTACATTCTCAAAATTGGTCGTCGCCAGGTCATATTCCAGGTACGAATTATACATATCCCGCTTCTGATCTTCCTCGAAAGCCGCGTCGCGGTAGGCGCGCCGCTGCTTGCGGAAGGCTTTCATTCTTCGAAGTTCTTTTAATTTATCCCTGATCTCATCCTTATATCCAAAATCTTCATATTTATCCTCCATCTGCTCCAGTTGGCGGTATGCCGGGTAATATTCTCTCTTTCTCCTCAGCATTTCGGCATAATCCAGCTCATTTTTATACAATTGCTGTACCGAGACTTGCGCAGTCGAATCGGTTTTTCTCAGACCCTTTTTAATAGCCTGAAGAGTAAATCCTGCAACAGCATTAGAAAGTACAAAAGTATCGGGCCATTCGCCCCTGCCTCCATTAAAGTAATTGATTTCAGAAGGAAAGCCGGCCTTATCAAAGAATTCAACGATATTTTTCATCTCGTAGATTGCAGGATCTTCATCTCCTACCACGGCACTGAACATGAATGGACTCACTTTAGAAATATAATCAGGATTCAGCCAGGCATCGCCTACTGCCATCACACCTCCCAGACCTTTGTAAAGAACCGGGATAGCCGAAGCCAGCTGGCCACCCTCTTTTAGGCCTGCCACGTAAACCTGTTTCGTGTCTATGGGCAGTGAGGTCAACAGGCGCTTCATGAGCCGGGTCACCTTCGGAACGTTATTCTGAAGAGAATCGCGGGTGAAGTCTTCATTGGAAGCCGCAATGATGTATGACTGATCTTCAGCAATTTTTCTAAAAAGCTGGGCACTCTCCCGGCCTCTCCCCTGCGGATCGAGCACCACTATTAGAGCTGAAGGTGTATCGCCTTTAAAGGATCGAGGAAGGTACAGGGCAAAACTTTCATTGAGGGTATCCCCCACAGGAATCGAGTCGACAACTCTTCCCTTTGGGATTCGCATTTGCTGTGAATAACCAGAGGAAATAAATAAAATACAAAGAAAGAAGCTAAGGAGAGTATGACGATTCATATGCATTTCTTAATACAGTAAAGTAACTATAAGAATTGTTGCGCAATGTACTGAAACGAAAACAGGCTTTATCTCGCGATAAAGCCTGCATTATGACGTTTTTATATTAAGGAATTTTCCTTATTCTCAGCTTTGTGTTTCCATTTTTGGTTCAGGGAAAAACAGTTTTGCCAACAGAGAGATCACTAATAAATCGGCAAAAATCAGGAACAATACTCTCACTACTTCTATACCGG
>JBAWAB010000119.1:0-3803 GCA_049589035.1 Salegentibacter sp.
CATGTGGATCGATCTATCACAGATCCTCTTGCATTTGTTAAGACCAATATTATAGGAACTCTGAACCTGCTTAATGCTGCAAAGGAAGCATGGAAAAATAACATGGAGGGAAAGCTTTTCTATCATATAAGCACCGATGAGGTGTATGGTACTTTAGGGGAAGAGGGATTGTTTGAGGAAAGCACAGCTTATTCTCCGAATTCCCCTTATTCAGCTTCCAAAGCTGGGTCAGATCATTTTGTGCGGGCGTATGGAGAAACCTATGATCTTCCATATGTAATTACAAACTGTTCAAATAATTACGGGCCTAATCAATTTCCTGAGAAACTTATTCCGCTTTTCATAAATAATATTATTGAAGAAAAACCCCTTCCTGTTTACGGCGATGGCAACTATACTCGTGACTGGTTGTATGTTATAGATCATGCCAGAGCTATTGATCTGGTTTTTCATGAAGGAGAGATCACAGAAACCTATAATATCGGCGGATTTAACGAATGGAAGAACCTTGATCTTGTCAAACTACTATGCGAATTAATGGATGGCAAGTTGGATAGAAAACCTGATAGTTCAGCCGAATTGATTACTTTTATAAAGGATCGTCCCGGTCATGACAAGCGTTATGCTATTGATGCATCCAAGATCAGTAAAGAATTGGGATGGAAGCCCTCAGTCACCTTTGAAGAAGGTCTTGGTAAGACCATAGATTGGTATCTGGAGAATGATGAGTGGCTAAAGCATGTTACTTCTGGTGACTACAGGAATTATTACAAAAGGCAATACGACTAATTTATGAAAGGAATCGTACTAGCCGGCGGAACCGGCAGCCGTCTTTACCCTATAACTATGGGGACTTCCAAACAATTGCTTGCTATTTATGATAAACCGATGATCTATTATCCTATTTCGGTTTTAATGCTGGCAGGAATTAGGGAAATCCTGGTAATATCAACTCCTGAAGATCAGCAGAGCTTTAAGAAACTTCTAGGGAACGGAAAGGATCTTGGAGTGCATTTCTCCTATGCAGTCCAGGACAAACCCAGAGGGCTTGCCGAAGCTTTTATTATAGGCGAAGAGTTTATTGGGCAGGATGATGTTTGTCTTGTCCTGGGGGATAACATATTTTATGGGCAAGCCTTTAGTCAGTTACTCCGGAAGGCAGTAGAGAACAGTAGAATAAATAATCGGGCAACAGTTTTTGGCTATTTTGTGAAGGAGCCTTCGCGATATGGTGTTGTCGAATTCGATAAGGAGGGAAGGGCATTGAGCATTGAAGAAAAACCAGAAGAGCCAAAAAGCAATTATGCTGTTACAGGCTTGTACTTTTATCCAAATTCAGTAATTAATTGTGCAAAAAAAGTAAAACCCAGTAAAAGAGGTGAACTGGAAATCACCAGTGTTAACCAAAATTTTCTCCAGAAAGACATTTTAGATGTAGAGCTCATGGGGAGAGGTTTCGCATGGCTGGATACAGGTACTCATGATTCCTTACTAGAGGCCTCTAATTTTGTACAAACTATTGAAAAGCGTCAGGGTTTAAAAATCGCATGCCTTGAAGAGATCGCTTTTAGAAAAGGTTTTATTGATAGAAACCAATTGAAGGCACTGGCAACACCACTTCTAAAAAGCGAATATGGAAGTTATCTGATGGGTTTGATTGAGGGTTAGGCTGGCTAAAAGAGGAAAGAAGATTTTCTTTTTGCATATTATTAAGAATTGTAGGAGTACTTTAAGACAGACTTCACTTTTACATTCCGCAGAAATTTTATCTTTGGCGATATTAATTTTAACATATTTAGTTGATTCATTTAATGGAGAATATTCCGGAAGAAAAATTACGTTCAAAAAAAGTATTGATTACCGGTGGCGCCGGCTTTATTGGATCCAACTTAACGGAGAAGCTCTTGGAGATAGGTTCAGAAGTTGTGGTCCTAGATAATTTTTCAACAGGGAAAAGAGAAAATCTTCAAAAAGCCGAAACCCAGGAAAACTTTAGTCTTCTGGAAGGAGATATTCGGGATCTTGAGGCTTGCCATAAGGCCTGTGCAGGAGTGGATTTCGTGCTCCATGAAGCTGCTTTAGGCTCTGTTCCTAGATCGCTCAATGATCCCATCACCAGTAATGAAGTGAATATTTCAGGTTTCTTGAATATGCTGGTCGCAGCAAGAGATGCGGAAGTTAAGCGCTTTGTCTATGCTGCCAGCTCTTCAACTTATGGAGATTCAGAAAACCTTCCCAAGGTAGAAGATGAGATCGGTAAACCTCTTTCCCCTTATGCCATTACCAAGTATGTGAATGAATTGTATGCGGATATCTTTCACGATGCCTATGGCCTTGACACTATTGGTTTACGCTATTTCAATGTCTTTGGAAGAAAGCAGGATCCTAATGGTGCCTATGCAGCAGTGATTCCAAAATTCGTAATGCAATTGATGAAGCATGAAAGTCCGGTGATCAATGGGGATGGTACTTATTCCCGTGATTTTACCTATATTGACAATGTTATACAGATGAACCTTTTGGCTCTGACTTCAGATAACAAAGAAGCTGTAAACCAGGTTTATAATACTGCAGTTGGTGATAGGACCAATCTTGTGGAACTGACACAGCTCTTAAGGAAATTTCTGTCGAAATATGACAGTAAAATAGCAGAGGTAGAGGTGAAGCACGGTCCCAACCGGCCGGGAGATATTCCTCATTCTCTGGCTTCTATTGAAAAAGCAAAAAAGCTTCTTGGATATGAACCGGAATTTAGGATCGCAGATGGTCTTGAGGAGGCAGTGGAGTGGTACTGGGAAAATCTTCGGGAGTAGTAGGATAGTAAGAGACTGGGAGAAGGGGAGACTGAGAGAAAAGGATACCGTAGAAAAGGTGAACATTATTGGATTTTGGAAAGAATTAGAACACATAAAGACCTTCGGGTTTATCAATTATCATTCGGCGCTGGATTGGAGATTTTTGAGTTATCGAAGTGTTTTCCGAAAGAAGAAACTTTTTCCCTAACTGATCAAATCAGAAGGTCTTCCAGATCTGTTTCGGGAAATCTGGCGGAAGCATGGCGTAAACGCAGATATGAGAAGGCCTTTGTAGCTAAGCTTTCAGATGCTGAAGGCGAGGCAGCAGAAACCCAGGTATGGTTGGATTATGGCCTTGCCTGCCGATACATTGATGAAAAAGAACATGATGAGCTCTTCAGAAAATATAACAGCATACTCGGAATGATAGTGACTATGATCATAAACCCGGAGAAGTGGACACTTTAATAAAATAGTATTGCTAATAAATAACACCAGGAAATCAATAAATAAAAATGAATACTTCAAATACAGACAAAACCTCTCCAGGTCCCCAGACCTCCAAGTCCCCCTCTCCCAAGATAGCCGTAATAGGCCTTGGATATGTGGGCTTGCCCCTGGCAAGATTATTCGCTACTAAATTTCCAGTTGTTGGATTTGATATTAACCAATACCGGGTGAAAGAATTAATGAATGGAGTTGATTCTACCCTCGAAGTGGAAAATGACATTTTAAAACAAGTGTTGAAGGAAAAGCCTTCCAAAGAAAAAGGTCTCTTCTGTTCTGCAAGTTTGGAAGATATCCAAGACTCTAATTATTACATAATCACGGTTCCTACGCCGGTAGATAAAAACAACCGCCCGGATCTCACTCCTTTGTACAAAAGTAGTGAAACAGTCGGTAAAGTTTTGAAAAAAGGCGATGTAGTGGTTTATGAATCTACTGTGTATCCGGGTGTAACCGAAGAAGAGTGTGTGCCGGTTCTGGAGAAATTCAGCGGACTCAAAT
>JBAWAB010000120.1:0-2088 GCA_049589035.1 Salegentibacter sp.
TTCCCTTCTCAAGGTCCTTAGGACCAATAGCTATTCGCAGCGGCACGCCCTGCATCTCATATTGGGCAAATTTCCAGCCCGGTTTCTGGGTGTCACGATCGTCGTATTTCACCGAAATTCCCTGGGCGCGAAGTTCAGAAGCCAGCTCATTGGCAACTTCAGAGATCTGAGCCAACTGCTCTTCTCCTTTATATATAGGAACAATAACAACCTGAATAGGCGCAAGATTAGGAGGAAGCACGAGACCTTTGTCATCACTATGCGTCATAATCAATGCTCCCATGAGTCTTGTAGAAACACCCCAGGAAGTAGCCCATACATATTCCAGTTTTCCTTCTTTAGAAGCAAATTTCACATCGAAGGCCTTGGCAAAGTTTTGTCCCAGGAAGTGAGAAGTACCTGCCTGTAAAGCTTTCCCATCCTGCATCAATGCCTCGATACAAAAAGTTTCTACGGCGCCCGCGAAACGTTCGTTCTCTGTTTTGGCACCTTTTATAACCGGCATAGCCATGAACTCTTCAGCAAAACGAGCGTAGATATCGTTCATCTGTGCTGTCTCTGCCATCGCCTCAGTTTTAGTGGCATGAGCCGTATGGCCTTCCTGCCATAAAAATTCCGAAGTACGCAAAAACAACCGGGTTCTCATTTCCCAGCGAACCACATTGGCCCACTGATTCACAAGAATAGGGAGGTCGCGGTAAGACTGGATCCAGTTCTTATAGGTATTCCAGATGATAGCTTCGGAAGTAGGACGCACCACCAGCTCTTCTTCTAGTTTCGCTTCAGGATCAACCATAAGTTTCCCCGGCTCATCAGGATTGTTCTTCAATCTGTAATGGGTAACTACCGCACATTCCTTGGCAAAGCCTTCGGCATTCTTTTCTTCAGCTTCAAAAAGACTTTTAGGCACAAAAAGAGGAAAATAGGCATTTTGATGTCCTGTTTCCTTAAACATAAGATCGAGCTGTGCCTGCATTTTCTCCCAGATAGCAAATCCGTAGGGTTTTATCACCATACAACCGCGCACTGCAGAGTTTTCAGCGAGGTCAGCTTTCACCACTAACTCGTTGTACCACTTTGAATAATCCTCTTTTCTTGAAGTTAAGTTCTTCCCCATTTATCTTTTATTTGGCACAAATCTTGCGTATCTTTAAGTACGCAAAATAGGCTATAAGCGTTAATCTGCGCAAAACTAACTATTTTTGCGATGTTCAACAATAAAATAAAGGCTAATGATACGCAACTACAACACTCAAAGAAATCCACTCTTGCTGCTGGCACCTGTGTTATTGCTATTGTTGGCATCTTGCGGTTCTTATCAGTATTCCGGCTATACTAACGACGGCATTTACGGAAATTCAGAACAACCTGAACCTGAATATGAGCAATCTCAATATGCTAACCAGAATAACAGAGAAGCAGAGGAGGATCAAGACCATAGCAGCAGCAGCTACTATAAAAATCTTTTCGCTGAAGAATCGGCGATGTACGAAGATATGGCTAATTCCATTTTTACCGACGTAGAGTCATATTCTTCTAACGATCGACAAGAGGAACAGGATTATTCAGAAAACCCACTGGCATATTCCGAAGGTTATGCTCCCTGGGGACAGGATCCTGACTCCTATACCATTAATATTTACAACAACGGCTTTGGATATGGATACGGATATCCCTATTATGGTTATGGTTACGGCTATGGTTATGGATATTACAGCCCGTTCTGGCATGATTACTGGGATCCCTTTTTTGCCCCTTATCCTTACAATTACTACGGAGGCATGATTGGCTATGGCAGCCCTTACTGGGGTAGCTATTATGGCTTTGGCTTCACATTTGGATTTGGTCACCATTATCCTTATTACGCCTACTATCCTTATAATTACTATCCTCACTACGGCTATCACAGATATGGTGACGTGGCATATAATTCTGGCAGAAGAGGCGCTTACTCTTCCTACACTTCACAGGCTGACAGAAGAAGTAACTATATCTCCAATTCCAGGAACAGAAGTTCTTCTTACTCCAGGAGGATCAGGGATATAAGGAGCAATCAAAGCAGCGACTATAATGTGAACAGAAGACAAG
>JBAWAB010000121.1:0-19544 GCA_049589035.1 Salegentibacter sp.
GACTGGGAAGAACTGAAAAAGCAGCTGCCGCCGGAAACACCAAAACCAGCAGATTCTTTGCTGCAGCCGGGTTCGCTGGTCTTCAAGAAAACTAAAAGCTCTGTGCCTAACCTTTATGACTATTCCCAGTGGTGGGAGTGGAAAATAGGGGCCAACTGGCGTCATCCTTTCGGGCCCGGCAGCTCTATAGAGGGCAAGGCAGATTTCCCGGTGGTGCAAATTGCTTATGAAGATGCGGTGGCTTATTGTAACTGGGCCGGAAGAAGATTGCCTACCGAAGCCGAGTGGGAATACGCGGCCCGTGCAGGACAAAAAAACTCAAGATACGCGTGGGGAGATGAAGATGCTCTTTCTACTCATGCCAATACCTGGGAAGGCGAGTTTCCTACAACGAACACGGCAGCAGATGGATTTGAAAGCATAGCCCCTGTAGCTTCTTTTCCGCCAAATCCGTTGGGGCTTTACGATATGGCCGGCAATGTATGGGAATGGACGCAGGATTGGTACAATGCGAACTATTATTCAGAAATGGCCAAAAAGGGTAGAGTCAGAAATCCACAGGGAGCTTCAAAAGCTTACAATCCTAACCACCCGAGGGCTGCGGAAAAGATCATGAAGGGAGGTTCTTATCTCTGCAATGCTTCCTATTGCGCGAGTTATCGCATCTCCGCACGCATGCCTACCACGCCCGATTCTTCCCACGAACACGTGGGATTCCGGACGGTGGTGACGCCCGAAATGTTGAGGGAGCAGGAACAGAAATAATACTGCTTAAACTAAAATTTGAAGAATTATAAAATACCCTGAACCTGGTTCAGGGTATTATGCTTTTAAGCAATTGTAAATATGGGCTTTTCTTCGCCTGATCCTATTCTGGGCCGTGTGGTTTTCTCCCGGCTTCGAGTGAAAGCGGACCGAGCTTGATGTTGACGTCATTTTGGAAACGTTTGCCCTTCACCTCTCCATGGCGGGGAAACTGCGGGGCGGGAAAACTGACTTCCACCGTGTAGTCGCCGGCTTCAGGAATGTGGAAGTTTGCGCCGTAATGGTTGAGAAAAGGATGCCAGAAAAAGGGGAATTCCTTCTCTTCTACTAATTTGCCTTGTTCGCTAAAGACTTTCCCAGTGATCTTCAGTCCGGGAAGAAAGCGTTTATCGTGCTTGTCCCTCACCAGGATCTCCATGTGAGTGTTGAAATTTTCCGGCGGAACATGCCATTGCAATTTTCCGTCTTTGAACTGGTAAGTGCCTTCGGCTTCTTCCGAAACTACCGTGATAATATAATCGTCAACTTCCTTTTCCACGTAGGTATCCATGCCTTTCATATAATCGGCAGCAGCATTTAATGCTTTTCCCTGATTCTCGGCAAGTTCAATTTTCTCCTTGTTGTCTTTGATCTCCATCTTCTTTTACATTTAATGTTCCCTATCAAGTTAGGGGCTGCATGTAATTTTTCATATTAAATAGCTGTTAAACCTGCTCATTTTTACGAAGATTTAACTTCGGAATATAAGTTTTGGAGCATAGCTGATCCTTTCCTGGTAAAAATGCAGCTTCCAAAAATTTTCTAATTTTTAGGTTAAAAAGGTTAAATCTCCTTCTTATGTGAATCCCTGAAAGTAAATTAAAGGGTAACTGAATAAAAACGGAAATACGACATTAATGGATAGTACAATAGGAATCCTTCGGAAGGGATATGGGAATTTTCAGGAGGCGTTCGAAAAAGAACAATCCGATATTATTACTACTCGTTTACTTTTGAGAAAAACCATTGTAGTAAGGGGAGAAGAGGCTGCTGAAGTATTTTATGATCAGGAAAAGTTTAAAAGAAGCGGCGCGACCCCAAAGCGGTTTCAAAAGACTTTGTTTGGGCAGGGCGGAGTTCAGGGTTTGGACGGCGAGGCTCATCTCAAGAGAAAGGATCTCTTTATGCAGTGTATGAATAGAGAGTCGATTGAACAACTTCAGGAGAATTTTAGCGCGTTGTTCAGGGATTACATCCAGAAATGGGAACAGCAGGAGGAAGTTGTTCTTTTTAAAGAAGTTGAAGAAATTCTCACCAAAGCGTCCTGCGCCTGGGTAGGAATTGAACTGGAGGAAAAGGAAGTGAAGAAGAGAACCCGACAGTTAAGTAGAATGATCGATTCTTCAGGAGCTGTGGGGCTTCGGCATTACAAGGGGAGAAGGGCAAGGAAAAAAGCCGAAAGATGGATCATGGCGCTTGTTGAAGATGCGCGCAGCAGGAATGCTTCCGAAGAAAAAAGTATCCTTGACAGATTCTCTTTTTACCGGGAGAATGGGGAATTGCTGAACAAACGTATCGTGGCTGTGGAAATTTTGAACCTGATACGGCCTATAGTCGCTATCGCGAGGTACATCACTTTTTCAGCCCTGGCTCTGCATGAGTATCCACAATATCTGGAAAGACTGAAGAAAGATGAGGGCGAACTTTCTCATATGTTTGTGCAGGAAGTAAGGCGGTTTTATCCCTTTTTCCCATTCGTTGCTGCCATTGTACGGAAAGATTTTGAATGGCGGGGTAAGAGCTTTCCGGAAGGTCGGCGGGTACTGCTGGATCTTTATGCTACAAATCACGACGAGCGAATTTGGGCAAATCCTTCAGTCTTTTATGCTGAAAGATTCAGCGATTGGGATGGAAGCCCCTTTAATTTTATTCCGCAGGGTGGCGGCGATCATTATCACAATCACCGTTGTGCCGGAGAGTGGATCACTATAGGGATTACTAAAGTCGCCTTAGAGCTGCTTGTCAAAGAGATGGAATACCAGGTGCCGGAGCAGAACCTGAAAGTTGATCTGTCAAGGATTCCGGCCATTCCTAAAAGTCGGTTCAGGATCAAAAATGTGAAACAGCTGTAAAGTTGTTATTTGTCGATCTCAGCTTCTAAAAGCCCAAGAATGCTGTTCGTTTCCTCCAGCAAAGGTTCATAATGTGAACTTTCGGTAGCCATTGCGGTTAAAATGAAAAGCAGCAGATTGTTCTCGAATTCCTTCAATTCAAGCACCTTTAGGTTACTGCCAAAGTTACCGGGATTTTCCAATCCCATCTTTTTTGTGCTTATTCCTGAGTGGTCAAGAATGGTGCGAATGCTTCCGGTATTGCCCCGGAAAATATCGAGGATCTTTTCCCGCTGCTCCCGCAGATTCTGTTCCTGCTGATGTACTCCGCTAATCCAGGAATCCCATGAGGTGAGGTGCTTCCGGAGTTCAGGATTGGAGATATTCTTGAGGCTTCCGCTGTTAATAAGTTCGTTGAGCAGCGAATTGTTAGGGTTATAGGCGATCTCGTAAGAAAAGGAGTTGTAGAGTAGCCGGGAAAATTCCTGTTCTTCGGGTTTTGCCTGTTCCTTGCCCACAAAGCCTGCTATTTTTATCGATTCCTGGTAATTCAGCCGGTTAACTTCAATAAGCTGCTGTAATTTGTACCGGCTTTGCTCAAACTCGGTTTTCAGGCCTTCCAGGTAAAAACGTTCCTGATTTCTCGCCAGCCGGTTCTGGTTCCAGTTATTTATGGCTAGAGCAATGAGGATCCCAATCACGATAAGGAATACCTCGCCTGTTGCATAGAGGAAATAGCTGCTGAATTTGTTCTTCTGAAGCAGTTTCTTTCGGAGATGTCGCAAAAAACCAAGCATAAGAATGTGCGAAATTTGGAAGGAGCAGAACAGGAGAGAGGAGCTTTATCTTTTTCTAAATTATAAATTTTTATTCATATTATACTGGTGCTGAGTCTATAAAGTTGAAATTTGCTCCTGTTGTCTTTGGTCGTTTTTCTTCTTAATTTGGAGAGACAAACAAATTTCCAATGTCAAAGAAGATCTTTATAGGCACCAGTGGTTATCAATACAAGCACTGGAAAGGCGATTTTTATCCCGAGGATATGCCGGTGAGCGAATGGTTCGATCACTACAGCAAATACTTCGATACGGTGGAGATCAACAACACCTTCTACAAAATGGCCGATGCCGAAACCTTTGCCGGTTGGCGGAAAGCAGCGCCAGATAATTTCTTTTACAGCATTAAATACAGCCGCTTCGGAACTCATCGGAAGAAGCTCAAAGATCCGGAAGGGCACGTGAATTATTTTATGGATCGGGCGGTACACCTCAAAGAAAAGCTGGGGCCTATTCTCGTGCAGCTGCCGCCCAACTGGAAGCCCAATATTGAGAGGCTGGAGGCTTTTCTGAAGGTGACGCCAAAGGATCTGAGATGGACTGTTGAGGTGCGCGATGAAAGGTGGCTTTCGGAAGAATTATATGAAGTGCTGCGAAAGTACAATACGGCCCTGGTGATCCACGACATGATTGCCGACCATCCACGGGAAGTGACTGCCGACTGGATCTATCTTCGCTTCCACGGAAAGAACTATTCCGGAAATTATTCGGAAAAACAACTGGACAAGATCACTGAAGATATTAAAGATCATCAGGCTGAGGGAAGGGATGTTTTCGTCTATTTCAATAATGACCTTGAAGGGCACGCGGTAAGAAATGCGCTTAGCCTGAAGGAAAAGTTAGGGCAATAAGGCACTGCGAACTACCCGTGCTGTGGAAAGGCCTCCTCAATTGAGGAGGGGAATGCTGAAGAAGGCGTTCTCGTTAACGAGAACATGAACAGAACGGCAATTTCAACTCCCGCCCTTACAAGGGAGGGAACGTCCGCCACTTGCGGACGGGGGAGGGTCAAAAATTAAAAAACCCCAACCTGAATAGCTTGGGGTTTTAAGGTGGTGCCTCCAGCCCCGATGCCTCGGGGGAACCGGGGACTATTTTTTCTCCTGAATCCGGTCAAGAATCTCAGGATGGGCTATGATCTTTTCAACGAATTTTCTGCTTTTCCTTCTTTTAATGAATGCTTCCAGGAAAACCGCATCTTCTCTGTGGTTCACCTTTTTTAGTAGCACTATCTGCCAGTCACTGGCCATATTGGTAAAGGCGTTTTGATAAGCGTGGTCATTGTGCCTGATTAACCTCTCCTCGGGATTATGCGTTTCGCCGACATAATATTTATTCCGGATCTTACT
The DNA here is from genome assembly GCA_049589035.1 of Salegentibacter sp. Taxonomy (GTDB): domain Bacteria; phylum Bacteroidota; class Bacteroidia; order Flavobacteriales; family Flavobacteriaceae; genus Salegentibacter_A. The sequence continues at coordinate 5,041 of JBAWAB010000121.1, forward strand.
GAAAATGATGTAATGGAAATGCATCCGTAAAAGGTACAAAATTAAAAAACCCCAAACTGAATAGCTTGGGGTTTTAAGGTGGTGCCTCCAGGAATCGAACCAGGGACACAAGGATTTTCAGTCCTTTGCTCTACCAACTGAGCTAAGGCACCAGTTGCTTTTGAAAGCGGTGGCAAATATAATTTCATTTTTAGGAACTGGCAAAGGAAATTTTAAAAAAATGCTTTTGTAACTTAGCATTTTTAAATTTTCCTGGATGAATCTCGTAGTAGATATCGGGAATACATCTGTAAAAGCAGCTGTGTTTCAAAATAATAGCCTGACCGAAAAAATTTCCTTCCCCAGGGAGAAATTTTTTGAAAAAATTTCTGATTTCCTTCGAAAGTTTCCTTCCGTAGATCACAGTATTCTATCGAGTGTGGTGAAGGAGGTTTCCGAAGAACTGGAATTCCTCCAAAAGCATACAAGCGTTGTGCTTCTTGATAACGACACCAGGCTCCCTTTTAAAAACCACTATGCCACCCCCAAAACTTTGGGAAAAGATCGCATCGCTTTGACTGCTGCCGCTTGCCTGCAGTATCCGGGAGAAAATGTGCTGGTGATCGATGCCGGTACCTGTGTGACTTACGACTTTAAAAGTGAGCGGGAAGAATATTTGGGTGGGGCCATTTCTCCGGGGCTTTCCATGAGATTCAGGGCCTTGCACGAATTCACTTCGAAATTACCTTTGGTGGCTCCTGAAGAGAAAACAGAGCTGGAAGGAAGCTCTACCGAAGAATCGATCAATACCGGGGTGCTAATGGGACTTAGGTTAGAAATAGACGGAATGATTGATTCCTACAGGGAGAAAAAAAAATTTTTAACAGTTATTTTAACAGGTGGTGATATGCAAATTTTGTCAGTACGGTTAAAAAATAGCATATTTGCCAACCCGAATTTTCTTTTGTCGGGGCTCAACTACATTTTGGAATTTAATAAGACTCAATGATAAAACGATTTATAGTAATCGTAGCTGTTTTCTCTGCAGTGATGGCGAACGCCCAGGAGAACGTATCTTCACCTTATTCTTACTTCGGGATCGGGTTAACCAACTTCAAAGGTACCGTAGAAAATCGATCGATGGGCGGCCTGAATATCTTTTCAGATAGTATTCATGTAAATCTTCAGAATCCGGCGGGATACGGCCGGCTCAAACTCACCAACTACGCCGTGGGTGGTAGTTATGAGAATACGAAGATGAAAACTACCGATAAACAGGATCGTGCTAAAAACACTTCTCTTGATTATCTCGCTATTGGTGTTCCTGTAGGGAAAATTGGATTTGGCCTTGGAGTAATGCCTTTTACCTCGGTAGGATATCGTGTTTTGGATATTCAAGATGAGGTAGCGAGCCAGCTTAACGGGCGGGGAGGAATGAACAAAGTCTTTCTGAGCGCCGGTTATGAGATCAGTAAAAGTTTTAGTTTTGGGGTTGATGTCGATTATAATTTTGGTAATTTTCAAAATATTAGAAAAGTGGCCCGTGCAGGAATCGATTTGGGTACCAAGGATATCGCCCGAACCGACATTCAAGGTTTTAATTTTAACTTCGGATTAGATTATCAGGCAATGATTAGCGACAGGCTGCAATTACATGCGTCTGCAACCTATGCTCCTGAAGCTACTCTGACTTCTGAGAACTACAGGGAGGTTGGTACGCTTGCTTTCCTTCAGAGCGGAGAAGTGGTGATAGAAAAAGAAGAACTGAATGTTCCTGATTCTGATTTTACGCTTCCTTCCAAATATAGCTTTGGAGCAGGAATCGGAATGCCTCATTCGTGGTTTGTAGGGGCGCAGTACACCAACCTGGCCAGCAGCTCCTTCACCGGAAGTTTTAATACTTCCAATGAAAATGTGAGGTATCAGGATGCTGTTCATTACAATGTTGGGGGGTACTTTATCCCGCAGTATAACTCGATTACCAGCTATTTTTCAAGGGTGGTGTATCGTGGTGGTTTCCGTTATGAGGAGACTGGGTTGAACATCAACAATCAATCTATTGATGAGTTTGGCATATCTTTTGGATTGGGACTCCCCGTAGGACCAACATTCTCTAATGTAAACCTCGGAATTGAGTATGGACAGCGCGGTACAACAGATTCCAATTTAATACAGGAGAATTTTTTCAAAGTTTCAGTAGGTTTGTCCTTGAATGACAAATGGTTCGTAAGAAGAAAATTTAATTAACCACAATAAAACAAACAGATGAAAGCGAGATTTATAGCATTAATAATGTTAGCTTTATTAGGGTCGGGTTACCTGAGCGCGCAGTCAAACGACTGTGCTACCATGGCGGCTTTGGCTTATGATGATGCGAAAGCAAAAAACTACGACAAGGCTTATGCTCCTTTAATGAAAGTAAGGGAACAATGTCCAAAATACAGCCTTGCCACTTACCAGTATCTTGAGCGCGTGTTGAACGATAAGATCGACAAAGCTCAGGGTGCCGAAAAAGAGAAATATGTTCAGGAGTTGATTGATGTATGGAAGCAACGACTTGAACTTTTCCCTGGAAAAACAAAAGAAGGGGATGTTCTTTCAGATATCGCCAAATTGAAATACTTCAATAAAATTGGAGATAAGGAATCCCAGTATCAGGCTTTTGACGAGGCTTTCACCAAAGACCGTGAAAACTTCACCAGCGCCGTTGGACTGTATGCTTATTTCTCGCTGTTGGTTGACCTTCAGGATGAGGGAAAGAAGACTCTTGAGGATGTATTCAGCAAATATGACGATGTAATCTCTAAAGTAGAAACTGAAGAGAATGACCTGGCTGAAACTTTGGCTAAACTTCTTGAAAAGCAGGAGAAAGGCGAAGACCTTACCAGCAAAGAAGAGAAGATGATCAAAATTGCTGAAACTAACCTTGAAGCTTATAACAAGGTAAAAAACAGTATCAACGCCAAACTTGGTCAGAGAGCAGATTGTGATAACCTGATCCCGCTTTACTCCAAGGAGTTTGATGAAAAGAAAGACGATGTGAATTGGTTGGAGAATGCCAACGCGAGACTTTCGGCTAAAGACTGTACAGATGACCCGTTGTTTTACAAGGTTTCTGAAGCTTTGCACAAGCTAAAACCGTCAGCAAAATCAGCTTACTCTCTTGGTCAGTTGGCTGAAGCTAAAGGAGATTACTCTAAAGCACTTCAGTACTATAACCAGGCTGCAGAACTTGAAGAGAATCCTTCAGATAAAGCTAAGATCTACTATAGAATTGCCAGCAACTATAAAGATAAAGGAAGCTATTCTCAAGCCAGAAGCTTCTATAGAAAAGCGCTTAATGCCAAGCCTTCTTTGGGTAATGCTTACCTTCAGATCGCCAACATGTATGCTAAAAGTGCCAACAACTGTGGGACTACTACTTTTAACAAAAGAGCGGTATACTGGTTAGCTGCCGAATATGCTGCCAAAGCAGGTAGGGTAGATCCCGGATTGTCCAGCAACGCCAATCAGGCTGCTGCTGCCTACAAGGGTAGAGCTCCTCAAAAAGGTGATGTATTCCAGGAAGGAAGAAAGGCTGGAGAAGTTATCCAGATCGGATGCTGGATAGGCGAGAGTGTTCGCATACCTAATCTTTAAGATGACGATAACATATCGGGAAATAATAACTGGCATTGTCACGCTCATAGGCGTGACAATGCTTTTTTCATGTCAGGGTAATCTTAATGAGATTCGGGCGCTCGATCTTCAGGGGAATTCCCCGCAGGCTATTGCCACCGATCTCAATTTGAAATATACCGATTCCGGTCGTCTGGTTGCTAATCTCATTAGTCCAAGGATGTATGACTTCACGAACAAGGAATTTCCTTATTATGAATTTCCGGACGGGCTGCAGGTCATTTTCTATGACGAAAACAATGAAAAGAGTACTCTTACTGCCGATTATGGCATCGACTACGAAGGGACCAATTTGATAGACCTTCAGGGCAATGTGGTGCTTATTACCAGTGATAGCACACAGCTACATGCAAGTCAGCTTTACTGGGACCAGAGTCTCGGCTGGGTTTTTACCGATAAAAAAAATAAAATAAGGTTTCCCAATGGAGCTCTAAACGAAGGTCAGGGTTTTGATTCTAACCAGAATTTCGGTAATTTTCGATCGCGGGCTAATGTGGGAACACAAATCATAGAAGAAAAAAAGAATGAGTAAGTACTATAAATTTTTCGAATACGCCTACCTTTTCATCGCTGCTTTTTTCATATTTGAAGCGATAAGGAGCTGGAATACAGAGCGAAGCAGGGCCTATTTGTTCGCTTTCTTTGTGGTGATCGCTATCTTTATGTTCTTCTTTAAAAGGCGTTTCAGGCGGAAGATTGAAGAACGCAACAAATAAACCCCGATGGAGATCAACATCTTAATCATCATTGGCTGTCTCCTGTTGTCGGCTTTTTTTTCCGGGATGGAAATCGCTTATGTCTCTTCTAATAAGATCTATATTGAGATCGAAAAGCGCCAGAATGATTTTCTGGCCGGGGTGTTGAAAAGACTTACCCGCAAACCATCCAAATTTATCGCCACCATGTTGGTGGGCAACAATATTGCCCTCGTTATCTACGGGTTCTACATGGGTGATCTCATCATGAACTGGCTGGTTGGTCTTCAGCCTATTTCCAGTGCCTTTCTCAATTACCTGGTCGTTGATCTTAGTCTGTTTACGCAAACGGTCATTTCTACTCTTGTTATCCTTTTAACCGCGGAATTTCTTCCGAAGGTGTTCTTTCAGATCTATGCCAACACCATGTTGAAATTCTTCGCCGTACCCGCGTACTTCTTTTATGTGATCTTCGGATTCATCTCTAGCTTTGTCATCTGGATCTCCGATTTGGTGCTGAAGAGATTCTTCAAAACCGAAGGTGATGAGGTGCAGCTGGCTTTTAGCAAGGTGGAATTGGGGAATTTCATCAGTGAACAGATGGAAACGGTTGAGGAAGACGAAGAGGTCGATTCCGAAATTCAGATCTTCCAGAATGCGTTGGAATTTTCCGATATTAAAGCCCGCGAGGTCATGATTCCGCGTACCGAGATCGTGGCTGTAGATAAAAATCAGGCGCCTCGCGATCTTATCGCCACCTTTACGGAAACCGGGCTTTCCAAGATACTTGTCTACAACGAAACCATTGATGATATTATAGGTTATGTGCACTCTTTTGAGTTATTCAAACAGCCAAAATCTATTAAATCTATCCTGCTGCCGGTCATTTTTGTGCCCGAAACCATGTGGGTGAAAGATGTGTTGAGTGTTCTTATCAAAAAAAGAAAGAGTATTGCTGTAGTGATAGATGAGTACGGTGGTACCAGCGGAATGATGACCGTAGAGGACATTGTAGAGGAGCTTTTTGGCGAAATTGAAGATGAACACGACTCTGCTGTGTTGATCGAAGAGAAGCTGGGAGAGGATCATTACCGTTTTTCTGCCAGGCTGGAGGTAGATTATCTTAACGAGACCTATAAATTCGACTTGCCCGAAGAAGAAAATTATGAAACCCTGGGAGGTTTTATAGTGCATCACACCGAGGAAATTCCGCAGCAGGGAGAGGTGTTGAGGGTCGAGGACTTTCAGTTTACCATCCTGGAAGTGACCAATACCAAAATCGACCTGGTGGAGTTGGAGATCAAACCTGCCGATTAGGGAGATAAAAGTTAATATTTTGCTAATCATAAGTTTTATAATTAGCCTAAAAACATTATTTTCGCCCACTATATTTAGATAAATAATAACTACAAATGGCAGTATTAAATAAAATCAGACAGCGTTCTGTTTTCTTGATCCTTATTATTGGTCTGGCACTATTTTCCTTTATTTTGTCCAGTCTTTTAAAGAAAGGAGGGCTTACCTCTAACAAATCCCAGAACACTATCGCGACCGTGAATGGCCAGGATATTGACCGGCAGGAATTTGCCCGGCAGGTAGACGCTTTGCAGCGTAACTCTAATGGCGCGGTTAGCACTACCCAGGCGGTAAACCGTGTTTGGGATCAAAAGTTGCGTGAGGTGATCATCGAAGATCAGCTGGAGGAACTTGGAGTGAGAGCTGAACAGGCGCAGGTAAGACAACTGCTAAGAACCCAAATGGCAAACAATCCTAATTTTACGAATGAAGCAGGAATGTTTGATGAAAATAAGCTAAAGGAATACGTTGCGACTTTAAAAGCGACTTCTCCACAGGCGTACCAGCAATGGGTTACCTATGAGAACAGCCTTAGTGAAACTGCCCGTCAGAATATCTATCTGAATATGATAAGTGCCGGAGTAGGTGCTACTCTTACCGAAGCCGAGCAGGCTTACCGTCTCAATAATAACAATATCGACCTGAAATTCGTTCAGATCCCTTATTCTTCGGTTGCCGATGATCAGGTGGAAGTAAGCAAGGCAGATATCAGGGATTATGTGAAGGCTCATTCTGCTGAATTTGAAACTGAAGCCGCCAGAGATATTCAATACGTTTATTTTGAGGAGAAAGCTTCGGCTGAAGATAAAGGAGAGGCAAAAGATGCCCTTAATAAAATGATGGAAGACAGGCTGGAATACAATTCAGCTTCAAATTCCAATGATACACTACGAGGTTTTGCTAATACTTCAGACAATGAGGAATTCGTGAATACCAATTCCGATCTTCCATACCAGGATCGTTATGTTTTCAAGAGCGACCTTCCAAAGGTAGCTGCCGATCAAATTTACAATCTTAATGAAGGTGAAGTTTACGGACCTTATGAAGATAACGGTTACTGGAAGCTCACAAAACTTATTGATGCGAAGCAAATGCCTGATTCTGTAAAGGCGAGCCATATTCTTATTTCCTATAAAGGATTGCAATACGCCAAAGATGCTACCAGAACTAAAGCTGAAGCTAAAGAGCTTGCAGACAGTCTTGCCAATGTCATCAAAAAAGATAAATCTAAAATGGACGCCCTGGCTGCTGAATTTTCTGCCGATCCTTCCAACAAGGACAAAGGTGGTGATCTTGGATACTTCAGGCCTGGGATGATGGTTCCTGAATTCGAAGAATTTGCCTTCAATCACGACAAAGGCGATGTTGGAGTAGTGCAAACCGATTTTGGTTATCACGTGGTTTATGTAACCGATCAGACTGATAAGCAGAAAGCCGTGAAAGTGGCGACTGTTGCACGTGAGATCGAGGCTTCTGAGCGTTCAAGAAATAACCTTTTCAACGAAGTGACCAAATTCGAAATGGCTGCGGGAGACGGATCTTTTACCGACCTTGCAAAAGAAAGTAACTACAACGTACGTACCGTAAAAGACATCAAGGCTCTTGATGAGAACATACCAGGAGTTGGAGCGCAACGCCGTATTGTGCAGTGGGCCTTTAAAGATGAATCTTCTGTGGGTGATATCAAGCGATTTGAAACTTCCGGAGGATACGTGGTGGCTCAGCTTACCGATAAGAAGAAAAAAGGCCTGATGAGCGCTGAAGAAGCTTCAGCTACAGTTACGCCTATTCTTATGAAGGAGAAAAAAGCCGAAATCATAAAAAATAATATCAAAGGCACTGATCTGTCTCAGATTGCTCAAAATCACGATCAGCAGGTGCAAACTGCCAGTGCTGTGAACATGGCCAGCCCTGTTCTTCCAGGTGCCGGAAATGAGCCTGAAGTAGTAGGTTCGGTTTTCGCTCTTGATGAAGGTCAGGTAAGCCAGCCAATCGAAGGTAAAAAAGGAGTTTATGTGGTAGAACTTGTGAAAAGACATGAGGCCCCTGCAATGAATTCTTATAAAGGAATTGCAGAGCAGGAGACGCTTAGCCGCAGAAGAACAGCTGCTACAAGAGCTTATGATGCCCTCAAGAAGAAAGCTGAAATAGAAGATAAAAGAGCGAAATTCTACTAGTAGAACTTCCCTTGAAAAAGAAAAGCTCCCGGAAAATTTCGGGAGCTTTTTTTATAGGATGATTTCAGAGTAGTTGAAAATGGTGTCGTAACCTTTGCTGCGGAAATATTCCTGCTCTGCAGTTCCACCGGTAGCAAGAATGAAATCACCGCCCCAGCCACCAAGACTTTTGATCTTTCCGCGGAAGTCGGAAAATAGTTCCGTTTTGATCTTCGGAAGATTGATGGCCTTTGAAATCAGCGTTTCGTGGATTTCAAGTAGCATTTCGAACTCCTGTAATTCCTCGCAAAGCGAGATCTGTTGGGTTAGGGCTGAAATCTTATCGGTGAGATTCTTCTTGTTTCCCTCTGGCTGATTACGATAATGCGCAATGGCTTCCCGGCTGTTTTGCTTGCGATTCAGGTAAACAAAGAAGAGTTGGTCGCCAAAAGGCGGATCGAAATGCGTTTGCAATACCGAAGGCCCCTGTTCGGTAATCTGATAGGTTATCGGGTGGTTGTTTTGGGCGGCCGCAATATCATACCCGCTGCCCCCAAAGGTTTTTTTCAGAAGTTGAAAGGCATCAATCTCAAACCACCGGGCAATATTATTGATCAGGGTTGAGGAGGTTCCAAGACCCCACCGCCGTTTAAAGTCAAGATTGGTGATAATTTCGAGGCCTTTATTTTCATTGATTGTCTCCGGATTCATCTTATGGGCTTCGGAAAGAATTTGTTGCAGCCTTTTGTGTAATTGAGCCTCTTCCGGATTATTGCTTTGGTTAAAGTGAAATTCGCCATTTTTAAAGCTGATTTCGGCCTCTAACCAGATTTGGTCATTTTCGTCAAAACTTTTCCAGGTTATTTTTTGATCTTCAGAAGGCTTTACCTCTAGCGACTGCCCAAACCGTGTTGGTAAAGCCAGGGCTTTTGCACCGTCCAAAACCGCGTATTCTCCCGTTAAAAGTAATTTCCCGTTGCTGTAGAATTTCATTCTTGCCTCATTTTCTTTAGCTGTTCTATCACGCTGCTGTGTGTGACCGTATGATGTTTAAAGAATTCAGTGATGGTTGCTTTTTCCTGCGGCGTTGCATTTTGCTGGTTCAGGATGTTCATCAGGTGCATTTTCATATGCCCCTGCTGAATGCCGGTGGTAACAAGCGAACGAACTGCTGCAAAATTTTGTGCCAATCCCGCCACGGCTACTATCTTCATGAGGTCGCGGGCAGAAGGATTTTGTAAAATATCCAAGGCTAGTCTCACCAGCGGATGAAGACTCGTTAAGCCCCCCACCGTACCCAGTGCCAGCGGCACTTCGATCCAGAATTTGAAAATACCGTCTTCTATGGAAGCGTGGCTCAGGCTGCTGTAGCTGCCATCTTTGGCGGCATAGGCATGGATACCTGCTTCCACCGCCCTGAAGTCGTTTCCTGTGGCCAGGACTACTGCGTCAATACCGTTCATGATGCCCTTGTTGTGGGTCACCGCCCTGAAGGGTTCAACTTCAGCTATTCGTACTGCCTGCACAAATTTCGAGGCGAATTCCTCTCCGTTCATCTCATGACCTTCGGCCAGTTCTTCGACTGCGCAGGAGACTTCGGCACGGACCACGCATTCCGGAACGTAATTCGACAAGATGCTCATGATGATCTCCGGCTGTTTTTCCTCGGCAGTAAAAGCGTCGTGATTTTCAGCTTCGGCTTCAAAAACTTCGGCAAAGCGTTCGAGGCAGGAATTGATGAAATTCGCGCCCATAGAATCCATAGTTTCGAAACGGCAGTGCAGTTGGTAGTAGTTTTCAATTTCGGCGGTCTTATCTTTCAACTCGATCCCGAGAACACCGCCTCCGCGCTTTTCCATGTTCCTGGTGATCCCGCTTACGGCTTCCAGTAATTGGGGCTCGATCTGCTGAAAGAAGCCCTGTAATTTGCTAAAATCGCCTTTGTACAAAAAGTGGATCTGTCCGATCTTCACCGTATCGATTACTTCAGCTTTGAAGCCGCCGCGGGAATGCCAGAATTTAGCCGCTTTGCTGGCAGCGGCGATTACTGAGCTTTCTTCCGTAGCCATTGGCAGTGCGAATAAATCTCCATTGATGAGGAAATTGGGGGCCAGGCCAAAAGGAAGGTAAAAGTTGGTGAGGGTATTCTCGGTGAATTCGTCGTGCAATTGCTGTAGCCTGGTATCTTCGTTCCAGTATTGTCGCAACACACGTACGTCTTCTGGCTGATGCCTGAGGTACGTCTTCGCTAACCAGTCAATTTTTTCTTTTTTGCTAAACTTTGAAAAACCGCTAACAGGTTTGATCATTTCATTGAGATTTTCAGGATTTCAAAGATACGATTCCTATTGGTAGAAGCATAGCCCAGTATCGTGGCGTGATATGTGTTGGAATATTGTTTAGATAATCGAGAGCGATTTTCTTTAACAGATTATTAGTATTTAACACTCATGATTTCCTCTTTTTGCTGAATTTTTAGTAAACTTGGCAATCAAAATTTATTCAAAAAATTTTATGAAGTTCTCCAAATTTATAGTTCTTTTCTTAATTACTGCAACTTCAACGCTTTATGCCCAGGATAAGCAAATAAGCCTTGAAGAAATCTGGAACGGAGAGTTCCAGCAGGAGCGTATGCAGGCGCTGCAGTCCCTTGCTAATGGTAAAGAATACGTTGTTCTTAACCGCGACAGGGCAACTCATACTTCCAGCATAGATGTTTACGACTACAAGAGCGGGAAGAAGACCCACACCATGCTAAATTCGGCAGATCTGAAGAAGATCTCCAATTTTACCGATTTTGAATTCAGCAAGGACGAAAATAAAATTCTTCTTTCTACCGAAGTAGAGCATATTTACAGACACTCCACAAGAGCGGTTTACTACGTTTATGATATTCAGGATAAAAGCCTCACAAAACTTACCGACAAAAAGGTGCAGGAGCCGGCTTTCTCTCCCGATGCCTCCAAAGTAGCTTATGTTTACAACAACAATATTTATATTCACGACCTGGCCTCTGGAAAAGAGACGCAGGTGACCACCGATGGTGAAAAGAATAAAACCATCAACGGTATCACCGATTGGGTTTATGAGGAGGAATTTGCCTTTGTGCAGGCTTTTCACTGGAATCCTACCGGCGAAAAAATAGCCTACCTCAAATTCGACGAATCTCAGGTTCCTGAGTTTTCTATGGATATCTACGGAAAAAGCCTCTATCCACACGAATACAAGTTCAAATATCCAAAGGCAGGCGAACCAAATTCAGTGGTTTCGCTGCACATGTACGATGTTGCTTCCGAAGAAAGCAAAAAAGTGGAATTGGGAGATTATGAGGATTTTTATATTCCCCGAATCAAATGGACAAGTGATCCGAATGTTCTTAGCGCGCAGGTGTTGAACCGTCATCAGAATGATCTTGATCTCATTTTTGTGAATGCGAAGACCAATCAGGCGAAAGTCGTGATGAACGAAAAGGATGACGCCTATATTGATATTACCGATAACCTGACTTTCCTTGAAGATAACAGCTTTATCTGGACCAGCGAAAAGGACGGCTGGAATCACATCTATCTTTATGACAAGAACGGGAAACTCATCAACCAGGTCACTGACGGCGACTGGGAAGTAACCGCCTATTACGGTTTTGATGAGAAACATAACAAGATCTTTTACCAGAGTACCGAAAACGGAAGTGTGAATCGCGATGTCTATTCGATTAGCCCTAACGGAAAACACAAGAAGAGACTTACTGAAAGAACCGGGATGAACAGTGCCGATTTTAGTGCAGATTTCACCTATTTCATCAATACTTTTACCAATACCTCCACTCCTTACGTGTACACGTTGCACCGTGCGAAAGATGGAAAACTGATCCGCAAGATCAAGGATAATTCTGCTTTGCTTAAGAAGGAAGCAGCTTACAATTTTTCTCCAAAAGAATTGTCGACTATCAAGGTAAACGGGAACGAGTTGAACATGTGGATGATCAAACCTTCTGATTTTGATCCTAACAAGGAATATCCACTGTTGATGTTTCAGTATTCCGGACCGGGTTCTCAGGAAGTTTCTAATTCCTATTTCAATACGAACGATTACTGGTATCAGCTGCTCGCCGATAAAGGTTTTATTATCGCTGCCGTTGACGGTCGCGGAACCGGTTTTAAAGGAGCCGCTTTCAAGAAGGTGACCTATAAGCAACTTGGGAAATACGAAGTGGAAGACCAGATTGCTGCGGCCAAACAATTTGGTGCGCGGGATTATATTGATGCCGATAGGATCGGAATCTGGGGATGGAGTTATGGAGGTTTCATGTCTTCGAACGCTATTCTGAAAGGAAATGATACTTTTTCTATGGCAATTGCTGTGGCACCGGTGATAAGCTGGAGATTTTATGACAGCATTTACACCGAACGTTATATGACCACTCCCCAGGAGAATCCGGCGGGATATGATGATAACTCCCCTATCAATTTTGTGAACAGGTTAAAAGGAGATTACCTGCTTATTCACGGTAGCGGGGACGATAATGTGCATTTTCAGAATACAATGAGAATGGTAGAGGCGCTTGTGCAAGCGAACAAACAATTCGACTGGGCTATCTATCCCGACAAGAACCATGGGATCTATGGAGGGAATACAAGATTGCACCTCTATACGCTCATGACCAATTTCATTATGGAAAAGCTCCAGGATAAGGAATTCAAGGGAGCTGAAAACCATGCCCTGTAACAAACCAAGAACTTAATAGAACCCTAAACGAAACTAACTAAATGGCAAATTCAGCAACCCCTGCGCCGCAAAAAGAACTTTTTGGACATCCTGTTGGATTATATATACTGTTTTTTACTGAAATGTGGGAGCGCTTTTCTTACTACGGAATGCGCGCCATCCTTGTTTTATATCTTGTAAGCGCAACAACCGGCGGCAATGCCGGCCTGGGGTGGACCCGTTCTGAAGCGCTGGCTCTATACGGGTGGTATACCATGCTGGTGTATGTAGCTTCCATTCCGGGAGGAATGATCGCTGATAAATTGCTGGGGCAGAAGAAGACCGTTTTAGTGGGTGGACTTATTCTTGTAGCCGGGCATACTATACTTGCCGTGGAACAAATGTGGGCCTTCTATTCGGGGCTGGTGTTGATCATCCTCGGGGTAGGAATGCTAAAGGCCAATATCTCGACCATGGTAGGTGGGCTCTATAAACCTGGAGACATCAGAAGGGATAAAGGATTTACCATTTTCTACATTGGGATCAACCTTGGCGCACTTCTTTCGAGCCTTATCGTGGGTTATGTGGGGGAAGAAATTGGATGGCATTATGGTTTCGGACTTGCCGGAATTGCTATGGCCTTTGGTCTTATTGTTTACTGGTGGGGCCAGAAATATCTCACTAATGTCGGGAATATTCTTTCTCAGGCTGAGAGAGATGAAGGAGCTTCTTTGGGTAATATGTTTGGAAATCTGCTGAAATCCCCATTACAACTGGGAATTACATCAGTCCTTATGATCGTATCGCTGTATGTGCTCTTTGCTGAGTCCTTGCCTTACGGATTACTATATGTCTTTTTAACTCTGGTAACTGCTTTGATGCTGATGGTTTACAAGGACCTGGAAACCCAGGTAATGAAGGATCGCTACGTGGTAATGATTCTTTCGTTCTTACTTGTAATTGTTTTTTGGGGAGCCTTTGAACAGGCGGGAGGTTTGATGAATATTTACGCTGCAGATAAAACCGACAGAACACTTTCCTTTGCATTGCCTTTGATAGGGAATGAGGTGCCGGCCACCTGGTTCCAGTCTCTTAATGCCTTATTTATTATAATTTTTGGAGTTTTAGTCGCTAATTTCTGGGCCAAAAGGAAACTAAAGAATAAGGAGGCTTCTTCCATATTCAAAATGGCGATAGGAGTAATTATTATGGGACTTGGTTTCATCTTCATGGCTATGGCAGCCAAAGAATATGTACCTTTTGATAGTAAATCAGCTATGTATTGGCTGGTTCTTGCATATCTGCTACATACCATTGGGGAATTGTGTTCTTCGCCGGTAGCACTCTCTTTTATTACCAAACTTGCGCCGGTAAAATACGCTTCCCTTATGATGGGAGTCTATTTTGCGGCCACTGGTTTAGGAAACAAACTTGCCGGAGTTATAGGGGAATTTTCGCAGGGCGAGCCAATCACTGTGAATTTGACTGCTACGAATAGCCAACTGGAAAATCAGCTCCAGGTAAACGATTCTATCCTCGCGACAAATCAGGATTTTCAGGTTGATGGTGAAATATATAAAGTAAATAACGAGATAAAGGTATCGGGAATGAAAACCCATGAGCCCATTCTCGAGTATGTGAAATTTGAGAATCCCGAGCGTATAAAGGAAATTGAGGACATCCTGGATGAAGAGAATGTTACTGCAGAGGACCCATATCACGTGATTATCAAGTTCAAACAAAGAGAGGATAATAGCGGTTATTCGGGTAACTTTATAATTGATGAAGTTCAAACAGATAGGGAGTTCAATACCTTTATTGCTATTACTATTTTTACTGCCGTATTTGGTATGCTCGTAATCTTACTATTGAAACCTCTTAAACGCCTTACTCACGGCGTTGAAGATGATGAGCATGAAATGCTTGAACAGGAAAA
>JBAWAB010000122.1:0-3309 GCA_049589035.1 Salegentibacter sp.
GACTTCTTAACGAAGTAAAGCCCGAACGTTCCCAGCCCTATAAGAAGAAGCAGAAGAAAGATGCTGAGTACGGGATTGATATTATTGGCTTCAAAGTACGTTAGCAGCGTGTCCGTTTGCAGGATGAGTGCTATGAGAACAATCAGGAAAAGCGCGAGCAGATCGGCGATTCTTTCAGAAATAATGCTTCCGAAGCCTTTTTCGAAGGGAACTTTTTCATAGGATGTAAGGGTAGCGGCCCTTAGCACTTCGCCGGAACGCGGGATGCCGAAATTGGCCAGATAACCCACCATTACAGCCATAAAATTATTGGCAAATTTTGGTTTATAGCCCATGGGCTCCAGCATGAATTTCCAGCGGTAGGCGCGGGAAAGGTGGGAGAGGGTTCCCAAAATAAAAGAAACCGCCACCCAAAAAGGGTCGGCGGTAAGAATATTGTTTAAAAGCTCTTTCCGTTCCTGAGGGGTCGCGCTTTGTATGGAATACCAGATCAAAAAGATCCCCAGCAACAGGGGGAGAATGATCTTGAGGATTTTTTTAGTTCTTTTTTTCAAAGAATGATACTGCTAGGTAAGTAGGTTGGTCTCTTCATTTGGAAATACCAACGAGGGTTTGAATTCCCTGGCTTCTTCAAAATCCATGATGGCATACGCGATAAGGATAAGGATATCTCCCTTGGCGACCTTCCTTGCGGCGGCACCATTAAGAGTAATCTCGCCGGTATTGCGCGGGCCGGGAATTACGTAGGTTTCAAGGCGTTCTCCATTATTGTTATTCACTATCTGCACCTTCTCACCTTCAATAATGTTGGCGGCATCCATCAGGTCTTCATCAATCGTGATACTCCCTATGTAATTAAGGTCGGCTCCGGTGACTTTTACTCTGTGGATTTTTGATTTTACTACGTGAACTTGCATATTCAAAGTTAATTATTTAGAGCAATGTTATCAATAAGGCGCACGTCGTCGGCATAAACCGCAATAAATGCGCGATATTGATTTCCTTTTCTTTTATGGCTGATCTTCTTAAGAGTGCGTTCGTTTGCGATCTCGAAGTATTCCAATTGTAAAAGAGGACATTTTTCAAACTCTTCTTTTACCCATTGGTCTATATATTCAGCACTTTTTGTGCCAAACAGCTCCTTTGTTTTTAACAGCGTCTGGTAAATAAAGGCAGCTTTTTGGCGATGCGGTTCACTTAGTCGTTCATTGCGTGAACTCCTTGCTAAACCCGATTCTTCCCTAAGAATAGGACAGCCTATGATTTCTACCGGAATCTGTGCTTTCTCGGTGAGTTTCCTGATAATTTGTAGTTGCTGATAGTCTTTTTCGCCAAAGAAGGCTTTGTCGGGCTCGATCGTGGTGAAAAGCAATTTGACCACGGTGCCAACCCCGTCAAAATGTCCGTTTCTGAACTTTCCTTCCATTACTTTTTCTAGACCCTCGAAATCAAAATGTTCAGAGATGATATCTTTTCCGTAAAGTTCGTTGGCGGTGGGAACAAAAACATAGATTTCCCCGTCGAGATCCTGCAGCAGGGAAAGGTCTTTCTCCAGGGTGCGCGGATACTTCTCAAGATCGGTGGAATTGTTGAATTGAGTGGGGTTCACAAAGATGCTCACCACTACGAAGTCGCAGGTTTCCAGCGCCTCTTTAACCAGGGATAAATGGCCCTGGTGCAAAGCACCCATAGTGGGTACCAGTCCCAGGCTTTTTCCCTTCGATTTTTCAGTTTTTATCGCGTACTGCAGCGCCTCTTTTTCCTTAAAAACCTGCATTTTATTATAAAATTAACAGCGTGCAAACTTAATATATCTCGGGCAATCTGCATAAAATTTTGTAATTTTGCGTGTTTTTTATTCGCAATCGCAGTTAAAGCATTTAAATCTATGAAAGATAAGAGGATATTGTACGTCTCGTCTGAAGTTATACCTTACCTACCTGAAACCGAAATATCATCCACGTCTTTTGAAGCCGCGAAAATGGTGAACAACCTTGGAGGTCAAATTCGCATATTTATGCCGAGATTCGGCAATATCAACGAACGCCGCCACCAGTTGCATGAAGTGATACGGCTCTCGGGGATGAACCTTGTGATCAACGACCTGGATATGCCGCTCATCATTAAAGTGGCCTCTATTCCGAAGGAAAGAATGCAGGTTTATTTTATTGATAACGAAGATTACTTCAAAAGAAAGGCTACTCTGTCTGATGAAGATGGCAATCTTTTTGATGATAATGATGAGCGAGCGATATTTTTTGCCAAAGGGGTAATTGAAACCGTTAAAAAACTTAACTGGTCACCCGATATTATCCATGTTCACGGTTGGCTTTCTTCGTTGCTGCCGCTTTACCTAAGGAGGTATTACGGAAATGAACCTTTGTTCAGCGATTCGAAGATCGTGACCTCTGTGTACAATCAAAGCTTTGATGGCACGTTGAATAAAGACATGTATAAGAAAGTCCTTTTCGACGGAATGGAAAATGAAGATGTGAAATATCTGAAGAAGCCCGATTTTGTGAATATCATAAAAACCGCAGTAGAGAATTCTGATGCTGCCATAATTGGTGGTGACAACCTTCCTGAAGAACTTAAAAAATATCTCAATAACCTGAACAAGCCGGTTCTGCCATATAAAAACAGGGAAGAATTCAGTCAGGCTTATCAGGAATTTTACACCACCCAAGTTTTATCTCAATAGTAACAAAGACCGAATGAATTTTAAAGTGATAAAAAAAATAACAACACTTTTTGTTGTTATTTTTGTTTTTGCAGCATGTGATGATGATTTTAGTACCATAGGAGGGGAAATAATTAACAATCCGGCAGGAGTAAATGTACAGGAGGTAGAGGTGAATGCCTATACCCAGAAACTTGACGCATTACAGAGCAACGGATTGGCCAATAATTTACTGGGTGTCTACAACGACCCTGTGTATGGCCAGTCTCAGGCAAGTGTTCTTACGCAGCTATCGCTTGCCCCTGTCGATCCTACTTTTGAAGGAGATGTTCAGCTGGATAGTGTAGTAATGAATATTCCATATTTCAGCACTGAAGTGCAGGCCGATGATACCGGTGCCAAAACCTATAAACTCGATTCTATCTATGGTCAGGCTCCTTTTAAATTATCGGTTTACCAGTCCGATTATTACCTGGCGAGCTATGATCCGGAAACCGATTTCCAGAATCGTCAGAAATATTACTCCAATCAGCAGGATGTTTTTGAGCAGCATCTGGTAGGGGAACCTTTGTATGAAAATGACAATTTTATCCCTTCTCCTTCCGCTATAGTTTCTTATGAGCCAAAGG
>JBAWAB010000123.1:0-8278 GCA_049589035.1 Salegentibacter sp.
GAAAGTCCGCTGGCAGCCGCTTCAGAATTTCCCATTGAAGTAGTGGTAGGCCCGGAATTTGTCACCGGAAGTACCCGCATGAAGGCCGGGACGGCCCAGAAACTTGTACTCAATATGATCTCTACAACCGTTATGATCAAACTCGGAAGGGTAAAAGGAAATAAAATGGTCGACATGCAGCTGTCCAACAAAAAGCTGGTAGGCCGTGGCACCCGAATGATCATGGAAGAACTGGGGATAGAAGAGAAGGAGGCGGCCCGGCTTCTGAAAGAGCACGGCAGCGTAAGGAAGGCGGTAGAGGCTTTTCATTCAAAGAAATGAGCTGTAATTTCTCAATCCTACAATTTAGAAGTGTATAATAGAACTTCTAAAATATCCTAAACTTTATTAAAAAATTTATATAAGATATTTTTTTTCTAAAAAATATGGAATAATATTTCTGTTATTTATTTAAACTTATATCTTTATCCTAAGTTATTATAACATTTATTAGTATTTGATGAAAAACTTTTACAACAGTTAACCTTTTTATTATGAGAAATTTTCAAAAGTCGCTATTGTTTCTACTATGCCTCTTTTCTTTACAGATGTGGGGACAGAACAAGGAGATTTCCGGGAAAGTATTTGATGCGGACGGGGTGCCGCTTCCGGGTGTTAATGTCATTGTTAAAAATACCAGTTTGGGTACAGTGACTGATTTTGACGGACAATTTAGTCTCCGGGTGCCTGATAAGGAAGGCCTTACCCTGGAGTTTTCTATGCTTGGATTTAAAAAACAGGAGATACCGATAGGTACAAAAAATGAATTCAATATTACCTTAGAGGAAGACACTCAGGCTCTTGACGAAGTGGTAGTGGTTGGTTATGGTAGCCAGAAAAGAAGTGACCTTACGGGCGCTGTCTCTACAATTGACACGAAAGTACTGGATTCAAGACCTATTACTGATGTTGCAAGAGGTCTTCAGGGAACAAGCCCTGGTTTGACGATCACCTCTTCAAGTGGTCAAATAGGTCAAAACCCTTCAATCAAATTAAGAGGTAATGTTGGTACATTAGGTACTGGAGGAGGGGCTGAACCCTTGATCCTTGTTGATAACGTGGAGGTTCCCAACCTCCAATCTATTAACCCTCAGGATATAGAAAATATTTCTGTATTAAAGGATGCGGCATCTACTTCCATTTATGGTGCAAGGGGTGCCTGGGGAGTTATCCTCATAACCACAAAGAGTGGTAGGAAAAATCAGGCGCCTACAGTTACATATTCAAATAACTTTTCCTGGGCTACTCCAACGATTACGCCTAAGATAGCTCCGGCTGCTGATGGAGCAGAAATGGCTTTCGCTGCGGTACACCGCAGAATTCCTTCTCTTGAAGCATTCGGATTGGTGGGTATGTATATTGACCAGACCGCTATTGAAAAAATGCGTCAGTGGGAAGACCAATATGGTGGACAGGATTTGGGTATGGAAATGGTAGAAGGTCGGGACTATGAGATCAGAGATGGTAAACTTTTCTTTTACCGCCCCTGGGATGCCAGAAAATTATTTGTAAAGAAATGGGCGCCACAGCAAAAACAGGATATTTCAGTTTCTGGAGGAAGCGAAAAGACCAATTATTATATAGGGCTTGGATATCTTAACCAAGGTGGTATATATAAGACAAATACAGATAAGTACGAAAGGTATAACCTTAACCTAAGTATAAATACAGAAATTACCGACTGGATGGATATCCGTGCGAAGGTGCTTCACAGTAATTCAGTGACCACGGAACCTTTCAAATTTGGATCAGCAACTTACGATGCCTGGTACTATACTACCCGCTGGCCTGCATATTATCCCTACGGTACTGTAGATGGGAAACCTTTCCGAAGCCACATTAATGAGGTCACACAGGCTAAGATGAATAAGAATACTAATTCTTTGTCGAGAGTAAACCTGGGAACAACCCTAAAGCCGATAAAAGATCTTGAAATTAATTTCGATTTCACTCACGACCGGGTGGAGGAACACGAACATCAAACCGGTGGATCGGTTTCTGCTTATAACTTTTGGGCTCAGGGTGCTGATTTTTCCTATGTGCCTTATACAAGTTCTTCTTATGATCGTGTTCAATACAACTCTGACTGGAGCCGAAGAAACACAGCTAAGCTTTTTGCAGTTTATGACAAGAATCTGGGTGACCACAGCATAAAGCTGACGGTTGGTGGTGATATGGAGAAATATGAATATTGGTTTCAATATTCTCAAAGAAGAAAATTACTGAATCCTGATCAGGGTGAACTTGACCTGGCAACCGGCGATATGTACGTGGGTGGCGACCGAAATAAATGGGCTACACTGGGAGCTTTCGGGCGACTGAATTATGCCTATATGGATAAATATCTTTTAGAGCTTAATGGACGATATGATGGCTCTTCCAGACTTTCACCAGATAAGAAATGGGCATTCTTCCCTTCAATGTCTTTAGGTTATGTAGTTTCGAAAGAAGATTTTATGAAGGACCTGGAATCTATTTCTTTTCTGAAATTCAGAGGATCTTATGGTTCCGTGGGAAGCCAGGATGCTAACATTGATAATATCTACAGAACCATGACTCCATATGGTTCGAATTGGCTTATCGATGGTCAGGAGCAGGTTACTGTGGGTACTCCCGGAGCCTTGCCTTACTCACTTACCTGGGAGACAGTAACGACCCTGGATATTGGAGTTGATGCAAGGTTCTTTAAGAACCAACTTGGGTTCAACTTTGACTGGTACCAGAGAACTGTAAGCGATATGCACAGCGCAGGTATTACCTTGCCAAGTACTTTTGGTACTGCAGCACCTAAGCGTAACTATGGTGAACTTCAAACCAGAGGGTGGGAATTAGCTGTGGATTACAAGCATACCTTTAAAAACGGACTGGAACTAAATGCAGTTGCAACTTTATCTGACTACAGAGAGAAGATCACCAAATTTGCAAATTCAACTAAATTGCTACCGGATCCAATAAGCGGAATTAATTCAAAATATTATGAGGGAATGTACCTGGGAGAGATCTGGGGATACGAGACCGATAGGTTTTTTACTGCAGATGATTTTAATGAAGACGGATCGTATGCTCAGGGAGTACCTTCCCAGGCACTTTACGAAAATAGTTACGGCTGGTTCAAATATGGTCCTGGAGATATAAAATATAAAGATCTTAATGGTGACGGCGTGATAGACTATGGTTCTCAGACTGTAGAAGATCATGGCGATATGAAAGTGATAGGGAACTCAACCCCCAGATATCAATATGGTTTTCAATTGAATGCTAACTGGAAAGGCTTTGATTTAGCAGTATTTATGCAAGGTGTTGGAAAACGTGATTTTTGGGCAAATGGACCTGTGTTTATCCCGGGTTATCGATATGGAGAGGCTTGGTACCAACATCAGCTTGACTACTGGACACCGGAAAATCCAGATGCTTTCTATCCTCGTCCAAACGATCAGCAGCAATCGAATAATGCGATGAACTTTTTGCCACAATCAAAGTATCTTATGGATCTTTCTTATTTGAGGATGAAGAATATCACTTTTGGGTATACTATTCCTGAAAGTCTAACCCAAAAATTCAAAATAGACCGATTCCGGGTTTACTTTAGTGGAGAGAATGTATTTGAAATTACCAATACGAACGTACCAATAGATCCTGAAGTAGATTATACCCAGGCAGGACTGAATGATACAAACACTTTTGGACGTGTTTATCCGTTTAGAAGATCATATTCGGTAGGACTTCAGTTAACACTATAAATTCAAAAAAATTAAGAAATGAAATCATCTAATAAAATAGCACTGTTTTTTCTGCTAGCCTTTGTGCTAGTGGGTTGTGAAAAGGATTTTCTTGAGGTTCCCCCGCAGGATAAGCTGGTGGATGAGACTTACTGGACCAGCGAATCCAATGTCAAAACCTTTGCATATGGATTTTATCCTGCTTATTTCGTAGGATATGGATCAGGATACACCTGGGGAGATTATTTTTCAGGGCAATCGCTGAATGATGACTTTGCGCCCTCTAATCCGCCTTTATTCACAAAACAGGTACCTTCTTCTGATGGAAGCTGGACCTTTGCCTGGGTGAGAAAGGCAAATATTTTCATTGACAGAGTTCAAACTGTTCCGATGGAGGAAGAGGCCATAAATCATTGGACCGGCATCGGAAGGTTCTTCCGGGCTCTTGAGTATACTGATCTTGTCAAAGAATTCGGTGATGTACCTTATTACGATAAGGAAATTAGCGATAACGATTCCGAAGCTCTTTATAAAAAGAGAGATGACAGAACCTTTGTTATGGACAAAGTCCTGGAGGATTTTCAATTTGCTGCCGAAAATGTTCGTGAAGACGTAGACCATGAAGGACAGGAAGTTGATAGAAGTGTGGTGTTGGCATACATGTCAAGAGTGTTTCTTTATGAAGGAACCTGGCAGAAATACCATGAAAATGACATGGCAAAAGCAGCAGAGTATCTCGAAGCTTCTAAATGGGCAGCACAGGAAATTATTAACTCCGGTAAGTTCTCCCTTGGTAACTACCGGGAAGTTTTTAATTCTCTAAGTTTGGCTTCCAATCCGGAAGTAATTCTGTATCGGGAATACGAGGAAGGTGTTTTAACTCATTCCCTTAATAGTTACAACAACAAAGAGCCGCAAACAGGAGTTTCAAAAGATGCTGTGGAAGCTTACCTTGCTTCTGATGGTCTTCCGATAGGCATCTCTCCATTATACCAGGGGGATAAGGGGATCGAAAATGTCATGGCCAACAGAGATCCGAGAATTAAGGAAACACTGGTTTCTGATGAATTGAGGATAAACGGAGTAGATCCCGACTATTCCACAACAGGCTATGCAACACATAAGTTTCTAAATGAATCAATTAAGGACGATCCTATCGGCAGTTCCAATCTCAACCCTACCGATGCACCTATTATTCGCTATGGCGAGGTTCTTATGAATTATGCTGAAGCGGCTGCCGAGCTTGAAACGGTTGGTGGTGGTGCATTCACACAGGCTGACCTTGACAAATCTATAAATGTTCTTAGGGATCGGCCGGGAGTAAATCTGCCACACCTGGAAATATTAGGAGGAGAGCCTGCAGTTAATGGGCAAGTTTATGACGATCCGCAACGCGATTCAGATGTACCTTCGATAATATGGGAAATACGAAGGGAACGAAGAATTGAACTTATGATGGAAGGATTCCGTCTTGAGGATTTGAAGCGATGGAAAAAACTGAATTATGTAGATATGGTAGACTATCCAGACATCAACAGAGGAGCCTGGATCAACAAATCAGATTATCCTGATGCAGATCTTAGTAATTTGACTTTGACAGAAGGAGAACAAGGCTATATTGTTCCTGTTAGTGCAGAAGAGTCTCTAAGAACTTTTGATGATCCCAGGGTTTATTTACAACCAATCCCTTTAGATCAGATCACTTTGTACAAGAATAACGGAGTGGATCTGGAACAAAATCCTGGATGGTAATAAATCATTAGAATTAGTCAAAAGGTCCTTCTGGAGTATTCCTGGAGGACCTTATTATTTATATATAATTCAGTATTATCTCTACATGAAAACCCTTATTAAATTTAGCCTTATTTTACTTCTTCCAGTACTTGCATTTTCTTGTAAAAGTATCGAGCCTTCTTCTAAAGCTTCGAAATTGCCTGCCCCAGAAATTAATACCTCTGAGGCACCGGAGCAGCAAAAAACTGAGGGCCGGCAGGAAGAAAGCAAGCAGAAAAGAGTAAACTACGAATCCAATTCCCCTCTGGATATTCGCGAATTTCGGGCTGCCTGGGTGGCGACTGTAGCCAATATTAACTGGCCCAGCAAACCCGGACTCTCTACCAGTGATCAGCAACGGGAGGCACTAAAGATTCTTGATTTTCTGGCCGATCACAATTTCAATGCAGTCATCTTCCAGGTGAGGCCGCAGGCAGATGCTCTTTACGACAGCAAACTGGAACCCTGGTCCTATTTTCTTACCGGAAAGCAGGGGAAAGCCCCCGATCCTTATTACGATCCGTTGAAATTCTGGATACAGGCGGCTCATAACCGCGGAATGGAATTGCACGTTTGGCTGAATCCTTACCGGGCACATCATACTACCGCAGGGGAGATCACCGATGCTTCCATCATCAGGAAAAAACCTGAACTTGCCGTAGAATTGAAGAATGGAATGTGGTGGCTCGATCCGGGTAAAAAAGGAACGCAGGATCATTCCGAAGCTGTGGTTATAGACCTTGTAAAGAGATATGATCTGGATGGCGTTCATTTTGACGATTACTTCTATCCGTATGATTCCTATAATGGAGGAGAAGATTTTCCCGATGATGATAGCTGGAATGCTTATAAACATAGTGGGGGAGGACACAGCCGTGCTGACTGGCGCCGGGAGAACGTGAATAAATTCATCAAAAAGATTTACAAAGATATCAAGGCTGAAAAGCCTTATGTAAAGTTCGGAATTAGTCCCTTCGGAATCTGGAGGCCCGGCTATCCGCAGTCAGTGCAGGGCTACGATCAGTACAATAAGCTTTACGCCGATGCTAAACTCTGGCTGAACGAAGGCTGGGTTGATTATTTTACGCCTCAGTTATATTGGAAGATCAATCAGTATGGACAGAGTTTTCCAGAACTTTTGGGCTGGTGGGAAAGTCAGAATTCTAAAAACAGGCATTTGTGGCCCGGAATCAGCGTTGGTCAGGGTGGGGATGAAAAGAATATCGATGAGGTTATCAATGAGATCATGATCACCCGGGGAATGCTTCCGGAAAGCAAAGGAACGGTTCATTGGAGTGTAGGACCGCTGATGAAATATCCTGAATTGGCGAAGGCCCTGGTGGAAGGTCCCTACAGGAAGAAAACGCTCGTTCCTGCAAGTCCGTGGCTCGATAATGAAGCTCCGGCAGCTCCTTCCGTAGTAACAGCAATAAACGGTGAACGGCTTGAAATGAAATGGAATCATCCTCAACCCGATGATGTCTTCCGCTGGGTAGTGTATTTCAAATACCAGGACGGCAATTGGGATTACAAGATCCTCAATCGCGATGCCAGCTCTTTCAGCCTTCAGAATATCGTGGGCGAACAAAAAAGAGCTCTGGAGAAAATAGGAGTCACTGCTGTAGATCGTACAGGAAATGAGAGCGAATTCAAAGAGATCATGCTAAATAAAGATGCCTCATGAGTCCATTACTTGTTTTTGGCGTAATTGCCGGCTATTTTCTTTTGCTCCTGGCTATCAGTTATTTTACTGCGGGCAATAGTGACAATGACACCTTTTTTACCGCAAACCGGCAGTCTCCCTGGTTCCTGGTGGCTTTTGGGATGGTGGGTGCATCACTTTCAGGAGTGACCTTTATTTCGGTGCCGGGAGAAGTTGGAAATTCAGCCTGGACCTATCTGCAGTTCGTGATGGGGAATATGGTCGGCTATGCAGTCATTGCTCTCGTACTCATTCCTTTGTTTTACAGGCTTCGGCTTGTTTCCATCTATGAATATCTTAGAGATCGCTTCGGAAAAAACTCCTATTATGCCGGGGCCACTTTTTTCCTGATCTCCCAAACCATCGGGGCTTCCTTCCGGCTTTTTCTTGCGGCAGTGGTGCTGCAGATCGCCTTTTTTGATGCCTTCGGAATTCCCTTTTTCGTTACCGTGCTGGTGACAATTTTGCTCATCTGGCTCTACACTTTCAGAGGTGGAATTAAGACCATCGTCTGGACCGATACTTTACAGACCACTTTTCTGCTTTTGGCGGTGATCATTAGTATTTTCATGATTGTTCACCAGATGGATCTGAAAGCCACTCAGGTTTTCAGCGTGGTTTCCGAAAGTAAATTCTCCAGGATCTTCGATTGGAACTGGCGCTCCGACAGGAACTTCTACAAGACTTTCCTTGCAGGAATTTTCATCACCATCGCGATGAATGGACTCGATCAAAACGTGATGCAGAAGAACCTGACCTGTAAAAACCAGAAAGATGCCCAAAAGAACATCTTCTGGTTCTCGATTACCTTTTTCTTTTCAACGCTGTTGTTTCTTGCTTTGGGGGTTCTGCTCTACAAATTTGCTTTTGACCAGAATATCCCGATTCCCGAAAGGACAGATGATCTTTATCCCATGCTTGCTCTTAATCACTTCGGAATGGTCGCCGGCGTGGTTTTCCTTTTGGGCATTATTGCCGCTGCTTTTTCCAGCGCCGATTCTGCGTTGACGGCTCTCACCACCTCCTTTTGCGTCGATATTCTCGA
>JBAWAB010000124.1:0-7567 GCA_049589035.1 Salegentibacter sp.
AGGGTACAATTGGTTTTGATGCCCTTGTCGCTGAAATATTTAATGGCTTTCACCCCTTCTTTTATCATAGGAACTTTCACGATGATCTGCTCGTGCAGCTCTGCCAGCTCCTCTCCTTCTCTCACGATACCATCGAAATCTGTAGCTATTACTTCGGCACTAACGTCTCCATCCACAATATCACAGATTTTGCGGTAATGCTTATAAATATTATCCTTCCCGGTGATCCCTTCCTTGGCCATGAGCGAAGGATTGGTGGTCACGCCGTCTAAAACCCCTAATTCCTGTGCTTCTCTAATCTGATCAAGATTAGCGGTGTCAATGAAAAATTTCATAGTTGTGTGTTTATTTGTTTAGCTGAATTTCCTGCGGAAACCCATAATTTGACATTTCCGCAAAATTACAATTTATAATGCTTCAGGAGCATTTTCTCGTATACTTTATCCGGAAGGATGCGCTTAAGCGCAATAGAGAATTTCTGAAGATTTTCTCCTACTTTGTAGTGTCCTTTTGGTTTTGAAGTGGTAATCACCTTGTATACCGCTTTAGCCATCACCTGCGGATCTTTGCCCGCGTCTACGTGCTGGTTCATCAGCTTAAGCGTGTTTCCGTAGGGCTCTTTGTAGGGAGAGTCTTTTTTTACCGGGGCGTGATAGCGACCTGCCGCAATATTGGTAGCAAAATCTCCCGGGGCAACATTGGTCATTTCAATATTAAAATCTTTCAGCTCCATCCGAAAGGCTTCAGTAGTAAGTTCCAGGGCGCCTTTGGCAGCCGAATAGATTCCGCGGTAGGGCAAGCCCATATAACCTGCAATAGAAGTAATGTTGACGATCATTCCGCCGCCATTATTCCGCATATGCGGCAAGACTTCTTTGATAAGATTTAGGGGACCAAAATAATTGGTATCAAAAGCTTTCTTTATTTCAGAATCGGGAGTTTCCTCGATAGGCCCGGTAATTCCAATTCCTGCATTGTTGATGAGGATATCGATCTTTCCAGCTTCCTCAATGATCTGAGCAACCGCCGAAGTTATGGTTTCCTTCTTAGTGACATCCAGGGCCACTAGCGGAAAAGTAAGGGGATCGAGTTTAGAAGGATTTCTGCTGGTGCCGTAAACCTTATAATTTTTGTCCACCAGGTATTCCGCGATAGATTTGCCTATTCCTGAGGAACCGCCAGTGATGAGCACAACTTTTTGAGAAGAAGTATCTGTTTTCATAGGTCGCAAAGATGGGACAAAATTCGAAACTTTTAGATACAAAAAATGGCAAGCGACCCACATCACACCGCTACGACCGCCTACCCTTGCTGCGTTCCCGCCCTGGGGGATTCAGCAGGAGCTGGTTGTGTGGGACTTGCCGGTGCAAATATACAATCTTTAGCACTTCCTGCAAGCATTTTTTCTTCTGAAATGGTTAATTTAGCCTCTCATTTCACAGCTTTAAAAAATGACCAAATTTAACTTCCTGTTACTCTTTACTTTAAACTTTTTAGTTTTTTCCTGCGGAAAAAATTCCGGAAAAAAAACTTCCTATTTTTCTTTAAAAACCTCCCAAAATAAATCGGAATACCAGCTCGGGGGGAATATTGATGTCTCCCTTCAGAATAAAAAGAACAAGGAGATCGACTCGGTTCAGTTCTATTTTGAAGATCAACTGCTGAAATCTTCTACCGGAAATTATTCTTACACCATTCCGCTGAAAGATCAGAAACTGGGAAATCAAAATCTCAGGGCCATCGTCTTTTACAACGAAGAGCAGGATACGGTAACCACTACCGTAAAAATATACAATGACAAAGCTCCAGTAGCTTATACCTATGAAGTTATAAATACTTATCCGCACGATCCCAATGCCTATACGCAGGGTCTGGAATTCCACCGCGATACTTTATATGAAAGCACCGGGGAATACGGCAAGTCGTCGTTGAGAGAAGTTGACCTCAAAAGCGGAAAAGTTCTTAAACAGATAGAGCTGCCCGATAACCGTTTTGGAGAAGGCCTCACCATCTGGAAAGACAAGGTCTATCAGCTTACCTGGAGAGCCGGAGAAGGTTACATCTACAATCTTGACGATTTCAAGAAAACCGGTAGCTTCAGTTATAAGCAAAGCAAGGAAGGATGGGGCCTCACGCACGACGGTAAAAAATTGTACAAAAGCGACGGAACCGAGAAAATATGGATCCTCAACCCGGAAACACTGGCGGAACAGGATTACATTCAAACAGTCACTAACAGAACTATTTCTTCAAAACTGAACGAACTGGAATGGGTAGATGGAAAAATTTACGCCAATACCTATCAGAAAGACGGAGTCGCTATTATCAACCCAAAAAACGGCGCTATTGAAGGAGTGATTGATTTTAGAGGGCTGCGCGACCGCCTCGATAATAAAGACGAGCTCGACCCGCAGAATCATGTTCTAAATGGAATTGCCTATAATCCTGATACCAGACAACTCTATGTCACCGGCAAAGACTGGGATAAGATGTTTGAAGTAAAAATCATTAAGAAATAATGGCTGCCACTCCCGATATTTTTTCGCAGGAAATAATTGTTCAGCCGGAACACCTGGACGAGCAAAACCATGTGAACAATGTACAATATGTGCAATGGGTGCAGGATATTGCCAAGGCGCATTGGGAAGCAAGGGCTACCGAAGAACAAAAACAACAATATTTCTGGCTGGTGGTAAAGCATGAAATTAGCTATAAACAGCAGGCTTTTCTAAATGAAAAATTGCTGCTCCAAACTTATGTGGATGAAACCACCCATGTCACTTCTCAGCGCTATGTGATCATCAAGAATGCTGAAACAGGAAAACTTCTGGTGGAGGCCAAAACCACCTGGTGCTTGATGGACCAGGAATCTCAAAGACCGGCCCGAATTTCAGAAGAAATGAAGAGGGTTTTTCAGCAGTAGGTATTCTGCTGAAATTGTACAAAAAAAGAGGCTGTTTGAAATTGGCTAAATTCGCGGTCATTCTGAACCTGTCTGCCGGTCAGGAAAGGTTCATCTCAGAATCTTCTCAATTGAGAAAACCTGAATCAAGTTCAGGTTGACGAAAAAGAGCTTTTTCAAACAGCCTCTTCTATTTCAGAAGCAATAAATCTTAAGAATTAAAAAGCGGACGACCTTCCATAAGCGCGTTCACTTCTTCGCCAACTTTAGCAATTTCAGCTTTGTCGTCAATATTTTTAAGTACGCGATCAATAAGATCAACGATCTTCGGCATATCAGCTTCTTTTAATCCACGAGTAGTAACAGCAGCAGTACCTATTCTTATTCCTGAAGTAACAAAAGGAGATTTGTCGTCAAAAGGAACCATATTCTTATTCACGGTAATATCAGCTTCCACAAGAGCGTTCTCTGCCTCTTTTCCACTCACATTCTTGTTGCGAAGATCGATAAGCATCATGTGATTGTCGGTTCCGCCGGAAATAACTTCATAGCCTTTATCGATAAAAGCAGAAGCCAGTTTAGCAGCATTCTTTTTAACCTGTACCATGTAATGAAGGAATTCATCGGTAAGGGCTTCTCCAAAGGCAACGGCTTTAGCTGCAATAATGTGCTCAAGGGGTCCGCCTTGATTTCCGGGGAAAATAGCGCTATTCAGAATAGACGACATTTTTTTGAGGTTTCCGTTCTTCAGTTTTTCTCCGAAAGGATTATCAAAATCCTGACCCATAAGAATGATCCCTCCGCGAGGGCCTCTCAGGGTTTTGTGGGTAGTTGAAGTAACGATATGACAATGCGGCAACGGATCACCGATTAGTCCTTTAGCAATTAGCCCCGCAGGATGCGCAATATCAGCAAAGAGAATAGCACCGACACTGTCGGCAATTTCCCTGAAACGCTTGTAATCGATCTCCCTGGAATAGGCAGAAGCACCTGCAATGATCATCTTAGGCTTTTCTCTTTCAGCAATTTCGGCTACCATATCGTAATCGATTAGGCCCGTTTCTTTTTTTACACCGTAAAACAATGGATGATATAATTTTCCCGAAAAGTTCACGGGGGAACCATGGGTAAGGTGACCTCCATGAGAAAGGTCAAAACCAAGGAATTTCTCACCAGGTTTCAGGCAGGAATGATAAACGGCCGTATTCGCCTGTGAGCCCGAGTGAGGCTGCACATTGGCATATTCGGCTCCAAAAAGTTCTTTTACGCGGTCGATGGCAAGTTGCTCCACTTTATCTACCACTTCACATCCCCCGTAATATCTTTTACCGGGATAACCTTCTGCATATTTATTGGTAAGGACCGAACCGGCTGCTTCCAGCACCTGCTCGCTTACAAAATTCTCACTGGCAATAAGCTCTAAACCATTTAATTGACGCTCTTTTTCTTCTGCTATTAGATCGAAAAGTTGTGTGTCTCGTTGCATTTCAAGTGTTTACGTTAAATATTCCTCAAAAGTAGTAAATACATTCGGTTAATTACAGGAAAATAATATATTTGAATCGCTAGATTCAACCCTAAAACCAACAAATTATATGTCCATTAGCGCTAACGACCCGAGCAGAAAAACCTGGCTTGAGATACCGGAAAACACCGATTTCCCAATCCAGAATATTCCTTTCGGAGTTTTTCTAACCCGGGACGACGTGATCACAATAGGAACAAGGATTGGAGATTATGCAATTGACCTTGGCGCCCTGCATCAGCTGGGATATTTTGAGGGTATTCCTCTTACAGATGATATTTTTCTTCAGGATACTCTCAACGATTTTATTTCTGACGGGAAGAAAACCTGGCGCCTTGTGAGAAACAGAATCGCCGAAATCTTTGACACCAAGAACCCGAAATTAAAAGAAAATCAAGACCATCGCAATATCGTGCTTTTCACTCTTGACGAGATCGAAATGCAGATGCCCGTTCAGGTAGGCGATTATACCGATTTTTATTCAAGTAAAGAACACGCTACCAACGTAGGAACTATGTTTCGTGACCCTGAAAACGCGCTGATGCCTAACTGGCTTCACATTCCGGTAGGTTATCACGGAAGAAGTTCCTCTATTATTCCCAGCGGAATTCCGGTTCACCGGCCACAGGGACAAACCATGCCGGCAGGTTCTGACACCCCAGTGTTCGGACCTTCGCAAAGAGTAGATTTCGAATTGGAAATGGCCTTTATTACCACCGATGCAAATCCACTCGGCGAGCCGATACCGGTAAATGAAGCTGAAGAATATATCTTCGGAATGGTGCTTTTTAACGACTGGAGCGCAAGGGATATTCAAAAATGGGAATATGTTCCACTTGGGCCGTTTCTGGCCAAAAACTTTGCCTCTTCCATTTCACCCTGGATCGTAACCATGGACGCACTGGAGCCTTTCAGGACCGGAAGCCCGGAACCAGAGAAAGAATTGCTTCCGTATCTTCAGTATGAAGGCAAAAAAAGTTTTGACATCAACCTGGAAGTAGCACTGCAACCCGACAACAGTATGGAAACGGTGATTTCAAAATCCAATTTCAAAAATCTGTACTGGAATATGAGTCAGCAACTGGCACACCATACAGTGAATGGCTGCCCGGTAAACTCAGGAGACATGATGGCTTCGGGAACAATTTCTGGCGCCACCCACGATTCTTACGGTTCCATGCTGGAACTTACCTGGAGCGGAAAAGAACCTATTAAGCTGAAGGACGGCAGCGAACGGAAATTCATCGAAGACAATGATACGGTGATCATGCGGGGCTACTGCGAAGCTCCCGACCGAAGAATCGGTTTTGGTGAAGTAAGTACCAAATTACTACCGGTATTTCAACCAAAGAAAAAATAAACTTGACCGACAATAAATAAAAAAGCCGTTCGATTGAACGGCTTTTTGCATTTTCCAGCGTTTTTCTTAATTTTCTAATCCCGACATTCCTTCCGGGATTTCTTTTTTATCCCTCGCTTTCAAGTGAAGAAGGGTTCACCTCTCCTTTTACTTTCTTTTTATCACCGTCTTTCTCTGTCTGTTTTTTCTGGCTGAGATCAGTAAATTCCCGCGACTCCCTTTCAGGGTCTTGATCCTTCAGAAGTTTCCATTTCTTTTCCAATTCCCGGATATCGTTTTCCATAGTCATAGTAATTCTCCTTTTTGATTCATACCTAATTTACAAAGGAGAAGCTTTTTCAGAAGGTATCTTAATAGGATTTAACAGCAAACACTAAAAAATCCTTTAAAATAAGGGGTTTAATCTTAATTCTGAACAAATTGGGATAAATCGGCAGCATCAATACTCTGGTGGGAAGCCTGGTGCACCACCTTTTCATCGCGGAGCACAATAAGCTGCGGACTCTCATGTTGAACCCCAAAGCGGGCGGCTATCTCATTTGAAATTTCCCGGTGGCTCAAAAGGTCAAGAAAATAAAGCTTAATATCGGCATCCTCCTTCAATCCGTAGCTGCTTTCAAACTGCTTTAGCACCATCCTGCTTATCCCACAGCGGGTAGAATGCTTTAAAATCGCCACCGGCCTGCTTTTGGATTCTTCTTCTATGGCATTCAACTGCTCCATTTTATTGAGCTGATGCCATGGCACTTCCACTATTTCCTGCTTCGCAATTTCTCTCTCACTTTTAAACATTTTATCGAGTATTCCCATGGTTTTTCTTTTGTGTAAAATTAATTCTAATTAAATTTAATAGGCTATTGAATATGCAATTTATTTACAACAACTGCAATAATACCGCCATTTTGTCTGCTGATTCAGAGGGTTTTAATGCCAAATTGACGGAAATTTTAAACGGTATATGAATTGCTTTACGTTCATCAAACAAAAAAGACTATGAATTTGAACAATTTTACCATAAAATCCCAGGAGGCCATCCAGCAGGCACAGCAGCTTGCTCAGGAGATGGGCCATCAGCAGATCGAAAATGAGCACCTTTTCAAAGCCATTACCTTGGTCGATGAAAATGTTACTCCCTTTCTTCTGAAAAAACTGAATATCAACGTAAAGCTCTTTAATGAAATCCTCGACAGGACTTTGGAGAGTTTTCCGAAGGTAAGCGGCGGCGATATTATGCTTTCAAGAGAAGCCGGAAAAACGGTAAATGAAGCTACCAGCATCGCCAAAAAGATGAATGATGAGTATGTTTCCGTAGAACACCTGCTACTCGCTATTTTCAGATCATCGAGCAAAGTTGCACAAATTCTGAAGGATCAGGGCGCAACCGAAAAAGGACTGAAAGCCGCTATCGAAGAATTGCGGAAAGGTGATCGTGTAACTTCACAAAGTGCTGAGGAAACCTATAATTCCCTCAACAAATACGCGAGAAACCTCAACCAATTGGCTAAAGACGGCAAACTCGATCCCGTGATCGGCCGTGATGAAGAGATCAGGAGAATTCTACAGATCCTCTCCCGAAGAACCAAAAACAACCCGATGCTGGTAGGAGAACCCGGTACTGGTAAAACTGCCATCGCCGAAGGACTCGCGCATCGGATCGTAGATGGAGACGTACCTGATAACCTGCAGGACAAGCAGATATTTTCACTTGACATGGGGGCACTTATCGCCGGTGCCAAGTATAAAGGAGAATTTGAGGAACGCTTGAAAGCAGTTATTAAAG
>JBAWAB010000125.1:0-2400 GCA_049589035.1 Salegentibacter sp.
AAGTGACCTATCAGGATGAGAAATTCAATAATCCTTATTACGACGCCAATAAATCGGGCAGGAACAGCCAGCATGAATTTGCGGCTGCCCTTAATATTACCGGTTATCCAAGTATGGTCTTTTTCGATGAAGAAGGCCAGGTGATCGCACCTCTTGTGGGATATCGCACTCCTGCACAGTTGGAGATCTTTCTAAAGATGTTCGCCAATGATGATTACAAAGAACTTACCACCCAGGAGGCATGGGATAAATATCAGCAGAATTTTAAAGGCTCTTTTACGAATTAAGTGTTAGTTGAAGCGGAGCTTACTGTTCCCCTGAAATTAGAAAAGCTCCCTTTTTACCCGTAAAGTAAAAAGGGACTTTTTGTTTTTTACAGGTGGCTTCCCAGCGCCGGATGTAGGAAGTATAGTTGCTGCCGTCGGCGATGACCTGCTGCGGATGTAGCTTTTTCAGTAGCCGGTTGAGGTTGATCCTTGGCGAATTCCGAAGCAAAACAAGTTCGGGCTGAAACTCAGCGAGATCATAAACTCCACTGCTGTCAACAACCAGCACTCTTTTGCTTTCCAGCTTCATGACACTGGGCAGTCGGTTTTCCTCAACCTGTGAGATTTGCCGGTTTACTTTATAAGCGGTCATGATTTTATCATTTTCTTCGGAAAAGTCCTTACTTTGGAATAGCTGCAATTTTTTATTGCCTTGAACCGCTATGAGAGTACGACCAGTTTTATGGAAAATTACTGCTTCGGAAGTTTCCGCAGCCATTTTTTCGGAGATCATATTCATCTGAAAAATGACCACGGCGCTTAGCAGGAGCACTACATTTCTGAAGTTTTTTCTGTAGAGGAGCAGGAGAAGGCAAAGCAGGAAGAAATAGGCTGAAAGTGTCTGGATGAGCGAAAAAGGAATGTCCTTCAGCAGAAAGGATTGCTGCGCTGCTACCCAGTTTACAAAAGCGTTCAGCAGGTCAATGCTGCGGGCATAAATTTGAACAAAGAGATCGGGCAGTAGGTGTAGCAGGGCGAGCAGGATCAGGAGGATTCCCGCGCCGAGAATGACTCCCAGAAACGGCAGGATTACAAGATTGGAGAGAAAGAAAAGCCCCGGAAACTGATGAAAGTAATAAAGGCTTAGCGGCAGCACTCCCAGTTGTGCCGCAATACTGACCGTGGTAAGATTCCAGAAAAATCGTACTAATTTAGAGTTCGGCTCAAAAAGACTCCGCATTTTTGGCTGAAAAGCAATAATCGCGAATACGGCGAGGTAGCTTAACTGAAAACCCACCTGAAAGACCAGGGAAGGATTAATGAGCAGTAGGATAAAAAGGCTTACAAAAAGGCTGTTCATGACACTCACCGGCCTTTGCAGCTGCATCCCGATGGCGATAAAGGAAAACATCATCACTGCTCTGGTAATTGAAGGGGATAAGCCGGCAATAAGGGCAAAGCCCCACATAAGGAGCAGCAACAAAATCGTTCTGACCAATTTTGCAGGGCGGGAGTTGCCCAGGGGCTGTAGCAGCCAGGTGAGCAGTAGCAGAATAATACCCACGTGCAATCCGGAAACTGCAAGAATATGCACGGCTCCGGCAGCGCTGTAACTGGCGTAGGTTTCCGAAGAAATGTCCTGTCGCTGTCCCAGTAAAAGAGCCTGAATAATCGCCAATTCTTCCGGACTGAGTTCATGTTGTTTCAGCTCACGGCTTATCTTCGATCGCAGCCTGCCTGCGAGAGCATATATGTCGAAACTAGAATTGTTGACCTTCAGTAGTTGATTTTGGTGAAGACTCATTTGTTTTTCAACTCCAAGATGCTTCATGTACTGCGCATAATCGAACTGGAAAGGATTTAAAGGCTTCTGAATGTCTTCGGGGTAAAACGGCACCAGGAAATCTTCCCCGGCAATCAGCGGGCTTCCTTGCACTTCTCCTGAAATGTTCAGCAGGAGCTTCCCATGGATCTTTTCAGAAGTTATTTCTTCAGGATTTCTGATAATGGCTTCAGTTTCGGCTATATATCGCTCTGCTGAAATTGTAGGTTTCAGGCGCTCCTTTATTTTCAGCTTTAGCAGGGGCGTAGTGGACGTATTTTTCCGGAGGTGATGAATATAATGTTGCGGCTGATTGTGGGGATCGTGAAGATAAACACTGGCCATCCCGATGCTGAAAAGAAGCAGGTATGCGGGAATTCCGAAGAGCAAAGGCTGCTGGAATAGCTGATTCCGCGTCTTAAAATACCCAAGAATAAATATAGTGAAAATGAGAGCTAAAAAAGGGAAGAGAATCCGGCCCGGCAATGGGAAATAAAATCTGAAGATGACCCCAAAAAGCAGAGCCAGCGAAAGTTTAATAAAGGTGAGGTTGAAGAATTTCATCCCGCAGGTTTTTCCTCATGAAGATAG
>JBAWAB010000126.1:0-17823 GCA_049589035.1 Salegentibacter sp.
GAAACTTCAGAAGGAAAGATCAATTTTTATGACTACCTGGGAGACAGCTGGGGAATATTGTTCTCTCACCCCGCCGATTACACTCCGGTTTGCACCACAGAATTGGGTACGGTAGCCAAGTATAAGGACAAATTTGACAAGCGCAATGTTAAGATGATGGCCCTTAGCGTTGATGGCCTGGAATCTCATAAGGGCTGGATCGACGATATTAACGAAACTCAGCATACCACGGTGAATTTCCCAATTATTGCCGACGAAGATAAAAAAGTCTCTGATCTCTACGGAATGATCCATCCAAAGGCCGATAATACCCTTACCGTTCGTTCGGTTTATGTGATCGCACCCGATAAGACCATCAGGCTCATGATCACTTATCCTGCCAGTACCGGAAGGAATTTTGATGAACTCTTAAGGGTAGTAGATTCGCTTCAACTTACCGAAAATAAGAAAGTAGCGACCCCGGCCAACTGGAAACAGGGCGAAGATGTAGTAATAAGCCCTTCTATTTCTAACGAGGAAGCCAAAAAGATGTTCCCTAAAGGCTTTAAGGAAGTGAAACCTTACCTGAGATTGACTCCCCAACCGGAATAACTTAAGTACAGAAAAGGCTTGTTTCCAATTGATTCGTCCAGCTGTCCCTAAAAACAGGGAACATTTCAGCTTCTCATGTTGAGATCCTGAAACAAGTTCAGGATGACGATTTCATCAGGAAACAAGCCTTTTATATTATTTTACTGCTACCAGCTCTACATCAAATACAAGCGTGGCATTAGGTGGAATTACCCCTGCAGCACCGCGCTCTCCGTAGCCCAGATGCGGCGGAATTACAAATCGGGCATGGTCGCCCACTTTGAGCAACTGTATACCTTCATCCCACCCAGAGATTACTTGTCCTACTCCCAGCGCAAATTCTATCGGTTGGTTTCTTTTATAGGAAGAATCGAAAACAGTACCGTCAGTGAGCATTCCCTTGTAATGTACAGCCACGGTTTTTCCTTTCTCAGCCTTCTCGCCTTCTCCTTGTTGTTCTATTTTATAACGAAGCCCGCTTTTGGTAACATCAAAACCCTGAGAAAGTTTGCCCAGCAATTCTTCCTGTTGTTTTTTTGCAGCCGCCTCACGTTCTTCTTTCGCACCGTTGAACTGTCTGAAAGACTCTACCGCATTGAAATTTTTAGCTTTTTCACCTTCCCGGATAATCTCCAGTTTCTCAATTTTATCTCCCTGCTCAATCTCATCTACCACATCCTGTCCTTCCACTACACTGCCAAAAACGGTGTGTTTTCCATCGAGCCATGGAGTCTCCACATGGGTAATAAAGAACTGGCTGCCGTTGGTTCCGGGACCCGCATTTGCCATTGACAACTTTCCGGGGGCATCGTGCTTAAGATCAGGATGAATCTCATCATCAAATTTATATCCCGGGCCACCGACTCCTGTTCCTTTAGGATCACCTCCCTGAATCATGAATTCGGGAATAACTCTGTGGAATGTAAGTCCGTCGTAATAAGGTTTTCCCTGTGGCAGCACTTCATTCTCGAGCTTGCCTTCAGCAAGGCCCACGAAATTCCCCACAGTTCCCGGCGCCTTTTCGTATTCTAATTCTGCTAAAATATCACCCTTAGTAGTGTGAAATTTGGCATATAATCCGTCGTTCATTTTTGTTTGGTTTTGTTGAAAAGCAAAGATACTTTTTTTTGTCACTTATCAGAATTTACAAAATCAGGAAGATCACTCGCCGTAGACCTTTTCCCCGTTCACATAAGTTCCCAGCACTTTTACTGAAGGAATCTCTTTTTCGTCAATTTTCATAATATCCTGGTCGAGGATCACGAAGTCGGCAAATTTCCCGGGCTCAATACTTCCTTTTTCATTCTCTTCAAAGTTGCTGAAAGCTGCCCAGATAGTCATTCCTTTCAGGGTTTCTTCCCGGCTCAAGGCCTGCTCCTTCATGAATCCGCCTTCCGGGTAATTATCGGTATCTTTTCGGGAAACGGCTGCGTAAAAGGTTAGCAGCGGACTCACCTTCTCCACAGGAAAATCGGTCCCCAAGGCCACAAGACCGGCTTGGTCAAGAAGGGTCTTATATGCATAGGCTCCCTTCATTCTTTCGGCCCCAAGGCGATCTTCGGCCCAATACATATCGCTGGTGGCGTGGGTGGGCTGTACCGAAGGAATAATATTCTTGCTGAAATAATGAAAATCATCAGGATCTATCACCTGCGCATGTTCCACTCTCCAGCGCCTGTTTTCTTTATTCTTCAGAAGCGAATCATAAGTTTTTAACACAAGGTAATTTGCGGAATCACCAATAGCATGTGTGTTTAGCTGGTATTCAGAATTGGCCACCCGGGCAGCCACTTCTTTGAAATCTTCTATAGGAGAAAGCAAAGCGCCAAAATGTCCCGGCCGGTCGCTGTATTCCTGCTTCAGGGCTGCTCCCCTCGAGCCAAGAGCTCCATCGCTATAGAACTTAATTGATCGTACATCAAGCCGGTCAGTCTTGATGGGCCCTTTCTCCAGATAGTAATCGAGATTGGAAGGACTATTGATGGCCATGGCATAGATCCTGATCTTCAGGGAACCCGCTTTTTGAAGGCTGTCCATCAGTTCTATCACGCTGCGCTCCAAACCAGCATCGTCGACCGTAGTCAAGCCGTAGCTGAAACAAATCTGTTCTGCCTCCTGAAGGGCGTTTGCCTTGTCTTCCTGGCTTGCTTCAGGTTCTGCTTTTTTTATCAAAGACATAGGATTATCCACGATAATTCCGGTAAGTTTGCCGTTCTTCTGTTCAATATCTCCACCTTCAAATTTAGTTTCTGTCGTTATTCCAGCCTTGTCAAGAGCCGCCTGGTTGGCAAGCAGCGCATGCCCGTCAATACGGGTAATGGCTACCGGAGTATTTGGAAACAATTGGTCAAGAGTATCCTTTACCGGAAATTCTTTGTTTTCCCAGTCGTTCTGGTCCCAACCTCTTCCGGTAATAAATTCAACATTTTTGTTTTTCTGAAATTCGGTGATTTTGGCTACCACTTCAGCAAAGCTTTTCGTCCCGGTGAGATCCACACGTTGCTGCTGCATTCCGAGGTTATAAAAATGAGCATGAGCATCGATAAAACCAGGATATACGCTCTTGCCGCCGGCATCTATAGTCTCCTTAGCATCATACTTCGTCCGGAGAGAATCAGAATTTCCTACCTCCAAAAATTGGCCATCTTTTACCACAAAGGCATCGGCCTTTGAAAAACTACTATCTACGGTATAGACATTGGCGTGATAGACCAACAGATCGGCTTTCATGTTCTCTTCGGAATTGCAGGAAAAAAGCAACAATATTGCGCTAAGGCTAAGCAGGATTTTTTTCATGGATATGATTTATTTCATAAAAATAAAAAATGCGCCCGAGAAAGGCGCATTTTCAGAATATTTTAAAAAGGAAGATTTAGCTGCCCGTAAGCGCACCAATCACAGCCTCCCTTATACTTTGGTTAGCAGCTGCCGCCAGCGCTACCGAAACAAAAAGTCCGATCATTGCATAAGAAAAGTCTTTGAAGATCATTCTTCCGGCTTTTTTGCGGTGTTTCTTTCCTTTCTTAGTCCTGGCAAGGCTAATAGCTATTTCCCGACCGCCGATAACGCCCAGGAACACCCAGGTAGTACTCATTGGTACGGTGCTGATAAAGAGCTTGTAAATAAGCAAAACCACATAAGTAAGGTCGATGAGCGTTGCAGCACGAATATCTGAGATACGCGCTTTTTCGCTTACTACCTTTTGAATTTTATCGCCGCGGAGGTAGAAAAGTATTCCGAGTCCCATAAATATAGTGAGAGAGTAAATCGCAAACTGAAGAATGTCCAGTCGTCTTGGCAGGAATACGGCGATGTTGGCGCCATCCTGCATTACCCAAACTGCCCAGAGCGAACCACTCACGATCCACTGAGCCAGAGTCCAGCCGTTGTGGAATTTCCGGCTTTTGAAGTATTTTTTTATAAAGTTATAGGAAAGGTACCAAACCAGGAACGACAGGATGAAGGCCAGGATGTAACCCGTCCAACTCTTCCACACTACCGAGGTGATTCCTGAAGTGTCTGCACTAAAAACGCTGAGCAGCAGGAAAGTTGTGGAAACCGGCATTCTCAGTCTCGTAAGAATAAGCAGGATCAAAGGTGCAATGATCTGGAAGAAACTGAAGTGTTTCGGATGAGGATAATTCGTACTGCCATCGGGATTAAGCAAACGCTGATAAGTCACATCTCCGTTGAAATACCACCAACTAAAGGCTACGGTAACCAGAAATATCCCCCCAACGAACAGCCATAAGGTCCACCATTTCTTGTTCCTGTTACTTTCGATAAAGGTTCCAAGCGATTGAATACTGTCGTTAGCGACGGTAGCATAGGCTGCAAAAAAGAAGCCGAGCCACATGGCACCTTCGCGATATCCGGTCATGATTCCGGCTAAAATGATCCCGATTATTACAATAGCCAGGAAAGTTTTTTCCTGCACCAGGAAGTCAAGAATGTTCAAGTAGGGGCGGTCTCTGTTAACGCGCCTGAATTTCTTTGCCATTTATAAGCTGTAAATAAGGTTCAAAAAAAGAACTTCAAAATCCGGAAGTTCCCCGGTAAATTTCGGCCCACAATATTACTTCAATTAATTATTATACGGGCCATTTACATGTTTTCTTAATGTTAATTAATTCCGCAGAAAAGACGGCGAAATATTCATAATCAAGAATATACAGAAGCCAAAAATATGAAAATGAATTTCTGCGGCAAAGGCTGTTCTACAAAAAGAAAAAAGCACCCGGAAAGGATGCTTTTTGATGTTTTATTGGTCCTTGAAAGGATTAGAAATCGAACTTATAAGTAGCGCCGGCCAATACCTGAATTCCCTGTACCTGGAAATTGGTCCATTTCTCATAATCATTGTTCAGCAGGTTATTGCCTTTTACAAATATTGACAGCTGCTCGTTGAAACGATAGCCCAGATGAGCATTGAGATCGAAATAGCTGTCGAGGGTAACGAGCTGAGGTTCCTGGGCATCAAAGGTGTCCAGACCAACCATAGCATTCATGTCTTTTCTCTCTCCCACAAAGTAAATATTCCCACCTGTATACCATTTTTCGGTGATCTGATAATCGGCGTTCAAAGAAGCCTTGATATTAGGCAAATTCCAGGCTTCCCTCTGTATCCCCATGGAATAGCTGAAATATTCAGCATTTATACCTAATCTGAAATCGCGATTCACATCCACATTCAGTTCTCCCGAAAAAGAAAGCGTCTGCATATCGTCGTAAACTACCCCAAAGGAATTTCCGTGGGCATAATCTTTATTTACCACAGCGGCCGCATAGGGATTGTGCTGGAATAAAGCCTTATTCACGTCCGATTCATATCCAATCTTCAGGTTATAGGAAACCGCATTGCTAAGCTTTCCTTTGGCTCCCACATACGCATTGTATTCCTCATCGGTAGGCATTACATCAAGCGTAGGGGACACATAAGGATTTTGTTCTATAAAGTTATAATAGGTATTCTGCTTCAGCTTTCCTTCCACCCCGGCATAAGGAATAAAGTAGTCGCCCGCCAGCCTGTAGCTCGCGGTAACCTGCGGATAGAAATAGAATTTACTATTGCTGTTCTCCGCATCAAGGCTGTAGAACAGAGATACTCCCAGGTTTAAGGTGAGATCGTTGCGAAGGATCAGCAAACTTGGATTAACGCCGAAATTGAGAAAAGTATACTGCGGAGCCGCCGTCCCGCCAAGATAGGAACGGTCAAAGGAACCATTCACAAGATCGGCGGTAAGATTGGTGGTAATTAGTTCATCGGCAATATTCACTTCAAACAGAGCATTGGCATCAAAATGATTTTCCGACGAACTATAGGAATCGCCGGTGTGGGTAAATTTAGCCTTGGCATGATCGAAGAAAGAATCATATAGCTCGATCTCGCCTCCGGCATAAACTGAAAAGTAATTTTGCTGAGGATCGATCGAAAAGATCTCTTCCTCGCTCAAAGCAGGAGAATCGGGTATGCCATACCAGTTAAAGAGTTTGTGCTCCCCTCCTACCTCAGTTTTCCAGCCAAGATCGCGGTTTTTGGAATTATAGCTAAGGTTCAGTTCGGTATCGTAGTATTTGTCATCCAGCTTCACCCCGTCAATTCCGCCCTGTGACGAATTGTGGGTCAGGAAAATTCCGAAGTTATCGGTGCGGTTCACCTCAAGATTGCTGTAGAATTCGGCTAAAGCACGGGTATAGTTTCCAAAGCCGAGAGTGGCGTAATTATCATACACTTTTTCGCGCCTCTGCCGCTCCACATTGGTGGCCCTCCCTTTGGCAGGTGTAAAAGTGGAAGCTACCGGCACTGAAAAAATACTGTATTTCACAGGTTTCTTCTGAAGACTCACAGAGTCAGCTTTCTGAGGCATTTCCTGAATCTTATTCGCATCGCCTACCGACGGCGTGTATGGTTTTACCACCGTCACGGTTTCGCTACCGAGAGGATTTTTCTGGGCAAAAAGAACACCGCTCATTAAAAACAGACTTAAAAACAGGCATCGTTCTATTGAAACAATTCTCATATAGGAGTTCTTAGATTATGGGTTAGTTTAGTTGTTGGTTTCTACGGAAGAGTTCGTCTTGGCTTCCTTTGTTTTAATCCTGGAAAGTTCAGCTTTGGCTTCATCCACGATCTCGGGATACTTCTGAAAATTCTTGATCACGTTATCCAGAATATAGGTAGCCTGATACGCATCGCCGAGTTTATCAAAATTCTTCGCCATGAGCACCAGACCTTTGGCGCCCCAACGCTTATATCCTGAAAAATCTTTGGCCAGGATCTGCACTGCGGCATTTGAAGCTTCATAATTACCGGCTTTATTTTTAAAGTAGGCGTCATAATAGAGTGCTTCGGCCGCCAATTCCCCTTTGGCAGTTTTCTGTACTTCGGAATAAGCTTTTTTCGCCCGGGCCTCGTCTCCGGCTTTAATCGCAGCGCGAGCTACCATCACCTGCGCATCGGTTTTCGCTTCTTTTTCTGAACTTGGATTCTGAAGCACCTTCTCAGCATAAGCATCGGCCTTGTCGAAATTCCCCAATTCGTAGTAAGATTTCATCAAATTCGACTGAGCGAACACAATATTTTGATCGGAACCGGCTTCTTTCTCCAGGCGTTCCAGCAGAGGCACGGCATCGCGGTAATTCTCTTTTTCAAGATAGATCTGCGACAACCTCGCCAGGGCCTGTTCCGTAAATTCGCTCGTAGGCCTTTCTACGATGAATTTGTAATGCGGAACCGCTTTATCTTCATTCCCGGCATCAAAGTACAGTTGCGCCAGGTAGAAATTCGCATTGATGGAATGAATGCCATTCGGGAACTGGTTCAGGTATTTCTCAAATCCGCTGATGGCTGCCTGCGTATTCTTGTTCAGATATTGGTTTTCTGCAGCTTCATAAGTAGTATTATCAAGATCGGCATCGGTTACTTCCACGAAATCCACATTCTTAACCCAGGCTGCATAATCATCTACACGGT
This sequence comes from Salegentibacter sp., assembly GCA_049589035.1. GTDB lineage: Bacteria > Bacteroidota > Bacteroidia > Flavobacteriales > Flavobacteriaceae > Salegentibacter_A. Next base: position 7,544 of record JBAWAB010000126.1, read on the forward strand.
TAAGGTCTTTATAGACCAATCTTGCCGTAGAAACTGCCTGCTGGGCTTCGGGAGTGTTCGGATAATCGCTCACCACTTTTTTCAGTCTCTCCAATGCTTTATTCCCCTGATCGGAATTGTAGTAAATAAGTCCCTGTCGCAGGATAGCTTTTGCCACCAGCGGACTTCCCGGCACATTGCGAATCAAGCGGTCGTAAGCCTGGACGGCCTTCGAGGTGTTATTTGTAGCGACATAGGTATTTCCCAGCTCGTACAAGGCATCATCGCGATAGGAAGAGCGCGGATACTTATTGACAAACGAATTGAGTTCCTCAATCTTTGTTTCATTTCGCCCTACAAATCCGTAGCTGATGGCTTTCTGAAAGGCTGCATAATCGCTGTGCGGCACGTTGTTGGCGATGGCTTTATTGTAGGCTTCCATCGCAGGCCAGTACTGGCTGGAGACAAAGTAAGTATCCCCCAACCTCAGTAAAGCATCATTTCTTCTGGCCTCGTCATTCTCGGTATTTTCAGAGTACTTCTTGAAATAGTCAATCGCGCGGGCATATTCGTTCTTTTTGAAATAGGCATAGCCAAGGTTGTAGTTAAGGTCCTTCAGTTCATTGGTACCCCTGGCCGCACTCATTCCGCCGAATTCCTTATAGCCGATGATCGCATCCTCAATGCGGTTCACATTGTATTCACTTTCGGCTTTCCAATAGGTCGCTTTTGCAGTAATTTGAGGATCTCTGGGTTCAGAGAGGGCTTTCTCAAATTGTTTGATCGCATCGTAATATTCGCTTTGCTCATACAACTCGAGCCCGTAGTAATAGGCCACCTTCTGGTAAGCTTGCTTATCGCTGAAATTCCTGTTGTTTTCCAGCAAACGCATGGCTTCTTCATAATTCTTTGAGGTGATAAAAGAATCGATCAACAGGCTCTCGATCTCTTCACGGGAAGTTGATTCCGGATATTTCGTAAGATAATTGATCAACACCTGCGACGGACTTTCGTAGCTATTCCCTATTTCATAGCTGAGTTTGGCGTAATTCAGGAAGGCATCTTCCTGGATCTTGGCGTCGAAATTCATTTCGGCGGCATTTTTGAAAGCATTGAGCGCCTGTTGCTTTTGGTCGGAGTTCAGGTAAGACTGGGCCAGGTGATAATAGGCATTTTGAGCGATGGAATTCTTCCCGTCTATGATCTTGTTGAATTCAGCAATGGCTTTCTCATAATCGCCCTGCTTGTAATAGGCATAACCCAACTGATAGTAATCGGTATTATTCCATTTACCCCGCATTCCTTTATACTCCTTCAGGTAAGGAATTGCCTCTTCATATTGACCAAGATTGAAGTAACTCTCGCCAATGATCTTGTTAAGCTGAGAAATTTCCTGGCGTCTCGCCTTTGGCAGTTGCTCTTTCCCCAGTTCTATAGCCTTCTCAAAATTGCCTAATTTGAAGTTCATATCGGCCTGAAAATATGAAAGCTCTTCGTCATAACGGGCATTTCCCTTCACCTCTTCAAAGTTTGCATTGGCCTCTTCGTAATTATCATTTTCATAGGCCATATACCCGATGTAATACTTGGCCTGCGCCCCGTATTCTTTAGAATCACGCACCCGGTTTAGGTATTTGCGGGCCTCATCGTATTGATTGGCCTTAAAATACGCGTAACCGTTATTGAAATAGAACCGTTGCCTGTCGGCGCGACTCATACTTTTCTCGTCCACTTTGTCATACCACTTCCTGGCCAGCGAATATTTACCGGTATTAAAGTAGTAATCGGCCACGTCAAGAAAGGCCGAATTGGTCTTGGTGCTTGTAGGATAACGGGTCACGAAACGCTCCATGAGGCGGTCGGCTCCGGGCTGTCCTATTCGCACTGCGGCGTTGGCAATATAATAAGCGCAGTCGGCCTCGATCTTTTCATTATTGGTATCATCCCGAACATCATCAAATAGATTCTGGGCAGCCAGATATTGCTTGTTATTGTAGAGTTCCAGGGCACGATTGAACTTCACCAGCTCATTGGTATATGCCGCCGATTGCTGAGAAATTCCTGTAAAAGAAATAGATAGAAAAACTACAAAGAGGAAAGCTTTGCTAAGTGTCATTTATAGATTTTTAGGTTGATGATTCAAAGATAATTTAAAGCCTGATTTAATAACGGCCAAACCGGCCTATAATTATGTTAATCTGAAAAAATATGGGCGCCCGCTGTTTGAAAAACGTATATTTACCGGTACTTTTACAACAGAAACCAACTTCTTTACCCCATGTCGAACACTGTCCTGGAACTCAGAAATGCAGCGATCTATCAACGTGAAAATCTCATTTTGTCTGAAGTAGATGTTACCGTGAATAAAGGGGATTTTGTGTACCTCATCGGGAAGACCGGAACCGGGAAGAGTAGCTTTATGAAGACGCTGTACGGTGATCTTCCGCTTACCGAAGGCGAAGGAACTATTGTTGATTACAACCTGCGAACCCTGAAAGAAAAAGACATTCCCTATTTGCGCCGCAAGCTGGGCGTGGTTTTTCAGGATTTCAAATTGCTTACCGACCGCAATATTAAAGACAATCTTTTATTTGTGCTGAAGGCCACCGGCTGGAAAGACAAAAATGCGATGGATAAGAAAATTGATGAAGTACTGGACAAAGTAGGCATGAAGACCAAAGGCTTTAAATATCCCTACCAGCTTTCGGGAGGAGAACAGCAAAGAGTTGCCATCGCCAGGGCTCTTTTAAATGACCCGGAACTCATCCTCGCCGATGAACCAACCGGAAACCTTGATCCGCAGACTTCAGTAGAAGTAATGGAAGTATTGCAGGAGATCAGCAAGAACGGTAATACCATTTTAATGGCCACTCACGATTACGCCTTATTGCTTAAATATCCTTCAAAGACTCTGAAATGTGACGGGCAAAGAGTATTTGAAGTGGTGCAAAAGACCGTTTAAAACAGTTTGAAGTTTCAGGTTTAAAAATTTCTGGTTTGAGGTTCCTGACCTCAGCTTTAGAGTTTCAGGATTCGGGATTCTGTAAAGATTTCCGGCCGCAAAACCTAAAATTTCACTAATTCAAAAAATATCACTTTTCTCTTGATCCTGATTCCTGGTTCCAGGCTCTTGTTTCTTATAAGATATCTCTTTCCTCTCCTAAATTCCAACTTCGTACTTCGCTACGCGTTTACCTCATCGGCCTTCACGCGTTGCTGAGCTCTATTGATAAAAAGGTAATAGAAATTCACCCCTACAATCACTGCATTGGTAATGATTACCGGCCAGGAGTCTATCAATGCTCCGTAGACAATAAAAGCGATACATCCAATTGAATTGACAATTCTAAGCCTGATGATATTCCTCATAAAGAAGGAAATTGCTACAAAAAAAGAGGATAGGTAACCTATCCATTCCGTAAGGCTGATTCCGAATATTTCCATGATAAAAAAGAAAAGAGTTTGCTTTAAACCATTACGTCATTCTGAATTTATTTCAGAACCTATTTGACGTATTGCAAGTTTAAAACAAACTCTTTTAACCTGAATTATTTTTATACTATTTTATTTCTTTTCCTGTCATTCTCGGTAAGGAAGATCTTTCTCAAACGCAGGTGATTTGGCGTCACCTCCACATATTCGTCTTTCTGAATATATTCCAGCGCTTCCTCAAGAGAAAATTTGATAGCAGGAACGATCTTCGCTTTATCGTCGGCTCCTGAAGAACGAACGTTTGAAAGTTTCTTGGTTTTAGTAATATTTACTACCATATCGTCCTGACGTGAATTCTCACCGATCACCTGACCTTCGTAAATATCTTCTCCCGGATCTACAAAGAACCTTCCGCGATCCTGAAGCTTATCAATAGAATAAGGAATAGCTTTTCCTTTTTCCATAGAAACCAAAGATCCGTTCTGGCGCTCCGGAATTCCACCCTTCAAAGGCTGATATTCCTTGAAGCGGTGTGCCATGATGGCTTCACCTGCAGTAGCTGTAAGCAATTGATTTCGCAGACCGATAATTCCACGGGAAGGGATCATAAACTGAATGTTCATACGATCTCCCCGGGCTTCCATGCTCAACATCTCACCTTTTCTAAGGCTCACCATTTCCACTGCTTTTCCTGAAACCTCTTCCGGAAGGTCAATAGTGAGTTCTTCTACCGGCTCGCATTTCACACCATCGATCTCTTTGATGATCACCTGCGGCTGCCCGATCTGAAGTTCATAACCTTCTCTTCTCATGGTCTCGATAAGTACAGACAAGTGCAGTACCCCACGGCCATACACTATGAATTTATCGGCGCTATCGGTTTCCTTTAACCTCAGGGCAAGGTTCTTCTCAAGCTCCTTGGTAAGTCTTTCCTTGATATGCCTTGAAGTAACGAATTTTCCGTCTTTTCCGAAGAAAGGAGAATCGTTAATCGTGAAAAGCATGCTCATGGTAGGCTCATCAATGGCGATAGTTTTAAGACCTTCCGGATTTTCAAAATCGGCAACGGTATCACCAATATCAAAACCTTCAAGTCCTACCAAAGCACAAATATCCCCGGCCTGTACCTCGCTCACCTTCATTCTTCCAAGGCCTTCAAAAGTATGTAATTCCTTAATCTTAGTCTTTTTTACGCTGCCGTCCCTTTTCACCAAAGAAACCTGCATGCCTTCTTTCAGAACTCCGCGCTGAAGTCTCCCAATAGCAATCCTTCCGGTAAAAGAAGAAAAATCAAGAGAAGTAATAAGCAACTGTGGAGTTCCCTGCTCGATCTTAGGAGCAGGAATATGCTCGATCACCATATCAAGAAGCGGCTCAATATTTTCGGTTGGCTTCTTCCAGTCTTCGCTCATCCAGTTGTTCTTCGCAGAACCGTAAACAGTTGGAAAATCCAGCTGCCATTCTTCGGCGCCAAGCTCAAACATCAGATCAAAAACCTTCTCATGAACCTCATCGGGAGTACAGTTCTCCTTGTCAACTTTGTTCACCACTACACATGGTTTCAGGCCAAGGTCAATAGCTTTTTGAAGTACGAAACGGGTCTGCGGCATTGGTCCTTCAAAAGCATCCACCAGCAATAAAACCCCGTCTGCCATATTCAGAACACGCTCCACTTCCCCGCCAAAGTCGGCGTGACCAGGAGTATCGATAATGTTGATCTTTGTGTCCTTATATACTACGGAAACGTTCTTGGAAGTAATGGTAATTCCGCGCTCCCGCTCCAGGTCGTTGTTGTCCAGGATAAGGTCGCCGGTATTCTCATTGTCTCTGAAGAGTTGGCAATGGTACATAATTTTGTCAACCAGGGTAGTTTTACCGTGGTCAACGTGTGCAATAATTGCGATATTTTTGATAGCTGTCATACGAGCCTTGTTTTAAAAGGCTGCAAAGGTACGTCTATTTTTCCCGAATTAACTATTCTTATATCACATAATTAGGAAAAATCACCAGTTTCTCCAAGGCAGAATCAGGAGCTTAATGAACGCTGTTTCAGACTCAAGCGCACATAAAAGCCCAAATAAAGGAAAGCTACTGCGCCAAAGATAAAGGGTGCCCAGCTATTGGTATGGTTGAAGTAGATGAAATAGACGGCGAGGATCAAGGTAGTTATGCCATTACCCAAGAGCCGGCGACGGGTAAAATATGCTTTCAATCTCTTCTGAAATGATTGTGACATGATCAAATATAGGAAAATATTCGGAATAAGCTCAATTTTCATCTGCCGAAGGACCATAGCTGGCCGGCACCGGCATGTCGAGCAATCGTAGATAAACGCCTAGTTGTGCCCGGTGATGTGGCAATTGATTCATCACCATTGTGCGGAGCACATCAAGTTTAGACATCTCAAGAAGGGGTTCCCCATCTTTGAGCATCTTCCAGTTCTTTTGATATTCCTCATCGGGCTTTTTCATGGCAGCCTCGGCCTCACTGGCGTTGTTCTTCAGCGATTGCACTATTTGATCTATGGTATCAAAACTGGGAGATTTATAGCCGCTCATCTCCATCTCGTCCATCTCCATCGTGCCGGTAATCCAGCTGGGGATTTCCGCCAGGTGGTTGACCAACTCCTTCATGGTCATAGATTTTGGATGAGGGCGCCAATCGAATTTCTCTTCAGGAACTCTTCTCAAAAATTTCTCGGTGAGTGCCACTTCCTGCTGAAGGTCGGGCACAAGAATCTCGTAAATCTTCATTGAATATAAGTTGAATATGCCCTGTAAATTACAACAATATCACCTGGGATTGCTTCCCGACAGAGAATTTTCCATTACAAGAAAACCCCTATTTTCTGCAATTGGTCTCCCTGCCTATTTAGTTTATCTTTGTAGCCTTAAACATTTGAAATGAAACTAGAGAATATCCCACAGATAAAGCATACAGATTCTGATAACTTTTTCCTCCTCGCCGGCCCATGCGCCATTGAAGGGGAAGACATGGCCCTTAGAATCGCTGAAAAAGTAGTAGAGATCACCGATAAACTGAAAATCCCATATGTCTTTAAAGGTTCCTTTAAAAAAGCAAACCGCAGCAGGATTGACAGCTTTACGGGCATAGGAGATGAGAAGGCGCTAAAGATCCTGCGCAAAGTTTCCGAAACTTTTAAGGTTCCTACCATTACTGATATTCACGAGATTAGCGATGCTGCTATGGCTGCGGAATATGTGGACATCCTGCAGATACCGGCTTTCCTGGTGCGCCAGACCGATCTTGTGGTGGCCGCCGCCGAAACCGGCAAAGCGGTGAACCTTAAAAAAGGACAGTTCATGAGCCCCGAAAGCATGAAACATGCCGTCACTAAAGTAACCGACTGCAATAACGAACAGGTGATGGTGACCGACCGCGGAACAATGTTCGGATATCACGACATGATCGTCGATTTCCGCGGAATTCCCACGATGCGGGAATTCGCGCCGACAGTACTGGACGTCACCCATTCCCTTCAGCAACCCAACCAAAGCAGCGGAGTCACCGGCGGAAGACCCGATATGATCGAAACCATTGCCCGTGCCGGCGTTGTGAACAATGTAGATGGCCTCTTCATCGAAACGCATTTTGATCCCGCCAATGCGAAAAGCGATGGCGCGAATATGCTGGATCTTCAATATCTTGAAAATTTACTGAGCCACCTGGTGGCGATCAGAAAGACGATCAATTCCTTCTAAAATCGAAGTTCTTTGGAAAATTTAAACCTCACAGGTTTCAAAAACCTGTGAGGTTTTTTGTGGAACTTTTCCGTAGAAAGTTAAAAATCAGCTTTGCTGAAATTCCTTTTTCTACCGGTATCTTTATTTTTCCTTATCTTTTTCGGCACAACAACCACCACAATCACATCTATATGAAAAAAATTACACAAGTTATGGCTCTGGGCCTTTTAGCAGTACTTTCGTCCTGCTCCAACCAGGAAAAGGAAAATTCGAAGGGCCAGGATATCGGAAACCTGCATCTTTCCAGGGAATATCTTCATCCCGGCGACTCCATTCGCATCAGCTACCGTGCGGCAACCGATTCGGCAACCGCTCCCGAAGCTACCGCCAATTACATTGTAGGCACCCGCTTTTATCCCGTAGATATTGATCTTCAGGATTCGTCGGGAGTTTGGATGGGGCAAATTGCCGTACCGGATTCGGCGCAGGCTCTCGCTTTTCAGTTCAAGGTCAACGGCGACAACGAAACCAATGAACACAAGGGATATGTGGTTCCGCTTTTTGATGAAGAAGGCAATGCATTGTCTGGCTCTAAAGCCGGAATGGGCAATTACTATCTGCGTGAAGGTCGCTTCAGCGGCATCGAAGTAGAGAAAGACTCTGCCCTGGCCATGATGGAAAAAGACTTCAGCGAACATCCGGAACTAAAGGAAAAATTTGACATGGTTTACCCAAATATGCTTACCGGAAGCGACAGTAAGAAAGCTGATTCCTATATTGAAGAAAGGCTGAAATTCTACGAAAACAAAGATTCTCTCTCCGGCCAAGACTACGAGGTTCTCGACAATTTTTACCGGCTTCAGAAGGATCCAGCCAAGGCAGATTCTGTTCAGCAGATAGTCATGGAAAAATATCCGAAAAGTGATTTCGCCAAATCTGTTTACCGCGAGAATTTCTACAGGGCTCAAGGCATTGAAAACCGCAAAGCCGTTCTCGACGAATACAATCAGAAGGTTGGAGAGCCCGGAAAATACCAGGATTTCATGTACAATTACCTGGCCCGCGATTATGCACAAGCAGGCGATTACGACGCTTTTCAGAAAACAGCCGAAAAGATTTCTGATCCTTCAACGCTGGCGACCCTTTACAATTCCATCGCCTGGGACATGGCTGAAGAAGGAAAGAACATCAAACAGGCCGAAGCTCTTTCGGGAAGGTCACTGGAGCTGCTGGCAAAGCTCAAAACCCAGGCTTCAGAAAAACCGGATTATTATTCGGAAAAACAATTCAAGAAGTCATTGGATGGGCGAATTAATATGTACCAGGATACTTATGCCCTCACCAAATACAAAGCGGGAGATGTGGCTGCAGCAGCCGAAATCCAGGCGAAGGCGATCGACGAGAACAGTTCTCAGGATATGACCACGAGGTACATCAAATATCTGACGGAACTGAAAAAATACAAAGAGGTCCAGGAGCTGGCACACAAATTCATCAGTAAAAATAAGGGCGGCGAAGAAATGAAAGGCTACCTCAAAACCGCCTGGAAAAAGAACAATGGCTCTATGGAAGGTTTTGACGATTACTTAGCGGAAGCCGAAACTGCCGCCCGCAATGCGAGCCGGAAAGAACTAAAGAAGGAAATGCTTGATAAAAAAGCCCCGGAATTCAGCCTGAAAGATCTGGATGGCAATGAAGTTGCACTGGCCGACCTGAAAGGCAAGACCGTGATACTCGACTTCTGGGCCACCTGGTGCGGACCATGCAAGGCTTCCTTCCCTGCCATGCAAACTGCACTGAACGACCTGAAGCAGAATGAGGACGTCGAATTCCTTTTTATAGACACTATGGAAAATGGCCAAACTGATGCAAGAAAGAAAAGAGCAGGAGAATTTATCGAATCTAAAGATTATAGTTTCCACGTTCTGCTCGATACGGCTGATGAAGGTAGCAACCGTGCTGGTGTTACCGCCAACGCTTACGGTGTGGCCGGAATTCCCACGAAGTTCGTGATCGATCCGCAGGGAAAGATCAGGTTTAAAGTTATGGGCTACGACGGAAATGATCAGAAACTCGTGGATGAACTAAAAATGATGATCGAGCTGGCGCAGAAGATCCAGGAGCCGGAAGCTTAGAAAAGACTATCGAATATTAAAAAAGCTACCTGAAAGAAGTTTCGGGCAGCTTTTTTATGTTTTATGTTCCGCGGAATCGCTTCCGTAGGTCACTATTTCTTCAGCTCCAGCTTCACCATCACCGGCAGGTGATCGGAAGGATAACGAAGATCTTTCGAGCTGCTGATCACTCCGAATTTAAGCACCTTGAAATCTTCATGAGAAAGAAAGATATAGTCGATCCGGCGGGTAACGGGCTTGTCGAATTCATAGCCATTGAAGGTACCTTCAGGACCAAAGACCACGCCTTCGCTAATTGCCTTACTGTCATCCATTTTTTCTGAAAGATACCGGATGCTTTCGGTGTCGGGCTCCAGGTTGAAATCTCCGCTAAGAATAGCAGGGAGATCTTCAGAATTCAACTCCTGAATTTTTTTCCAGATCAGTTTGGCACTCTCCTTTCGCGCTTTGTCGCCAATATGATCAAAATGTGTATTGAAATACCAGAATTTTTCGCCTGTTTGCTGGTCCTCGAAAAGAGCGTAGGTACAAATGCGCGGATAAGCTGCATCCCAGCCTTTTGAAGGTTTCTGCGGGGTTTCAGACAACCAGAAAGTATCGTGCTTCAGCACTTTTAGCCGGCTCTTTTTATAGAAAATGGCACTGTACTCACCGCCTTCTTTGCCATCGTCACGACCTACACCTACATAATCATAGCCATCAAGGTGATCCTTGAAATAATCCATCTGCTGTTTCACAGCCTCCTGCACGCCAAAGGCATCGGGTTCATAGAATTTCAGTTGATTGGTGATAAAATCCTTGCGGTTTGACCAGCTGCTCTCTCCGTCGTTTTCATTGGCATACTTAATATTGTAGGTCATTATCTCCATCGTCTGACTGTATAGGCTTATTTGTACAAAAAGGAAAAGGAAAAAGAAGATCGGTTTTTTCATGATTCTCGAAGTTTGGGATAAAGTTCGGAATATTTAGGAGAAAAAACGCAGGCAGAGTCTTTTTTGAAATTTTTATACGCAGAATTGAAGTTTTTTAG
>JBAWAB010000127.1:0-17230 GCA_049589035.1 Salegentibacter sp.
CTTCGGTATCGTGAAGCGCTTTTTTCACTTCATCGAATTTGGACTTTCTGATAATAGCTTCAATTTTTTTCATCAATAATAAGTTTTATACTGGAGTAAATGTATAAAATTATACTACAACCCTTAAAAAAATAGGGGTATAGGTCTAATTAATGTGAATAAAATAAAAACAACCCCTAAATTTTTAGGGGTTGTTTTTAAAATCATGCTTATTTTACTGGAATTTCAAAAAAAGGAGAGGGGGTTAGGCGAATTTTGAGCAGAAAATGCCAAAAATTACTGCCGAAATACCCAATAAAAGACTTCCGAAGGCATAAACTCCAAAGTGAAAGTAATCTCCGGAGCGCAAAAGTGCCTGATTTTCAAAAGCAAAAGTGGAAAAAGTGGTAAAACCACCGCAAAAGCCAACTCCGAAGAGTAAATAGAGCGAGGAGTTAAGGCTGTCATACTTTATGGCTGTTCCAAGAACGAAACCAATAATGAGGCTTCCGAGGATATTCGCGGTAAGCGTTCCGTAAGGAATAGAAAGGGCTGTATTATTAAGTGCCTTGCTGATGAGGTAGCGGAAAATACTTCCAAGACCACCTCCCAGAAAGACCAAAATCGCATTTTTGATCATAATTCAGGTGAAGGGTTTTGCTCCTTAACAGGAATATAGATTTGGGTGATCCAGTTGGCAGGATTTGGCTCCTTTTCAGGGTCGGTGACGTGTACTTCAAAGGGTCGGCCATCTTCATTTACCTGAAGTCCGTTTTCCTGAATGTAGCTGTAGGCCTTATCCCAGGCTTCTTTCAGGTTATCAAAATCGCCTTTTAAAGTAGTCTTCAATACTTTTTGATTTGGAAGAAACCCGGTGAGAATTTCGCTTTCGGCAGGGGTGATCACTTCACTGGGCGTAAAAATTCCAACCGAAAAGATCGCGTTATTACTCCTTTCATTCCATTCATTGTATAAAACAAAGGCACTCCCGTTTTTTTCAATATTGTTCTGCTCCATATAGGAAGAGACTTCGGCCTTCATCTTTCTCATCTTCTGAGTCACCTGACTTATCTTACTGGCAGTGGTGGTGTACATATAATAGCCACCGCCGTGCTGAATGACGCCATCTACATTGATGGAATAGACTTCCATTTTTTTGGAGATCTCTTCTTCAAGATTATTAAGTCCTTTCTCCAGCATAGGCTGAACCATTTCGGTAAGGGATTGATCCTTCAGGGTAAAAGCCAGTTTTTCCATGAAGCTCTGATCTCCCTTCATTCCCCAGGTCACTTTGGTGCTGTCATTGGAAATTTGTTCGAAATTCCAATACACGTCGCTGGTTGATTTTCCGAAGGAAGTCTCGAAACTCAACTTTTGATGAATAGAGGAAAAAGGTGTGGCTTCAACAGTATGAATACTGCCATCTCCCATACTCTCGCTTTGCCATGAGTAGCCGGAATTTTCACCGCTGGTCTTTTCTTCGAAGTTCATTACCATATCATCCGCTTCACGTGCCCACGGATCCCACGTGCCCCAGGTTTGATAATTGTTCACTTCATTAAATACAACTTCCCGCGGGGCTTTCATTACTTCTGTTCGTTCTATCTGATAGTCACCATCTTTGGTAGCTACATAGATGGAACCAGCAATGATGAGGATGAGTAATAAGAAAAGGACGTATTTTATTATTTTCATGGGTTGCAAATATTTACAAGGCTAATATAGTAATTTTGAAGGATGCTAATTGCTGCAGGTACTGGAAAATCAGCCTTTCCGATGAAATCTTCATAGATATTCTCCCTGTTTTTGGTATTCTGAAGTGAGGAGGCCTCAAGACTAAATTCAGCTTGGCTGAAATTCCCCATTTTGAAGAAGAATTTTATTCAGCAAAGAAATATGAAAATAGAATTACTTGTTGAGGACGCTTTTAAGCACAAAAAGCAGAGCAATGAAGAGGAGAAAAACCACAAGCACCAATAGGCTGCCCCGGTAATGTTTGCGGTGAATATTTTTATCTTTCCGGTAGCTAAATGCGATTATAAATACAAAGGCTACCACAAAAATGGCCGCAAATATCAATTGTCCGCTCGAAAACATTTTTGGTTATTTTTGGGCAAAGTTAATCTTTTTAAGAACGAAATCTTATGAAAAAACGAATAGAAGCAGTGGAGAAATTTCATCGTGCTTTTGGGCTTGGGGTTCGTAAAACTCCGGTTGCAGATCTTGGAGAGGCGAAGAATTTACTGCGGTATAACCTAATGAAGGAAGAAAACGAAGAATATTTGCAGGCCGCGAATAACAATGATCTTCCCGAGGTGGCCGACGCGCTCGGTGATATGCTCTATATTCTTTGCGGCACCATTATAGAACATGGAATGCAGCATAAAATTGAAGAAGTTTTTGAAGAAATACAGAGCAGCAATATGAGCAAGCTCGGCGCCGATGGAAAACCGATCTACCGGGAAGACGGCAAAGTCCTGAAAGGTCCCAATTACTTCAAACCTGATATCGGGAAAATCCTGGGGGAATAGCCAGAAATCTTTAATTTTAATATTTCTCCGCTACTTTTTATAACATCTTTAAATCTCTCGTTTTTCATTTTTTATATTTTAAAAGAAAAACATGAGATTTAGATTTTGCTTTCTGTTGCTGTGTATGGTGCTAATTTCTTGTAATCAGCATCAGGAGAAAAATACTACTGCAGAAGATGCTACAGGGAAAACAGAAAGTCTGCAGAAAAAAACGAATTCTGCATCTTCCACTTCTCTGGAAGATTATTCCAATAACAGGTTTTCATTTTCTCTGAAATTTCCTGCGTCTATGGCAATTCTGGAAAGCAAATTGGCAGGAGAAATGCCGGTCATCAATCTCTATAATCCAGCTTCGGGTAAAAATCCGCCATTTGCGATTCACGAACAGCCTTCGCTTGGTTACATCGCTTTTCTGCCGAAGGGTTATGGGGTGGACGGCCCTTCAGGAGACGAAATTTCTCTTAAGGAATGGAAGGGCTTTTTATCTTCGGAAGAGAAGTTTGACCCGGAGGCATCGAAAGTTTACCTGCTGAAGAATGGTACAGCCTGGGCCATGTACTTGCAACTGAAAGAGCAGCCGAAAAGTTGGAGTCGCAGCGGAATGATTTATATTCACTTTAAACTCAAAGATTTTCAGGCGGAATGTCTTGACGGAAGAACCGGTAAGACCAAGCCGCTGAACGAGTGTGAAGAAATGGGAGGAAATGACCACCTGATCTATAGTGGAGAAGTGGATGCAACGAGTAAGGCAGAATTGCTTAAAGCCCTTCAGACGCTCAAAACAGGAGGCGATTTTTCTGAAAAGAAAACAGCATCCGATTTCCTCGAGGTAAAGAAGCCGTTGCCCAATATTGAAGTTGCCTCTCCTCTGGAAATAAAAGGCAAAGCTAAAGGTACCTGGTTCTTTGAAGCCCAGGCGCCGGTAAAGTTGGTGGACAAAGATGGTAAAGTCCTGTCAGAGTCTGTCATAAAAACCGAAGGAAACTGGATGACCGAAGACTTTGTACCTTTTTCCGGAAAACTAGAATTCAAAGCTCCTGACGACGAAAGAGGCTATCTGATCTTTAGCCGCGCAAACGCTTCCGGAAAACCTGCAAATGAAATGCATTACAGGCTTCCGGTATTATTTCCACCTAAATAAGCTTTAGGAAAGCGAAATTCTATTCAGTTATAGGATACCTCCAGCCAAATTTGTCTTCGGCCTGGTTATACTGGATCTTCATTAGCTTATCCTTAAAGAAGCGGGCATAGGAATCCTCCAATTTTGGAAGTTCATATTTTTGTCCTGCATAGCCGAATCCCACAATAGGATTAATAACGGTTGCGGTACCAGAGCCAAACATCTCCTTAAGTTCTCCTTTTTCGGCTGCTTCTACGATTTCTTTTACCGTTACCCGGCGTATTTCAACCGGAATGTTAAATTCCTCGGCCATCGCGATCACACTTTTTCGGGTTACCCCGTCAAGAATACGATCGCTGGTAGGAGCGGTTATAAGTTTGTCGCCCACCCTGAAGAAAATATTCATGGTGCCTGCTTCCTCGAGGTATTGGTGTGTATTGGCATCGGTCCAGATCACCTGCTGGTAACCTTCTTCTTTGGCCAGGTTGGTTGGGAAGAACTGGGCTGCATAATTTCCTGCCGCTTTGGCATAACCCACACCACCATCGGCAGCACGGCTGTATTTTTCTATAAACTGAACTCTTACCTCGCCGCTATAGTAAGCCTGGGCGGGAGAGCAGAGAATCATGAATTTGTACTCTTTGGCAGGAGCCGCAGAAACTCCCTTCTCGGTAGCGATCACAAAAGGACGGATGTAAAGTGAATTTCCGAAGCCTTTTTTGATCCAGTCCTTCTCTAATTTCAGCAGCTCTTCCAGCGCAGCAAAAAAGTATTCTTCAGGAAATTCAGGAATGGCCAGACGTTCGCTGGATTTGTTGATTCTTCTGAAGTTTTCATCGGGTCTGAAGAGCCAGATGTGGTCTTTTTCGTCCTTATAGGCTTTCATTCCTTCGAAAACGGCCTGCCCATAATGGAAGACTTTGGCAGAAGGATCCAGTGAAATAGGGCCATAGGGCCGAATTTTAGGAGTTTGCCATTCGCCGTTTTTATAATCACACTCCATCATATGATCTGTAAAAACCTGTCCGAAGGCCAGGTTGCTGAAATCAGTCTGATCGATTTTTGAGGTAGGTGATTTTACAATATCAATGGTAGCGGTATGATCTTTCATTTCTTGGTTGGTTTTAATCACAAATTTACCGAAATAAAAGCAAAATGGAAGTCTAAAGTTTTGGTAAATTTGGCAGCCTTTCATAAGCGCTTCGCGGCCGAAGGAGGGAGAAAGTTCATGCCGAGGTTTTATTTCGCGGTGTTAAAAAGGAAGAAATGGAAAGAAAGATAATCAAGACAGGCGACGGTTCGGTGACCATCCATTTACCGGAATGGGATGAACAATACCATTCCAAACACGGGGCGGTACAAGAGGCGCTGCATGTTTTTCTAAAAACGGGGCTGGATTTTTATCTGGAACAACAGTCTAAGAGCGAAGTTTCAATCCTGGAGATTGGCTTCGGAACGGGCCTGAATGCCTTTCTTACCGCCTTGCAAGCTGAAAAACTTCAGCTGAAGGTGAATTATACTGGCGTAGAAGCCTATCCAATAGCCGCAGCTGAACTAAAAGATCTGAATTACGCTGAGGTTGTTTCCGAAGAAAATAAAAAGGAGGTCCTGCTAAAAATGCATGAAACCGGCTGGGAGCAGGAGTTTGAGATTACGCCTTTTTTCAGCCTTACAAAAGAGCAGAAGAAGTTTCAGGAAATAGAGAAAAATGACCAATTTGACCTTGTGTACTTTGACGCTTTCGGCGCACGCGTCCAGCCTGAATTATGGACCGAAGAGATCTTTAAGATCATGTACAGGGCGATGAAGCCGCAAGGCGTGCTGGTTACTTATGCGGCCAAAGGAAGCGTGCGGCGGGCGATGCAGGCAGTGGGGTTTTTGGTAGAACGGCTGCCGGGGCCTCCGGGAAAGCGGGAGATGCTGAGAGCTACTAAAGGCTGAACTTCAGGTTTGTTAAACCTCTTATAAAAATTAGTCAAGGCTTACAGCCATCCGTATATTGTAAATAAAAAGATGCGTGTATTAATTACGGGAGCTACAGGTTTGATTGGGTCTCATGTTACGCAGCTGTGTCATGAGAAAGGAATAAAAGTAAATTATCTTACCACTAGCAAAAAGAAATTAGAACACAATCCAGATTACCAGGGATTTTTATGGGATCCTGAAAAAGGCGAAATGGACCCTAAAGCCATTGAAGGCGTAGATGCGATCATTAATCTCGTTGGAGCCAGTATTGCCCAGCGATGGACAAAGACTAATAAAAAGGTGATTGTAGAAAGCAGGACCCAAACCGCCAAACTTCTTTTCGAGACCCTCCAGAGGCACGAGCATCATATTGGTCATTTCATTTCAGCCAGCGCCATAGGGATTTACCCGAGTTCTCTTCAGAAACTTTATTCAGAAGAGGACAAAGGAGTAGATGATTCCTTTGTGGGACAAGTGGTCGTAAAATGGGAGGCGGCAGTAGATAATTTTAAGGATATAGGAGTTGACGTAGCCAAGGTGAGGATTGGATTGGTTTTGGCAGAAAAAGGCGGAATGCTGGAGAAACTCAAGGAACCGGTGGCTTTCAATGTTGGGGCACCGCTGGGAAACGGCAAGCAATGGCAGTCATGGATACATATTGACGACGTGGCAGGAATTTTTCTACATGCGCTGGAGAAGAAACTGGAAGGGGTTTACAATGCGGTGGCTCCAAATCCCGTCACCAATAAGGAAATGGTTCGGGAAGTAGCCAAGCAGATGGGTAAGCCGCTCTGGCTTCCGAACGTTCCTGCTTTTGCTCTAAAGACTTTTCTGGGAGAAATGTCGCATATCGTGCTGTCAAGTCAACTGGTGAGCAACGATAAGATTGAGGCCACCGGTTACCAATTCCAATACAAAAACCTTCCGCGTGCATTGAACGACCTGCTTGACTAAAAAAAAGCAGCTACGTGGGGACGGTCTCTTAGAGAGCATCAAATTCAGGTGGCTTCCCTGGCCATCGGTGCTATTCTTCCGAATACATTCAGAAAAGAGCTGCGAAGACATTTTCAATCTTCTGAAAATTTCCTTTTTTTGCGGCCTTGCAATAAACAGGTAGCGGTGCTGAATATCCTAAGGAAATACTAAAATTAGCTGGTGACATTTTGACATTCAGTCATTATTGGCAATACTTTTGCCTAAATGTGCACGTACGCAAACGCAAGAAAAAATGAGTAAAAAGAAGAAGAATATATCTGAAAACGAAAACAACCCGGTAAAGGACCAGGTTGAAGATGCAATTGACAAGGCCATCGAAGAAGTGGAAGAGAAAGAGGAATCAGCTGATGGAAAATCCCAGCAACCCTCAGAAACCGAGCAACTCAAAGAAGACGTGCAAAAAGAGAAAGATAAATTTTTGCGCCTTTTTGCTGAATTTGAGAATTACAAAAAACGTACTTCCAGAGAAAGACTGGAGCTTTTCAAGACTGCCAATCAGGAAGTGATGTCAGCCATGTTGCCTGTACTGGACGACTTTGACCGTGCTCTGAACGAAATAAGAAAAACTACCGAAGAGAATGATCTTCTTAAAGGAGTAGAACTCATCCACAATAAATTCAGCGAAACCCTTCGCAGCAAAGGCCTTGAGCCTATGAATGTTCAGGAAGGAGACGCTTTTGATGCCGATATTCACGAGGCCATCACGCAAATCCCTGCACCATCAGACGACCTTAAAGGCAAGATAGTTGATGTGGTGGAGAGAGGTTACAAACTTGGGGAGCGCATTATTCGCTATCCTAAAGTTGTAACCGGAAAATAATTAGAGGCTTAGAACCCGCAAAAAGATACCATGAAAGAAGATTATTACGAAATATTAGGACTGAGTAAAAACGCTTCAACAGCCGATATTAAGAGGGCATATCGCAAAAAGGCTATTGAATATCACCCCGATAAGAATCCCGGTGATACCAAAGCCGAAGATATGTTCAAAAAAGCTGCAGAAGCCTATGAAGTTTTGAGCAATGAAGATAAGAGAGCCCGCTATGACAGGTTTGGTCACCAGGCCTTTGAAGGCGGAGGCGGCTTCGGCGGAGGCGGTATGAATATGGACGATATCTTTAGTCAGTTCGGCGATATCTTTGGCGGAGGCTTCGGCGGCGGATTTTCCGGATTTGGTGGTGGCTTTGGCGGAGGTCAACGTCGTGCCAAAGGCAGTAACCTCAGGATCAGGGTATCTTTGACCCTGGAGGAAATAGCTAATGGGGTTGAGAAGAAGATCAAGGTGAAGCGAAAAGTTCAGGCGCCGGGCACCACTTACAAAACCTGTAGCACCTGTAAGGGTACGGGGCAGGTGACCCGCGTGACCAATACTATCTTAGGTAGAATGCAAACAGCTTCTCCATGTACCACCTGTGGCGGATCGGGGCAGATCATTGATCAAAAGCCTAATGATGCCGATGCACAAGGTCTTAAGGTGAAGGAAGAAACCGTTTCCATCAAAATACCCGCAGGGGTTGAAGATGGGATGCAGCTTAAGGTTTCCGGAAAAGGGAATGACGCTCCCGGCAATGGAATCCCCGGCGATCTTCTTGTGGCAATCGAAGAAAAAGAGCATGCCAGCCTTCAACGTGAGGGAGATAACCTGCACTACGATCTGTACATTAGCTTCTCTGAAGCGGCTTTGGGTTCTTCAAGAGAGATCGATACCGTGAGCGGTAAAGTGCGCATAAAGGTGGAAGAAGGAGTACAGTCTGGTAAGATTCTGCGGCTACGCGGTAAAGGTATTTCCAGTCTTAATGGCTACGGAAAAGGCGACCTGTTGGTGCATGTGAATGTGTGGACGCCAAAGACACTTTCCAAAGAGCAAAGAGAATTCTTCGAGCGAATGGCAGATGATGACAATTTTCAGCCAAATCCTGAGAAGAGCGATAAATCCTTTTTTGAAAAAGTTAAAGATATGTTTTCTTAAGATCCTCAATTTTAAGATAATTTTATTATATTTGAGTATCACTAAATCTTTTAGTGATAATTTTTCTTTTTCATAGCAATTTTTTTCCCATCCTTGACACTGTTAAGGGTGGGTTTTGTTTTTAGAGTGAGCCTGAAATTATAAAATCTTCTTAATCCAAAAGCAGTTTCAGGCGATTTCAATACCTTTACAGCCTTCTGGAATTACATTTTATGGAAAATCTTTTGGTAGCAGAAAACATCTACAAGCGTTTTGGCGATTTTACTGCACTCAATAATGTCTCAATCCAGGTCCCCCGTGGTAGTATATTTGGCCTGCTGGGCCCTAACGGAGCCGGAAAAACAACTCTTTTAAGAATTATCAACCAGATCACCATGCCAGATGAAGGCACGGTATATCTCGATAACAGGCCGCTTCATCCCAACGATATTGCGCATATAGGGTATTTGCCCGAAGAACGCGGCCTCTATAAGTCGATGAAAGTAGGCGAGCAGGCGCTTTATCTGGCACGTCTTAAAGGTCTTTCTAAAGCCGATGCCAAAGAAAGGTTGCATTATTGGTTCGATAAGCTCGGTATCCTGGATTGGTGGGACAAAAAAATTCAGGAACTCTCCAAAGGAATGGCGCAAAAAGTCCAATTTGTGATCACCGTGCTTCACAGTCCGAAATTGCTGATTTTTGATGAGCCTTTCAGTGGGTTTGATCCTGTGAATGCTAATATTATAAGAGACGAAATCCTGGAGCTGAAGGAGAAAGGCGCTACCATAATTTTTTCAACGCACCGCATGGAAAGCGTGGAAGAGTTATGTGATTATATGGCTCTTCTCTATAAATCGAACAAATTACTTGACGGAAAAGTTTCAGAGATCAAACGGGAATATAAATCGAATACTTACGATGTGGGTCTTGATGCAGTAAATGAAGAAGTTTTGCTGGCCGAACTTCAGCAGAAATTCGAGGTAGGAAAGGCCACTTTCAAAAGCATTCATGACGACCTGAAGCTCAGTATTAAACTGAAAGATTCAGAATCGCCTAACGACCTCCTTCAGTATCTTACCAGGAAGGGAGAGGTGAACTATTTTGTAGAGGTAATTCCTTCGGTGAACGACATTTTTATTAAAACCGTAACTCAAAATGCGTAATTTAAAGCTCATAATACAGCGGGAATACCTGGCCAGGGTACGAAACAGAACCTTTGTGATCATGACCTTTTTAAGTCCGCTGATTTTGGTAGGTATGATCATGCTTATTGCTTACCTGAGCATGCTCAACAGCAGCGAAGAAAGAATTATTGGTCTTTATGATGAGACCGGCATTTTCGCTTCGGAATTCCACAATACCGACCAGACCCAATATTTGAACTTTTCTGATGAAAGCCTCGAGCAGGCCAAGCAGAATGTGAAAGACCACGATTACTACGGACTCATTTATATTCCTAAGACCGAAAGCGATGCTGAACTGGCCGGAGCAGTGCAATTCTACGGAAAAGAATCTCCCGGGCTGGGAACCATTCAGCAGATTGAAAAAACTATTGCCGATAAGCTTACGCGTCATGAACTCGTGGCTCGCGGAGTTGATGTGGCAGAGATAGACGCGGCTAAGGCCAATGTACATGTGCAGATCGAGAATTTTGCCGGGGAACGAACGTCCAAAATGTCGAGCTATATCAAGATGTTCTTTGGTGGTGCTGCCGGATACCTGCTGATGATGTTCATTATTATTTACGGAAATATGGTAATGCGCAGCGTGATCGAAGAAAAGACCAACCGCATTATCGAAATCATCGTTTCGTCGGTGAAACCTATCCAGTTAATGATGGGAAAAGTCCTGGGAACCTCCCTGGCCGGAATTACCCAATTCAGTATCTGGGTAGTCGTGGGAGGTATTCTCTTATATGGAGTTTCTGCTTTTCTGGGGGTAGATCTTATGGCTGTTGATACCCCGGCGCAGGAAAGTCTGCAGCAGCTGTCAAAACCTGAAATGGCCCAGATCCTCGTCGATATTACCAATTTGCCTATTCTAAGTCTCATCATATTCTTCGTGATCTACTTTATGGGTGGCTACTTTTTGTACAGCGCCATTTATGCTGCCATTGGAGCGGCTGTAGATAGCGAGACCGATACACAACAGTTTATGTTCCCTGTAATCCTGCCGTTGATGCTTGGGATTTATGTAGGTTTTTTCGCAGTGATCGAGAATCCCGGAGGCAGTGTTTCCACGATCTTTTCAATGATTCCTCTTACCTCACCCATCGTAATGCTGATGCGTATTCCGTTTGGAGTGCCGTGGTGGGAGCTGGCTCTTTCAATAGGTATCCTTATTTTGACCAATATTGGTGTGCTTTGGCTGGCGGCCAAGATCTACCGTGTGGGAATATTGATGTACGGAAAGAAGCCTACCTACAAAGAGCTCTACAAATGGCTTAAATACTAAGAAATGCCCCAGGAAGCTGCTAAAAATATCAAAGGTGTCGTCAGGGATGATATTTGGGGAGCTATAAAGGATTTCTGGAATGCCGAAATCTTCACCTACCGGGTAGATGATCAACATGCCATAGTAATCACGGTAGAATTGATCCTTCTCATGGTGCTTGCTTTTGTGGCTACAAGTATTCTGCTAAGGCTTATCCGCTCGTTTATTACGAACAAGCTTATAAAGGATGATCAGGCGAAATTCGTAAGCATTTTCAAGTTCATCAAGTACTTTGTTTATGTGGCGGTGATCCTGGTGACGCTCAATTCTATGGGAATAGACGTCACTATTCTCCTGACCGCCTCGGCCGCGCTTTTCGTGGGAATTGGTCTTGCTTTGCAGGAGCTCTTTCAGGATATTATTGGCGGTATTTTTATCATTCTCGACAAATCCCTGCTGGTGGGCGATATTATTGAAATGGAAGGCCGCGTGGGGCGGGTCTTTCAGATCAAACTCCGAACCACCCGCGCTCTTACCCGTGACGATAAGGTGATGATCATTCCCAACCATAAGTTTATTAGTGATGTGGTTTTTAACTATACCCAGAACCATAAAACTACACGGGAATCTGTCAAGGTGGGTGTGGCCTATGGCAGCGATACGGAAAAGGTCAGGCATGTTTTGGTGGATTGTGCCATGGAACAAAAAGGAATTTTGAAGAACCCTGAACCCTTCGTGCTTTTTGAGGAATTTGGGGATTCTGCCTTGCTGTTTGCACTTCATTTCTACACGGCCGACAGTTTTGTAGATCCCAAGGTCAAAAGTGATCTGAGGTTTAGAATCGATAAGAAATTCAGGTTGAACGATATTAGCATTCCTTTTCCTCAACGGGATGTGCACATGTTTTATCCGGAAAGACCTTCCGTCGAAAAAAAGGAAGACGATGAGCCGGAAAGCTAAAGTATTCTTCCTGTTCTTGTTTTCGTCAGTACTTACCCCTGCGCATTCCCAACTTACAGATCTGGCCCGGGTGGAATATACCTGGTTTCCGCAGCGAGGCTCCGATAATTCCTTTAGGAGGTTCCGCAGTTTTTTGCACGTACCCATTAAGCTGAATGACAAAGGCGCTTATCTGGTGCCGGGGCTGGAATACCGCAATGTAAATTTCCTTTACCGGGATTCTGAATTCTTCAGTACGGCCGATCTTAATCGTTTTCAATCCTTCACGGGAAGCCTGGGCTATACCTTCAAATTAAATCAGCAATGGCGTTTCGCGGCGCAAACGGGCGTGATGATCGCTTCCAATTTTTCGAAAGATCATGTTGTAGCTGATGACTTTGTGTTTACCGGCTCGGTTTTCATGATCTGGATCCACAAAGATGATCGCTATCTGCAGCCCGTGAGGCTTGTGCTAGGTCTTAATTATTCTACGACCACAGGTTTGCCGTTTCCGCTGCCTATCATCAATTATTATAAAAGGTTTCATCCCAGGTGGTCCTATTCTCTGGGAACTCCTAAATCTAACCTGAAGTTCTACATCAGCGACAAAAATACCGTACAGGCTTTCGCAACGCTTGATGGTTTTTTCGCCAATATTCAGAATAATTTCTACCTGAATCCTTTACAGCCACGGGCGTCTGAACTGGCACAGAATATCTCCATGACCGTTCTGCTGGGAGGATTGGGATATGAACATCACTTTACAAAAAACCTTTCCTCGTATCTTTATTCAGGGTTCACCCTTCTCAATGATATAAAGCTGCGGGATGAGAATCTGGAAAAAATTTACACGATTAACGACGTAAACACGTTTTATGTGCGTGGTGGTTTAAAATTTAGTATATTATAACTATGGCAAAAATATTATTGATAGAAGATGAGGCAGCAATCAGAAGAGTGCTGGTAAAAATCCTTTCTGAAGAAAACGATTCCTACGCTGTGGAAGAAGCGGCCGACGGCCTGGAAGGTCTGGAAAAAATAAAAGACGATGATTTCGACCTGGTTCTTTGTGACATAAAAATGCCCAAAATGGATGGCGTAGAAGTGCTTGAGGCGATCAAGAAGATCAAACCCGAAATTCCTGTGGTGATGATCTCGGGACATGGCGATCTCGATACCGCCGTGAATACCATGAAAATGGGAGCCTTCGATTATATTTCTAAACCACCAGATTTAAACCGTCTGTTGAATACAGTGCGCAATGCCCTTGACCGGAAAGAGTTGGTGCTTGAAAACACCCGCCTTAAGAAAAAGGTGAGCAAGAACTATGAGATGATTGGAGAATCGGATGCAATTCACCGCATCAAGGACCTCATTGAAAAAGTAGCTCCCACCGATGCACGAGTATTAATCACCGGCCCCAACGGGACCGGAAAGGAACTGGTGGCCCATTGGCTGCATGAGAAGAGCGATCGCTCTAAAGGTCCTTTGGTTGAAGTGAATTGTGCTGCGATACCTTCAGAATTGATAGAGAGTGAGCTTTTTGGTCATGTAAAGGGCGCCTTTACTTCTGCCAATAAAGACCGTGCAGGGAAATTTGAAGCTGCCAATGGCGGTACCATCTTCCTGGATGAGATTGGCGATATGAGTCTCTCGGCCCAGGCTAAGGTTTTAAGGGCGCTTCAGGAGAATAAGATCTCCCGCGTGGGTAGCGATAAAGATATTAAAATAGATGTGCGGGTGATTGCCGCGACCAATAAAAATCTTCAGAGGGAAATAGAAGAGAAGAAATTTCGCGAAGACCTTTATCACCGGCTGGCTGTGATCCTTGTTGAGGTGCCACCACTAAATGAGAGGAGAGATGATATTCCGTTGCTTGTCGATTATTTTAGTGACAAGATTGGGCAGGAGCACGGGACAGCCAAAAAAGATTTTACCGAGGATGCCCTGCAGGTGCTGCAGGAATATGATTGGCGCGGAAATATACGCGAACTTCGCAACGTGGTCGAGCGACTCATTATTCTCGGGGGCGAGAAAGTCACCGGCGAAGATGTGAAGCTCTTCGGAAGTAAATTTTAGAGTTATTCTTCTTTGGACGGCGGCGTATACCTCAAGAAATACATGGTGTCGCCGCTTGGATGTTGCCATTCGTGGAAAAGCTCAAATCCGAACCGCTGATAAACCAACGCATTTTTACGCAATCTTGTTTCAGCGTAAAGGGGAATCTGGTATTCCTGGGCCTGGCGGTAGAATTCATCTTTCATTTCTTTCCCGATCTGCGTATCGGCACCACGGGAATCAGGCAAAATTCCCCAGAACCAGCAATAGAGATATTCCCCTTCCTGGGGGCGCTGTTGCTTGATGTAATTCTGGTTTTTTACAATTTGATAGGCATTTTTGACGCCGGTTACGTTCAGCACCAGCTTTATCTGCATCCACAGATCTTTCAGAATACTGTCATCTTTCTTGCTGGTCTTGAAAAGGATGGCGATGCCTTTGCGGTTTTCTGATACTATAAGCGCATCTTTTTCAATGGCTTTTTCCACCATATGAGTAGCCAGATATCTAAAACGCTTATGACTATCTCCTCCTTTTTTTACGATATCGAGAGACGTAGGGATCTCTTTCAAAAGAGCCGTCACTTTCTCAATAATCTCTTCCTTGTACTGTTTGTCCAACCTTAGCTGCTTTTGCTGCGAAGATAACAAAAAAAAGTCTCTCAAAATCGTATCTTTAAGATCCAAACCGCTTAAAGTATGAAAGAACCAGACCTTTCCCAGTTCCGGGTAACAAAGCCTGTTGACCTTAATGAATTTCCAACTTCCTTTGACCTGGATGCCAAGAAGAAAAAGATCAAAAAAGAGCTAAAGAAGACCAGGCAAACCATGGGCGACTGGCAGGATACGCTTTATGCCCACGGAAAGTATGCTATTCTGGTTTGCCTTCAGGGGATGGATACTGCAGGAAAAGACAGCCTTATCCGCGAGGTTTTTAAAGGTTTTAATTCCCGAGGGGTGGTGGTTCACAGCTTTAAGGTTCCCACCACCCTTGAACTAAAGCACGATTTTCTCTGGCGGCACTATATCGCTTTACCGGCACGTGGCAAATTCGGGATCTTTAACCGCAGCCATTATGAGAATGTACTGGTGACACGCGTTCACCCGGAATATATCCTGAAAGAAAACCTGCCCCAGGTGAATGATCTTAAGGATATTGATGAAGAATTTTGGAAGACGCGGTTTCAGCAGATCAATGATTTTGAACAGCATCTGGCCGACAGCGGGACCATTATTTTTAAGTTTTTTCTACATATTTCCAAAGAGGAACAACGGCAGCGTTTGTTAAGACGTCTGCGGAAGCCTAATAAGCACTGGAAATTTTCTCCCGGCGACCTGAAAGAGCGCGATCTCTGGAGCCATTATCATTTGTGCTACCAGGAAGCCATCAATAACACCTCGAAAGAACATGCGCCCTGGTATGTAATTCCCGCCAACAGTAAACCCACCGCCCGATATCTTGTGGCAAAGATTCTCTGGGAATCGCTGCAGCAGTATAAAGATGTGAAAGAACCCGACCTGGAGCCCGAGATAAAGAAAAATCTCGACGAATACAGGGAGGAATTAGGAAAAGAAGGGTGAGCAGGTTTTGGAAAAAATCGTTACTTAGCAAAAAATAATTTGCGATGAAAAAAGCTGTTTTTCTATTTCTATCCATAATGTGCGGCCAGATTGGCTTTGCGCAGTTATCTAACGAAGAGACCGATTCTCTCAATATTCGAAAAATTTACGATCTCTCCCTCATGAATGGGGAAAGCTACGACTGGCTTGAGCATCTTTCCAACGAGATTGGAGGGAGGCTTTCAGGCTCTCTTCAGGCGCAGCAGGCAGTAGATTATACAAAGGCCGAGCTGGACAAGCTGGGGCTGGACAAAGTATGGCTTCAGCCGGTGATGGTTCCGAAGTGGGTAAGAGGAGCCAGGGAATTTGCCTATATCGAAACCGCTCCCGGAAAAACCCGCGATGTTAATATTTGTGCACTTGGAGGCTCGGTAGCGACTGCAAAAGGAGGCACCAAGGCAAAGGTGATCGAGGTTCAGGGACTAGAAGATCTCGAGCGCTACGGTAAAGATCAGATTCAGGGTAAGATTGTGTTTTTTAACAGACCCATGCGCCCCGATTATATCTGGACTTTCGAGGCTTATGGTGACGCGGTAGACCAACGAACTTCCGGAGCAAAAGAAGCTGCCAAATACGGGGCTGTTGGGGTGATCGTGAGGTCGATGAACCTAAGACAGGACGACCTGCCGCATGCCGGGAATATGCACTACGGGGATATTCCGGATTCTCAAAAAATTCCGGCGGCAGCCATAAGTACCAATGATGCCGAATATCTTAGCGGACTCCTGAAAATAAAACCCGATCTCGAACTTTATTACAAGATGAACTGTGAGCAGCAGCAAGATGTGCAATCTTATAACGTGATCGGGCAGATCACCGGGAGCCAGTATCCCGATGAGGTGATGGTAGTAGGCGGGCATCTCGATTCCTGGGACCTTGGAGATGGTGCGATGGATGATGGTGCCGGCGTGGTGCAGTCTATGGAAGTTTTGCGCATTATGAAGAAAATGAATTACAAGCCTAAACACACCATTAGGGTCGTTCTCTTTATGAATGAAGAGAATGGGCTTCGCGGCGGAAAAAAATATGCGGAAGTGGCTCAGCAAAAAGACGAAAAGCACATCTTTGCTCTTGAAAGTGACAACGGCGGATTCACTCCCCGTGGATTTTCCTTCAAGGCCAGCGAAGAGCAGTTCGCACAGGTAGAACAATGGAAGCCGCTTTTTCAGCCTTATCTTGTGCATTATTTCGTTCACGGCGGAGTGGGTGCAGATATAAGTCCATTGGAAAAGGTGGATGGGAACACTCTTCTTGCCGAACTTAGACCCGATTCGCAGCGTTATTTTGACTATCACCATGCATCCAATGACACTTTCGAGCATATTGATAAGAGAGAGCTGGAATTGGGTGCAGCCACCATGACTTCCCTAGTGTATCTCATTGATAAGTACGGCACCGGAGCTCAGGACATGGTTCAGAATAATTAAACCGGACTAATCTTAAGGTCTCAACGAGACTGTCGCAAAGGAGTAGATGCCATTCTGAATTTATTTCAGGTTTCTTAGCAAAAGAGCCGAGAAACCTGAAACAGATTTAGGTTGGACGTGAACAAAACTTTTGGACAGTCTCGTTCTCTTTTTAACCGTAGGATTTATAGAAGACTTTCACCCGAAAGCAAAGAAAAGCTTCTATCTTTGCGGTC
>JBAWAB010000128.1:0-9750 GCA_049589035.1 Salegentibacter sp.
AACCAATGAAAGGGAGTATGAGAATCCTGCTCAGGATCAAAACCTTAAGGCTAAAGAATATTTCAATAGCACGGAGATTTTAAACAGACAAATATTACCTTTGCGGCAAATTTACAAGCAAAAAGTAAAGGAATATTTTGAAGGACGAGGCGATTAATTTTTATTCAGAAAATGATTTTGAACTAGAGAGTAAGAATCATTTCCGCAACTGGCTGGGGCAAGTCATTATTTCTGAAGGTAAAGAGCTGGAGGAAATCAGCTACATCTTTTGTGATGATGAATACCTGCACAAGATCAACCTTCAGTATCTGGACCATGATACCTATACCGATATTATTAGCTTTGATAACTCTGTGGGCAATGTGCTTGGCGGTGATATTTTTATAAGCATAGAAAGGGTATTGGAAAATTCCAAAGAATTTAATGTTTCCTTCGAGGAGGAGTTACGAAGGGTGATGGCTCATGGGATACTTCATTTTTGTGGGTATAAAGATAAAAGTGAAAGCGATTCGGCCTTGATGCGACAAAAGGAAAACGAAAAGATGAGAATGTTCCACGTGGAACAATAACAGCAGAAGTATATTTTATGTTTGAAAAGGAATATGATGTAATCGTGGTTGGAGCAGGGCATGCCGGTAGTGAAGCTGCCGCGGCAGCTGCAAATATGGGCTGCAGTACCTTGCTGGTAACTATGAATCTTCAGAATATTGCACAAATGAGTTGTAATCCCGCCATGGGTGGAATCGCTAAAGGGCAAATCCTTCGCGAGATCGATGCGCTTGGAGGCTATAGCGGGTTGGTGAGTGATAGCAGCGCCATACAATTCAAGATGCTTAATAAATCTAAGGGTCCTGCAATGTGGAGCCCCAGGGTTCAAAGTGACAGGATGCGTTTTTCAGAAGACTGGAGAATGCGTTTAGAACAGACTCAGAATCTTGATTTTTACCAGGAGATGGTGAGCGGCCTTATAATCGAAAATGGAAAGGTAAAAGGTGTTCGAACTTCTCTTGGTTTAGAGATACGATCTAAAGCAGTGGTTTGTACTAATGGCACTTTTTTGAACGGATTGATTCACATTGGCGAGAAACAGTTTGGTGGCGGTAGAGCAGGAGAACGAGCCGCGACTGGTATTACAAAAGATCTTATCGACGCGGGCTTTGAAGCCGGTAGAATGAAAACCGGAACGCCTCCCAGAGTGGATGGCCGCTCTTTAGATTATTCTAAAATGACAGAACAGCCCGGGGATGAAAAGCCTGGAAAATTCTCCTATTTAGAAGAAACAAAACCTTTAAATAAACAGCGCTCTTGCTACATGACCTACACCTCGAATGAGGTGCATGAGATCCTGAAGGAAGGGTTTGACAGATCCCCAATGTTTAACGGCAGGATTAAGAGTATTGGTCCGCGTTATTGCCCTTCTATTGAAGATAAAATTAATCGCTTTGCCGATAAGGACAGGCATCAGCTTTTTGTAGAACCGGAGGGTTGGAATACGGTGGAAGTTTATGTTAATGGCTTTTCAACGTCGCTTCCCGAGGATGTGCAGTTTAAAGCTTTAAGAACGGTGACCGGGTTTGAGAATGTGAAATTTTTCCGGCCGGGTTATGCGATAGAATACGATTATTTTCCACCTACGCAATTAAAGCATACGCTGGAGACAAAATTGGTGGAGGGCTTATATTTCGCTGGACAAATTAACGGTACGACCGGGTATGAAGAAGCAGCTTGTCAGGGACTCATGGCGGGCGTGAATGCAGCTTTGAAAATCCAGGAAAAAGAGGAATTTATTCTGAAAAGAAATGAGGCTTATATTGGTGTCCTTATCGATGACTTAATCACTAAAGGAACTGAAGAACCTTACCGAATGTTTACTTCCAGGGCAGAATATCGAACTTTATTGCGACAGGATAATGCCGATTTTAGACTTACGGAGCGTTCTTTTGATCTTGGCTTAGCTTCTGAAGATCGAATGAGAAGGATGGAAGAAAAGAAAGAGAAATCCTTAGGCTTTGTGAATTTTCTGAAGGATACCAGCGTGGTTCCTGAAGACGCTAACCCTGTCTTGGAACGTTATGATTCTTCATCGATGAAGCAAAGTGATAAGATCTTTAAGGTCTTTTCGCGACCCAATATTAGTATGGATGATGTCCGTAAGTTTCCCGGGGTGGAGGAGTATATAAAGGAAAATGAACTGGATGAAGAGATGCTTGAGCAAACCGAAATTCAGGTGAAATATTCCGGCTATATTGAGAAAGAAAAGAATAATGCTGATAAGTTGAACAGATTGGAAGGAGTCAAAATTCCGTCTTCTTTTGATTATTCAAAGATCAAATCTATGTCTTTTGAGGCACGGGAAAAATTGAATAAGATACAACCCGCGACCGTTTCCCAGGCGTCGAGAATCAGCGGTGTGAGTCCGAATGATATTTCAGTTTTATTAGTTTATATGGGGCGGTAAATTGTTGTTGTTCCACGTGGAACTATGACGTAAAATTATAGAAATTCCTGCTTTTTTGCGGGAATTTATTTTTTTGAGAAGATGATGTTTTTTAGAAATTTCTAAAATTGTTATTCAGAAATAACTAATTTCGGCCTGCGGTTCTGAAGGAGTAAAAGGAATTTTTAGAGAGAAAAATTAAACTGAAGAACAGGAATAAAAAAACAAATTTCGTTTCTCCTTATTACCTTTAATCCTTTATTTCGTATCGGAAAAAATTAGGAAAGCTTTCCGTAGTTGATAAAAAAGGACAGAATAAAATTATAGATGAGTAAAAAGAAAGCCGTGCTTCGCTGTAAAGATCACCTTGTTTCAGGCGACGAATTTGAACTTCACCCGCACCCGAAATTCGATATTTTAGAAACACGTCCTGTTCCTGAAAACTTATCTTTCTATTACGAGAGTGAGGATTATATTTCACATACGGATTCTTCAGGAAGCCTGACCGATAAAATTTATCGCCTGGTTAAAAGTTATATGCTTCAAAAGAAGTTGAGTTGGATCCTTGAAATAAAAAAAGCAGGAACCATTCTGGATCTTGGAGCGGGAACGGGCGATTTTCTTTTGAAAGCGAAGAAGAATGGCTGGACAACCTCAGGGGTGGAACCTAATGTATCGGCACGGGCTTTAGCAGAAAAAAAAGGAATTCGGCTTAAAAAGAATTCATCCGAATTTTCGTCTTCCTATTTCGATGTGATTAGCATGTGGCATGTGCTGGAACATGTTCCCGATCTTGATGCGCAACTTACGGAGTTAGATCGTCTTTTGAAAGAAGATGGAATGCTGGTGATCGCGGTCCCAAATTATAAAAGTCACGATGCCCAATATTATGGAGAGGATTGGGCAGCTTATGACGTGCCTCGTCATCTTTGGCATTTTTCGCAAGAAGGAATTACCGCACTATTCGCGGAAAGAGGTTTTTCACTTCAAAAGATAGAACCTCTTAAATTCGATTCTTTTTATGTGAGCCTTCTTTCGGAGCAACACAGATCCGGAAGAAAAAATTTGATAAAAGCTTTCTTTGAAGGTTTGAGGTCAAATTGGTCGGCCAGGGACACCTCAGAGTACTCGTCGCTCGTATATTTCTTGAAACGGGCATGAAAAACGAGATTTTAGCCCTTTTAAGGCCTCTTCTTCTTAAAGAAGATCTCCTCCTATTCCTAAATTCTGATCCATTCTTAAATTCGAGCTATTAAAGCCTGTTTTTATAGCGGGGGCTTATAGTTTCCTTAGAAAGTATAAAAGATACTTATTTTATGGATTTCAAGCCTTAGTGGACCTATCTTCAGGTTTATTAGAAATAACTTCGGGAAATTCCATCTTCAGGAAAAGATATACTTTATTACATTTGTGAAAACAAATTTGAATAATGATGAAAAAAATTTTAATGATTGCTTTTGTTGCAGTTATGCTGGTAAGCTGTAACCAACAAAAAACCGCTTATGTTGATACCACAAAACTCATCCAGGAATATAAGGAGATGAAAGATGTGCAGGCAGACTTCACTACGAAATCCGAT
Organism: Salegentibacter sp.; assembly: GCA_049589035.1. Classification (GTDB taxonomy): domain Bacteria; phylum Bacteroidota; class Bacteroidia; order Flavobacteriales; family Flavobacteriaceae; genus Salegentibacter_A. Next base: position 4,017 of record JBAWAB010000128.1, read on the forward strand.
TCTGTAAAACAGGAACTGGATTCGGCTGCAAGAGCATTTCAGCAGGAAGTGCAGGAATTTCAGAAAGAGATGAAATCTATGAGTGACTCTAAGCGCCAGGAAAGACAGCAGGAGTTGATGCAAAAGCAACAGATGCTTCAGCAGCAACAACAAATGAAAGGTGGGCAATTGAGAAAAGAAAGCGATGCAGTTATCGATTCTATAGTTAATAAAGTGAAAGACTATGTTGAGGTTTATGGAGAAGAAAATAACTACACCTATATTTTCGGATCTAACGAATCGGCTAACATCATGTATGCTAAGGATGGATTGGATATCACCGATGAAATTCTTTTGAAACTCAATGAAGATTATAGCAAGAACTAATTGCTGTAAATAATCGTAAAACGAAAAAAGCTCCGGAAACCCGGAGCTTTTTTCGTTTTATGATTTTGCTGATTAAGAAAGAAGGAATGTTCCCAGGATGACGATCACAAAATAACCTGTAAGAGTAAAAGCACCGGCATAATCTTTGGCTACCCGCTGCCCGAATAATAACATAAGTAAGGTGATTGCTGCCAAAATACATGCATAGAGCGCAAGAAGGTTGCTGCCGTAGAGCAGGAGGGAAGCGATTCCCAGGATCGTCAGGAGACCGGTGATCATCTCGAGAATCATTACAAGCCCTACCATGAAGGGCACCATATTCGCCATAAAAGTATTAGCGAAGTGTTCTTTTAACCAGCCCACATTTCCTTTCCAGTCGGTAGCTTTATCAATACCCGATTGCAGAAAGGTGATGAGGATGAACAAGAGGATGAGAATTTCTGAAATGTAAGATTCTAAATTTTCCATAGGATTATGCTGCTTTTTTGTGAAGGAATTTGGTGAGTTTTATAGAAAGATCGGTAAGGATGATCTTGGCATTTCCGTTTCGTTCAATGTGGTAGACAGCCTCTTCGAGGGCATTTGTGATCTCAACAATATTTCCGCCATGTACAAAAGGCGCAAATTTAGCCAGCTCAAAGCCTTTGGTTTTCGGTTTGAGGTAGACTAGCTTTTCAGCTTTATAATTCATCACCAGGGCCTGCCTAAAAAAGTCGATGCAGTATAGCAGAAAACTTTTCTGGCTTTCCCGACCCAGAGCTGCGATCTCTTCACTCCAGGAGATGAGTTCCAGAATAGTAGCTTTATTGCCCCTGGCGCGAAAAGCGCTGCGTACCCAGCCAATGAACCAGGTTTCGAATTGCTCGTCTCCCGCGTTCTTCTGAAAGAGATGAAGCGCTTTGGTATAGTCGCCGTTCGCCTGATGAGCTATTGTATAGGCTTCCTGTTCGTCACAGTTTTCATCTTTGATAAGGGCTTCAGCAATATCTGCTTCGGCTAAAGGTGGAAAATGCAAGGTCTGGCAACGCGACCTGATGGTCTGAATTATCTGTCCTTCATCTTCAGCAATAAGGATGAAAAGAGTATTATTGGGCGGTTCTTCTATTAGCTTCAACAGCTTGTTAGCCGCCGCCGTATTCATCTTTTCGGCTCTCCAGATCAGCATCACCTTAAATCCTCCTTCATACGCCTTCAGCGAAAGTGATTTTACGATATCCTGAGCTTCATCAACTCCTATCTGGCCCTGCTTGTTTTCAATACCCAAAAGCTGGTACCAATCGTAAAGGCTTCCGTAGGGATTAGTCTTGACAAAATCGCGCCATTCTTCCATGAAATTCGCTGAAACCGGATGGCTTTTTATCTTGTCGTTCTTTGCTACCGGAAAGGCGAAATGCAGGTCGGGATGGGAGAGGTGATTAAACTTCAAATTACAAGCCTGGCTGCCTGTATTATTCTCGGAATTTAAATTTTTGCAGAGGATATATTGCGCATAGGCAATAGCCATTGGAAGAGTACCGCTGCCACTGCTCCCCACGAAGAGTTGTGCATGTGGAATCCGGTTTTTATCGGCAGTTGTGCACAGGTGATTCTTGAGATGGGGTAATCCTAGTATGTCTGAAAAAAGCATAAGCAAATATAAAATTTATATGCTCTTTTAAGTCTTCGGAAAAAATTATATTTGTAATAAACCAATACTATGAAAACACCAGACGACTACAATTTTAAAGATAAAACAGCGCTTATAAGGGTAGATTTTAACGTGCCCCAGGATGAAAATCTGAAGGTCACCGATGCGAGCCGGATTGAAGCAGCAAAACCAACTATAAAAAAGATCCTCGACGATGGTGGAAGTGCCGTTTTGATGTCTCACCTGGGAAGGCCTGACGGAAGGGAAGAAAAATATTCACTTAAGAATATTGTGTACAAAGTTGAAGAGGTTCTTGGCGTGAAACCAAAGTTTGTTGATGACTGTGTAGGCGATAAAGTAAAAGAGGCAGCCGATAGTCTGAAACCAGGGGAAATCCTGCTACTGGAGAACCTGAGATTCCACAAAGAAGAAACCAAGGGAGATGAAGCTTTTGCAAAACAACTTTCTCAATTGGGGGATATTTACGTGAATGATGCCTTTGGAACTGCCCACCGCGCACATGCTTCTACCACGATCGTGGCGAAGTTCTTCAAAGAGAAATGCTTCGGTTATTTACTTGCCAAAGAAATAGAAAGCCTGGATAAGGTGCTGCACAGTAAAGAAAAACCTGTTACTGCCGTTTTGGGAGGTGCAAAGGTTTCCTCAAAGATCACCGTGATAGAAAATATTCTGGACAAGATCGATCATCTTATTATTGGCGGCGGAATGACCTATACCTTCATCAAGGCTAAAGGTGGAAAAATCGGGAATTCGCTCGTGGAAGATGACAAGCAGGAGCTTGCCTTGGAAATCCTTAAAAAAGCCAAAGAAAAAGGAGTGGAAGTCCATTTGCCGGTAGATTCGGTTATTGCCGATAGTTTTTCAGAACAGGCCAGTACGCAGGTGGAGAATGTAGATGAGATTCCTGATGGCTGGATGGGGCTGGACGTAGGGCCTGAGACTATAAAGAACTTTGCTGAAGTCATTAAAAAATCTAAAATTATTCTTTGGAATGGTCCTTTGGGAGTGTTTGAAATGGATACTTTTGCAAAAGGAACGATCGCCCTTGGAGATGCTATTGCCGAAGCTACGAAAAACGGGGCATTTTCCCTGGTAGGCGGAGGAGATTCGGTTGCTGCAGTAAAAAAATTCGGTTTCGAAGATAAAGTGAGTTATGTCTCCACCGGTGGTGGTGCGATGCTTGAAATGCTCGAAGGAAAATCTTTGCCGGGCATTGAAGCAATTAGCAAATAAGAGGTACGAAATTTGCTGGTTGATCGTTCTTTAGGAAAACGAAAAGTCAATATGTTGAAGAGAAATTTTTTATTGCTGCTATTGCTGGCCGGCGGTAGCCTTTTTGCGCAGGAGACGAAGAAGCACAAAAGGGTTGAAAAGGCCAATTTCAGGGTGCAGATCTTTCATAAAACCGATGATTCAGAAATCGTGCTTGAAAAACCCGAAGGGGCTGTTCAGGACCGGCTTCCGATCTCGGCTTTTAAAGATTCCACAACGGTAGCCCTCCAGGATTTGCCGAAAGCAGCTGTGATTGATTCTCTCTGGCGGGCAGAATTAACAAATTCTGACCTGTTTGACACCATCTACAAAACCATTCAGGAGCAGGATTATTCAGATGTGGTGTATGCCGACCTACCCACAGATACGCTCAAGGCAAGGCTGAAAAGGCTTAATGCACGTACTCCTTTCAATATTGAATACAATCCGTCGCTGGAGAGCGTTATCAAATCTTACCTGAAACGCAACAAAAAGTCGCTGGAGCGGTTGATGGCCCTAAGTGATTACTATTTTCCGATGTTCGAACAGGAACTGGATAAGTATGATGTGCCGCTGGAGCTGAAATACCTGGCTATCATAGAATCGGCATTGAATCCCAGAGCCCGTTCGCGCGTGGGTGCAACAGGGCTGTGGCAGTTTATGTTCACCACCGGGAAAATGCACGGCCTTGATGTAAGTTCTTATGTAGATGAACGCATGGATCCTATGCGTTCCACGGAAGCGGCAGCAAAATACCTGGCGAATCTTTACAGCGTGTTTGGCGACTGGGATCTTGTGCTGGCTTCCTATAATTCAGGCCCCGGTAATGTTTCCAAGGCGATGCGCAGAAGTGGCGGATCTACCGATTACTGGCGCTTGCGAAGATATCTTCCACGTGAAACAGCAGGCTATGTTCCGGCATTCCTTGCTACCCTCTATATCTTCGAATATGCCGATGAACACGGTCTTCAACCCAAGAGGCCGGAGGTAACCTTCTTCCAGACCGATACTATCCGCGTTAAGAAAATGATCACTTTCGATCAGATCTCTAAGGTGACCGGTGTGAAGAAAGAAATGCTGGAATTCCTGAATCCGAGTTACAAACTGGACATAATTCCGTTTGTAGATGATGAGAAATACACGGTACGACTTCCAAGAACAGCTACCGGAGCCTTTGTGAACAATGAAGCCGCTATTTACCAATTTGCCACCGAAGATATTGCAGAACATAAAGAAGATTTGCCTAAATATATCGAGGCGGAAGAAAGGATCAGGTACAGGGTGAGAAGAGGAGATTACCTCGGGAAGATCGCTAACAGATATGGAGTGGGCATTACCAGTATAAAACGTTGGAATCACCTTAGAAGCAATAATTTAAGGGTGGGCCAATATCTTACAATCTATCCCCGAAAACCTGCAGCTGCACTTAATTCTTCTAAAAGCCATTCCTCCCATTCCAACTCACCCAAAGTGTATACGGTGAGGCAGGGAGATTCGCTTTGGAGCATTTCACGGAAGTTTCCGGGTGTTACGGTACAGAATTTGAGGACATGGAATGATATGAGTAGCACTAGCCTGAAACCCGGAATGAAATTAAAGGTTTCCAAAGGGTGAACAATATCTAACCTAAAACTAAATAATGAAAAAAGCCTTTGTCCTCGTACTAAGTATCATCTTTTTTGTTTCCTGTAAAAATGGAGATGGGAAAAATGAAAGAATTTTAAGTGATTCTTCAGGTAATATCAATCACCTTACAGTTGTAATTAAAAATAACCTTTGGGAAGGAAAAGTAGGAGAGGCGATCAGAACCTCACTGGCAGCTCCTGTAGAAGGCCTTCCGCAGGAAGAACCACTATTTTCACTGAGCCAGATTCCACCAGAGGCATTCACAGGTTTTGTAAGGAAAAACAGGCTTTTTTTAAAAGTTGAGGACGGGCAGGCGCCGAATTTTAATGTGGTTACCGAGCTTTATGCCCGGCCGCAAATGGGAGTGATCATAAGCGGGAATAAGGATGAAATCGTCAGTACTGTGAAGTCAAAGTCCGATTCTATTATAGATCTCTTCAAAAGGACCGAACTAAAAGAAAAACAGCGCCGCATCGCCAAGGCCCTGAAGGATGATGCTCCACTTGAAAAGAATTTTGGCTTATCCCTTGATTTCCCTACCGCTTACAGGTATGCTGTAAAGGACAAGAATTTCTTCTGGATTAGAAAAGATATTCCTAAGGGAAATATGGAGATCCTGGTTTATCAGGTGCCTTTAAGCACTATCGATAAAGATACCAGCGTGATCGGCAATATTATTAAGATGCGGGATTCAATAGGAAAAGCACATATTCCGGGCCCCGTTGAAGGAAGTCACATGATCACCGAAGAAGCCTATGCTCCTTATCTTTTTAAGACGAAGATCGATGGCAAATTCGCCTACGAAACCCGCGGCACCTGGGAAGTGACAAACGCTTTTATGGC
>JBAWAB010000129.1:0-8751 GCA_049589035.1 Salegentibacter sp.
AAAAACACAAAAAGCAGAGTCTGACTCGGCAAGCTCTGGTTTAAGGTTTGTCAACTATTTAATTGATGTCATAGCCGGATATCTAGTTGCATTTTTGGTAGCAGTACTTATCTCGATATTCGTCCCATTCGACTTGGCTATTTACCCCATGGCAACCATTATTTTACTCGTGGCGAGCTTTTTCGCTTACTATATCGCGATGGAAGTTGTTTTCCAAAAAACTCTCGGAAAATTCATTACCAGGACAAAAGTGGTTACGGTAAACGGGCAGAAACCAAAAGAACAGGATATTATTCTGAGAACTTTATACAGAATGATCCCCTTTGATCATATCTCCTTTTTATTTACAAAAAACGGATTACACGACAATTTATCAAAGACAAAGGTTATTAAAGATGATCGGGCTGCATAACGCTCAAATCTATTGGGGATCAGCCTTTAAAACTTCACACAAAAGTTTCTGAAATTTTTATTTTCCGTGTTTATAAAAATTTTTCCTTATTTTTAGTACCCCGAAGGTTCACCTACCTACTGCCCCAATACAAGCCCAAATCGTTATGCAGACCCCGGGCTTTGCAAAACTTTGAACGAGACAATTAAAACAAGAAAATATGAAACTATTTGACCTGGGCAATGTAGTGGTCATTGCAGTAACCTTTATCCTTTTTGCGATAGCCCTTTTCACTACTGGTTTTACAAAAGATTTATTGCTTGAAACCGGGGTTTTTCTGGTTTCCATAAAATTGATAATGATGAGCCGTGCAAATTCTAAAGCAAACATGGAAATACTCAGGAAGCTGAATGAGATGAATGATAGACTTTCTTAACTAAAGGAGACAAATCCCGGAAATCTGATAAAGTGCATTTATAAAAGTTTTTTTCCTATTTTTAATAGCACTAACCAACTGGCCATGAGACGAAAGACAATCTTTGCGACATCCCTATTGATCCTTGCCGTTACCGTCTCTCTTTTCATCAGCAATTCCGCTCTTCTTTATGAGCCTGTTCTTAAAGAACCTTTTTTTCCTGTAGGCACGCTTGTGGCCTGGATGGGCATTATCACCTTACCCACGAGTATTTATTACGGAATTGAAAAACTATCAATGCCGGGCAGTCGTATTTCCAAAACCTTTAGCAACCTGCTCAAATTTATCATTTTTTTATGCTGGTTATGGGGACCTTTAGGCTACCTTCTTGGAGGCACCTTCTCCTTTATCTTTGAAGATGAAGAAGCTTTTCCCGGGGGAATTCTCGCCGCCGAATATTTCTGGATTTTTACATTTATTGTAGTTTTATTTCCTTTGGTCTTCCTGCTCACCTATCTGCTCTACCGGCTATTGAACAAAATATTCAGAGACCGCAGACTCTATTGATTTCTGAAAAGCAGGATCCTGGGAAAAAGACTATCTTGAGAACACTCCAACATCCCGGAAATGGCGGAATACAAAACTGGATATAAACCAGATTTTAAGGCAAAAGAAGTGAAATAGGACTAAAATGAAATTAGAAGAAATTGCTAAAAATTACATGTCAATATGGAATTCTGGAAATCAGGATAAACTAGATGATTTTGCCGTAAAGAATTTAAAAGTTGATTATCCACATTTCGAGACCCTGATACAGGGAACTGAAAATTATAAAAAGTTACTAAAGCAGTCTTACTTTTACTTCCCGGATATCAGAATTAATCTGACAGAAATAATTTCTAACGAATTAACTAATGTAATTACCGTATTTTGGAACTACCAGGGAACTCATAAAAATGGAGAAATTTTTGGCCTGGATTCTACAGGAAAAAAGGTAAAGGTTGAGGGAATTACCGTCTTAGATTTACAAGATGGGCTGGTGAAAATAGAAAGAGGAATTATTGATAATATGAGTCTAATGATTCAATTAAAAAGCTAGTGGATTAAGAGTAAGTGCACAAAACAAATCCCACATTTTCGCTAACCAAACCACTTATAAACAAAATGAATGGGTTAAAATCCTCAAAAAAATGGAAAAAGTAAACATAAAAGAGAAATACCAACTCTTCAACGATCACTGGAATCCCAGGATCATTGGAGAACTCAACGGGCAGGATGTGAAGATCGCCAAAGTGAAAGGCGAATTTGTGTGGCATGACCATAAAGACGAAGATGAAATGTTTCTGCTGATGAAGGGCAGCCTGAAGATCGAATTTCGCGATAAGACCGTGGAATTAAAGGAAGGCGAAATGCTCATCATCCCGAAGGGCGTTGAACATAAACCAGTGGCTGAAGAAGAAGCCTGGATCCTGCTGTTTGAACCTCAAGGCACCAAGCATACCGGCGATGTAAAAGATGAGCGCACCGTGGAGAAATTCGACAAAATTTAGCCGGTATTCCTTCAGAAAAGCATTCCGGTGAAGCCAAAAAAATCAGATTTTGAGACTTTTAGCTGAATTTCTTTATATTTAATAATGGAAAAAAATTGCCTGGAATGTGGCGAGAAGATCGTGGGCCGTGTAGATAAAAAATTCTGCAGCGACTATTGCCGCAATGCCTATCACAACAAAAACAACAAGGATAGCAATAACCTGGTGCGCAATGTGAACAACCTTTTGCGCAAGAACTACCGCATCCTTGAAGAGCTAAACCCTACCGATAAAACAAAGACCAGCAAAACAAAGTTGCTGGCCAAAGGTTTTAATTTTGAATATTTCACAAGTATTTACACTACAAAAACAGGCACGGTGTACTATTTTATCTACGATCAGGGCTACCTGCCGCTGGACAATGGCTATTACGCGCTGGTGAGGCGTGGTTAAACATGCCAGCTCTGACCTTTTTGATTCAGAGCAGCCTTAAGCACATCACGCTGACTTATTTGCCCGACCAGCTTTCCGTTTTCCACTATAGGGAATCTACGGAATTTCAACTCGATAAATTTCTTGGCGGCGTCCAGCACGTTCATATCTCCGTCAATGGTTTTTACATTGCAGGTCATATGCTTGCTTACCGAGAATTCATCCATCGGCATATTGTAATACCGGCTGTCTGAAATGTGCTTCATACAATCGCCTTCCGAGATTACTCCCTTCAGCTCATTTTTTTCGTTGACCACACAGCCTCCTGAAATTCCATGTTTAATGAGCTTCTCCATCACATCAATAATATTTTCATCTTCCCTGAAGGTGACAAGATCTGTACTCATGTAATCCCTTACCAGAATAGGTGCTTCCGCCGGCTTCTTCGGCTCGGCCCTACTCCCTTGAAAACTTTTAACCGCCATATCGCTAATCTTTTGATTGTTACCCACTTAAATATAAGAATTTTATTTTTGTTTAAGTACGTAGCTCATCGGGATTTGGTGCCATATGTCGGAATTTCAGGGCTTATTTTTTCTTCTTCGGAAAAAATTATTCCTTGTCCACTAATTTGAAGAACCGGCTTTCTTCCCCACTTTTAAGCTTTTCCTGGTAGAGGAACTTTAAGTTATTTTCATCGAATATGCTGAAGAATTTATCCCACGAGATATCCTCCAGGTTTTCTTCGGCGTAGCCGGGAAAGTTGATCCGAAGCAAGCCGCCGCCTTTACCCGTATCGCCTGTTCCTTTTACCAGGGCGGGTTTTCCGTCTCTCTCTTCTGCCCATTTTTTAATGGTGCTGTGGTCTGTGGTTGTCTTTGATTCTCCTTGAGTTGCCATATTTTTTGTTTTAGTTATTATTCCTTTTTCGTCTTTTTCTCCACTTCTTTTTTCCAGTCTTTCCCTACTGCGGAAAGGAATTCTGAATAATTCCATGTATCCAGGCTCGATTTGAGCTTCGCATCTTTTTCGGCGATATAAGTTTCATCTTCAGGCATAGAGGTCACGCTGAAGCCGCAGCTTCTAAGCATCGAAAGTATGCCCTGGTGATTAGGTGTCCACCAGTTGGTAGGATCGCCGGCCAGCTTGTTCTCAATAAAGGCCATTTTTGGCCAGGCATCTTCCTTCATGATCTCCCGTTTGTGAAATTCCACGTCTTCAGGAATTCCCATTTCTTCTTTCCCCGGAAGGGACAAGGTCTGGAAGACCATCATTTTCCTGGTTTTTTGAGACAGAATATCCATAGCTAAAAGCGGGTAACGCAAATGGTAGAAAACACCCATAAACCAGACCAGGTCAAAGGTCTCTTCAGAATGGGCAAAATCGTACACCTGCATCTGCCGGAATTCTATCTTATCGTCCAATCCGAATTGTTTTGCGCTCCATCTCGCCTGTTTGAGGTAATGTTCATCGAGATCGATACCCACCACCTGGGCGCCACGTTTGGCAAGTTCTATGGAATAAAAACCTGCATTACAGCCTATATCGAGCACTTTCCAGCCGCTGAGATCCTCCGGGATGGCTTTCTTGATGTTCTCCCATTTAAAAGACGGGAAATCCCCCAGGAAGTGATCGGGTGCGGTTTGCGTGCCATCGGGTAAATGAAGGTTGTGAAACCAGGGTTCTAATTCTTTTACTTCGGTTTGTGTAGACATATACTGATTATACTTTTTCTGAAATTGGTGAAATTTCCTTTACGTAATTTTCGAGTTGTTTTGCCCGTGCCCGTGCGGTGTGGAACTTCAGCACTTTTTGCCGCGCATTTTCTCCTATTTCCATTCTTTCCGCCTCGCTGATGTCATGGAAACACTCCAGCACATCTGCGGCGGTTCCCGCGATGAGAATCTCTTTGTTAATCTCAAAAATGCTGTCAATGCCGTTCCAGAAATCGGAAATAATGGGTACGCCGCAGGCCGCTGCCTCAAATAGCCGGACACTTGGCGAGTAACCAGCCTTGATCATATCTTCCCGGGTAACATTCAGCGTATATCTCTGGGAATTGTAGAAACTGCGGTGCTTTGCCGGCGGTAAATGATCGATCCTTTCCACATTCGGTGCCCATTTGATATCTTCAGGATACTGCGGACCAGCGACTACAAAATTGCCGTTCTTGAACTGCCGGGCCGGCTTGTTCAGCAGCTCTTCTACCGTGGGTTGCCTGTCGTCGCTGTAGGTACCCAGGTAACCCATTTGCCATTTCTTGCCAAGATCTTCCGGATAATACAAAGCCGGATCAACCGAACAATAAAGGGCCTTGGCCATAGGCGAACCGTAAAAACTTTCCAGGTGATGTAAAATTTCTCCTCCTGAAAAGGAAAGATAAAGATCATATTTGCTGATGAGATCGGGATTTAGATATTCGTAATCTTCCCGCTCCAGTTTGGCCAGGGTAACCGGAGTATCGATATCGTAAAAAGCAGTGATTCCTTTGGCTGTTTTTATCGCCCATTCTCCTACTTCTACGCCCTGCTGCACATAGGAACCCACGATCACTACATCGGCTTCGGCAACGGCTCGTTCATATTGTGTTTTCAGCTCTTCATTGGTCTCGTACAGCCCTAAGCTGCAGAAATCCGGCTTCGGCATATCGCGGTTTCCTGAATACCAGGGCACATCCTTTTCGAGGAATAGAATATCATGGCCTAAAGCCGAAAGCTCCTTTAAAAGGGCGCGGTAAGTGGTAGCGTGGCCGTTGCCCCAGGAAGAGGTTACCGAGAGGCCGATAATTACGAATTTCATCTTCTAGCTTTTTACAGATTCTTTGTTTGGTTCTTTCTCATGCTCCAGCCTGCGGCTCATCACCCTTTCCAGCAATTCCGCTCTATGTTGATAGGTGTGTTCCGCCAATACTTTTTTATAGGCCGCCTTCCCTATTTCTTTAGCTTTTTCAGCCGTGAGCTCTGAGAGGATCTTTTCCACCTCAGCTCCGTCTTTGGCAACAATGATCTCCTTGTCAGGTTCAAAGAAGGTTTCGATGCCTTTCCAGTAATCGGTAATGATACAGGCCGCCGATCCTGCTGCCTCAAAAACACGGGTGGCAGGTGAAAATCCATAGCGGGCCATGCTATCGCGGCTAATATTCAGCACCGCCATTGGAGTGCTGTTGAAAGCATTGTGATCTTTGGTGTACACATGACCGAAATAGGTGATGTTTTCAGGCATTTGCTTATCACCCCAGCCGCTGCCGCCCAGCAGGAATCTCTTCTCCGGAAGGTTTTCCGCAGGTTTTATAAAAAATTCCTCCACGCGTTTTTCGCGATCGGGAAGGCGGTTTCCAAGAAATGCCAGCGCAGCTTCAAATTTATCTTCGGACTCTACAGGAAAATGCGTATCGGTATCGAGTGCATTGTAAATAGGTATACACTTTTTAGCCCCGTTGCGTTCGTAGGCATCAATTACCGGTTGGCCGCCGCCGTAGGTGAGCACCAGGTCGTAAAGTGGAATGAGCTCCCGGAAAGGATCTTTATCATCACTCTCAATGCGATCGAGAGTGGCAGGGGCATCAACATCCCAGAAGATCACGAGATTGTCGTCTTTTTTCATGTGAGCCACTTCTTTTTCGAGCAGTTCGTCGAAAGCTCCCACGCCGCTGGCCTTGATGATCACATCGGCTTCTTCGGAAGCCTTCCGCAGTAATCCGCGTAGACTTACCTCATCTTTTTCATATACAATGACTTCACACCAGTCGGGATCATCGATATCGCGGTGCTTTTGCCGCTCATAGATGTCAGGCTCATAAAAAGTTACTTCATGTCCCATCTTATGCAGTGCCTTCACAATGCCGCGGTAATAGGTCGCGGCACCATTCCAGTAGGCGGACACGATGCTGGAACCGAAAAAAGCGATCTTTAGTTTCTTATTTTCCATGATTTACAACGTAATTTTCTCCCGGAATTTGTTTTAGAATATCTTCAAGCTCATCCACCCTGTGAGCACAGGTATGCTTTGCCAGAATGGTCTTTCTGCCGTTCTCTGAAAGGCTTTGTGCCAGCTGGGGACTTTTCAGAACTTCCGCAATGCGGTAGCCCATATCATTTCCGTCTTTGGCCATAAGATAGTCCTCACCAGGAGTAAAAAGATGTTCACTGTCGTCCCAGGGAGAGCAGACAAGCGGAATTCCGCAGGAAAGAGCCTCAAAAGGACGAATTGTAGGGATACCCGGCAGCATCTCCACATACGGCCTTCGCGGCACATGCACGGTCACCTTGTATCTTGAAAAAACTTCGGGCACCTTGTAATTCGGCAGCCAGCCACCATATTCAATTCCCGCATCAGCCAAAGCTTTTTTCGCTTCTTCGGGATAACGCACCCCGTAAACCTTCGCTTTAATGCCCAATTCTTTCACAGGCTCGATGAGGAATTCCATCAATTCTTCAGTGCGTTCATCGTCACCCCAATTCCCTATCCATACCAGATCCCCTTCTTTTTCTGCATCCCTGTCGGGCGCAAAAAGATTGGCGTCAGCGGCTTCGTGCCAGGTCCATACCCGGTCGATCCACTTCTTTTCTTCATAGATCTTTTTAATGACCTCACCAAAAACCAGCGCTCCGTCATAATGTGTAAAATCGTACTTCTGCATACTTTCCGGATCGGAGGCCGCGCGGTGATGCGTATCGTGAAAAAGCAATTTATAACCATACCGGTCTTTGTATTGCCCGATTTCCTTCACCAGCTCCGGCGGATTCCATTCGTGCACGATTACCAGATCGGCATCGGCAAGAATCGCACTGTGATTGAGCTTTTTATTCGGGTTATAGAATTGCGGATTCAGTGTAGGGTAATAATGCCGGAATTCATCGAGCTTTTCTGCACCGTGATCTTTTATAAGATTATTGAGGCTCCAGCCTCCTTCCGGCTCGTACACATCCACGTCGTGCCCTCTTTTCTGAAGCTCTTTTACGATACCTCGCAGAAAATGGGCATTTCCGTGGTTCCAGTCGGAATATAACGAATGATAGAACATCACAATTTTCATAGGCTGTGGCTTAGTTGGGTGGTTTTGGTTTTTGCTATTAATTCTGAATAAAGATTGAAATAGGAACCGGCCATTTTTTCGGAATTATAGTTTTCAGACCTCTTTTTGGCGGCGGCAGCAAGGTGCTGCCGTCTCTCTTCGTCGTTAATGAGCTCCAGGATTCTTTTGGTGGTTTTCTTCGGATTGTCGGGATCAAAAAAGGAGGCAGCTCCGTCCCAGAGTTCCTTCAGGGTTTCGAGGTCACTCACCGCAAGTGCACAACCGGCCTTGGCTGCTTCCAGAATAGCAATCCCAAAAGGCTCATATTTGGTAGGGCTGGCAAAAATGGCCGCCCGTTGCATCCAATCCCAGACCTCAGCCTCGGGTAATTCTCCCAGAAAGTTCACGTTGGGCACCTCTACAGCCTCTCCGGTATTTGGATTTATATTGTTCCCGGCAATGTACACCGGCCATGGCAGCCTTTCCGCAATAGAAGACAATAACTTCAAATTCTTGCCTTCATCCCACAATCTGCCCATACAAAGAATGAAATTTTCCTTCTGCTTTTCTTCGGAAAAACACACTTCCCGCCCGTTATGGATCACGCTGGTTTCAGAAGTGAAATGATGCGTATCTTTTGCCTCCTGCAATATGGCTCTGGTAGGGCTCACCACTACATCTGACTCCTGGAGGGAATCTTTCACCAACTCCTTATATTTATTCCAATGCGAAGGGGCCGTGGTGCCTTTTACAGCCTGCCACCAGGTTTGCACACACGAGTGAAAAACAGTTACGATAGGGCAGTCCCAGAAATTCTCTATCTGCGCATAATTATTGAAATGCACCAGATCTGGCCGCACCGTATGGTAGATGGAAGTGATCCACTTTTTGGCCTTTTCCACGTCTTCCCAAGGGTCTTTCATCCATTCCAGCTTGAAGTCGCTTTTGTAGAGAGTGACATTCTTTAAAG
>JBAWAB010000130.1:0-3630 GCA_049589035.1 Salegentibacter sp.
GCCTTTTTTACCGTTTCAAAAGTCTTTTCGCGATCGCTATGCGCGCCTCCAACAGGCTCCTTCACGATCTCATCAATAAGCTTCTGCTTTTTCATATCCTTAGCGGTCAGCTTCAAGGCCTCGGCAGCTGTCTCTTTATATTCCCAGCTTCTCCATAAGATGGAAGAACAGGATTCCGGAGAAATTACCGAGTACCAGGTATTTTCCAGCATCAACACTTTGTTTCCAACACCAATTCCCAAAGCTCCGCCGCTGGCGCCTTCCCCTATAATAACTACTATAATAGGAACTTTAAGCCTCGTCATTTCCATGATATTGCGGGCAATGGCTTCTCCCTGGCCGCGCTCTTCAGCTTCAAGGCCGGGATAAGCTCCGGGAGTGTCAATAAAAGTAACTACCGGAACACCAAACTTTTCCGCCGATTTCATGAGGCGCAAAGCCTTGCGGTAACCTTCAGGATTCGCCATTCCAAAGTTGCGGTACTGGCGGGTCTTTGTATTGAAACCTTTTTGCTGCCCAATGAACATATAGCTCTGATCACCAATTTTACCAAGACCACCAATCATTGCTTTGTCGTCTTTCACATTTCGGTCGCCGTGAAGCTCCAGAAAGGTATCGCCACAAATTGCTGTGATATAATCGAGGGTATATGGCCTGTTGGGATGTCTTGAAAGCTGCACCCGCTGCCAGGCAGTAAGGTTCTTGTATATTTCTTTCTTAGTCTCTGCAAGCCTCTTTTCTATCTGCTTACAGGTAGCCGTAACATCAACATTGCTCTCTTCACCAATATTACAGGCTTTCTCGTACTGTTCTTCTAACTCTTTAATGGGTAATTCAAAATCCAAATATTCCATAAGTAGTTATGGTGTTTTCTTATTAGCTTACAAATATAACAAACTTTGAAAGGAAGAATTCCTATGAATAGTCAATAATTTTCTGTGACTATCTTTTCGCATTGTAAAGAAGATAAACAGCTAGAATTCCGAAGCTTATATTCGGAAACCAAACCGCGATCAAAGGCGAGAAGGTAGATTGTTCTGCCATGGTGCCGAAAACTTTATCGAAGAAGATAAAAATAAAGGCCAGTGTAATTCCCACGGCGAGATTCACCCCCATTCCCCCTCTTCTTTTCATGGAGGAAACGGCCACGGCAATAATCGTGAGGATGAAAGCAGAAACCGGAATACTCCACCTCCTGTATGCCACCACCAGATACCTGTTGATATTCCCCGAACCGCGCCGGCGTTCGGATTCAATGAAATCATTGAGTTCAGAATAATTAAGGGTTTCAGCAATGTAAGATTCGGGCGTTAATTGATCGAACTCAAAGGGCAGCACTGTGTCCAGAACCCTTTGCTCCTGAAGAATGTCGCCCTTCTCCCCCACAATTCTCTTCTCGTAATTGTTGAGGGTGTAAGTGCTATCTTCAGGATTAAATTCCAGGCGGGAAGCCCCAATCTTGAAGGTCATCTGATTCCCCTCAAAATGCTCAAGGGTAAAATTCCTCGCCGAATGGCTCCTTGGTTGAAAGTGACTGGCATAGATGTATTCGTTATCGTTTATCTGCCGGTAAACATCGCTGGTTTCCTGGGTTTGCTGCCCTTTTTTGAAATACTGATACTTGAATTCGTTGAAGCCCTTGCTCGCTTGCGGCGCCAGGTACATGCCCATTATCAGCGCCAGCAGGCACACGATAGAAGCGCCCAGCAAATAGGGCCGCAGAAATCTCCAAAAGGAAACACCACTACTCAAAAAGGCAATAATCTCGGTGTTGTTGGCCAATTTCGAAGTAAACCAGATCACCGACAAAAACAGGAACAACGGAAACAGCAAATTGGCGAAATAGATAGTAAAA
Source organism: Salegentibacter sp. (assembly GCA_049589035.1). Classification (GTDB taxonomy): domain Bacteria; phylum Bacteroidota; class Bacteroidia; order Flavobacteriales; family Flavobacteriaceae; genus Salegentibacter_A. The sequence goes on from JBAWAB010000130.1 coordinate 1,856, forward strand.
TCGAGGTAATAATGCGCCACTTCTATAAAAGGCACTTCATTCTCAAGGATCTTATCGATCTTTTCTGCCAGATTCACCGTTATCCCGATAGGGATAAACAGCAAAAGCATCATGGCAAAGGTGCCAAGATAGCGCTTCAGTATATACCAATCGAGAATCTTCAAATTTAGAGGCGTTTATCCATTTGTTTGACCATCATGTTCTTCCAGGAAGCAAAATCGCCCTCTAAGATATGTTTTCTGGCTTCACGAACCAACCACAAATAAAAGCCAAGATTGTGAACCGTAGCGATCTGTTTACCCAGCATCTCATTTACCGTGAACAAATGTCGAAGATAAGCCTTGGAATAATGGGTGTCAACATAGGTATGACCCATTTCATCGATTGGTGAAAAATCGTCGTACCATTTCTTATTCTTAATATTGATAGTGCCGTGGGCTGTAAACAGCATCCCGTTACGTGCATTCCGGGTAGGCATCACGCAGTCGAACATATCTACACCCAAAGCGATATTTTCAAGAATATTAATAGGAGTGCCTACCCCCATCAGGTAGCGCGGTTTATCTTCAGGCAGAATGGCGGTCACTACTTCGGTCATCGCGTACATTTCTTCGGCGGGTTCTCCTACGGAAAGTCCGCCAATGGCATTTCCTTCAGCGCCCACTGAAGCTATATATTCCGCAGACTGTATCCGCAAATCTTTATAAGTACTTCCCTGAACAATAGGAAACAAGGTTTGATTGTATCCGTAGAAAGGCTCTACCTTCTCGAGGTGAGACACGCAACGTTCGAGCCAGCGGTGCGTCATATGCATAGAACGCTGGGCGTATTTATAATCACAGGGATAAGGCGTACATTCATCAAAAGCCATGATGATATCGGCACCAATCGCCCTCTGGATCTCCATTACATTTTCAGGAGTAAAAGTATGGTACGATCCGTCAATGTGAGACTTGAATTTCACACCTTCTTCCTTTATCTTTCTTCTGTCAGAAAGGGAATACACCTGGTATCCACCGCTATCGGTAAGGATGTTCCGGTCCCAATTCATGAATTTATGCAGACCGCCCGCTTTTTTTAGAATTTCGGTTTCGGGCCGCAAATAAAGATGATAGGTGTTCCCGAGGATAATGTCGGGATTAATATCTTCCTTTAATTCCCGTTGATGCACACCTTTTACCGAGCCAACGGTGCCAACAGGCATAAAGATAGGGGTTTCAATTTTGCCGTGATCGGTGGTAATGGTACCGGCACGGGCCTTACTACCAGAATCGGTAGTCAATAGTTCAAATTTCATAGTCCTTTTTCAATCGCTGCAAAGATACTCAACTAAAAAACAAATTAAAGTATCTGAAAAAATCAAATACGGGCTTTTTAGTCATAATTGGTGAAAAACTGCCTGCATCCTTCTTTGTATAAGCTATTTAAAAAACTATTTTTGCGACACCTATTAAAACAACACAAACAATAATGCCAAACATTCAAGAATTAGAGAATTTTGCAACGCAGGTTCGCCGCGACATTTTAAGGCAGGTTCACAAGGTCAATTCCGGTCATCCGGGAGGATCTTTAGGTTGTACCGAATTTTTCACCGCTCTTTACAAGGTGATCATGGACCACAATCCCGATTTTAATATGGATGGAAAAGACGAAGACATTTTCTTCCTTTCCAACGGCCATATTTCTCCGGTATTTTACAGCGTCCTTGCCCGCACCGGATATTTCCCGGTAGAGGAACTCAACACCTTCCGCCTTATCGACTCACGCCTACAGGG
>JBAWAB010000131.1:0-7683 GCA_049589035.1 Salegentibacter sp.
CAGTCAGCCAAAACCAGGGAAATTTCAGAAAAGATTCAAGAAGAAAATTCATTCAAAAAAGCGGACTTTTTGTAGCCGGCGCCGGAGTTGTAGGATTATCGGGAATGGCCATTTCCTGTAATGACCAGAAAAAGACCGAAACGGCAGAAAACGAAAAAGAGGAAGAGGAAAAAGGCGAAGAACAGGTTTCTCCTAACGAAGATCTTATGCGCGAACACGGCTTACTGCAGCGCATGTTGCTCATCTATGATACCGCGCTGTTGCGTTTTAACAGTAAGGAAGAATTTGATCCCTCCTATATCAACCAGACCGCAACCATTGTACACGATTTTATAGAGGAATACCACGAAAAGCTGGAAGAAGATTTTGTTTTCCCGCGGCTGGAAAAAGCAAACCGACTTACAGAACTGACTTCCACACTAAGGCAACAACACATTAATGGTCGCGCAGTGACAGGAAAAATTCTGAATCTTACCAAAAATGGACGAACTTTAAAAGGAAGCGATCAGCAGGAATTAATAAAACTCATGCAGAGCTTCAATATCATGTACCGCCCGCACGAGGCGAGGGAAGACACTATACTTTTCCCCGCTTTTAAAGAAGTGGTTTCGCGGCACGAATACGATGCGCTCGGGGAAGATTTTGAAAAAAAAGAACGTGAAAAATTCGGAGAAGGCGGCTTCGACGGTATGGTAGATAAAGTCGCCGAAATTGAAAAACAAATCGGGATCTATGATCTCAACCAGTTTACGCCCCATGTAGAACAGCACAGCAGTAAATGAAAAAAAGTTTTCTGAAAAAACCGGTGAAGATCTCCAGGATCTCGACCATCATTATTTTACTCGCCCTCGTAAGAACCCTGGCTGAACCCTTCCGCTTACAAGCATATTCCAGTAGCAGCCTTACTTTCCAGGAAATCATGCCTTTTCTGCTCGCCGCGCTTCTCTGCTCGGCAGGTTTGTTTGCCATGATCCTTTTCTCGTTTTATAAAAAGTACCTGGCAACTATAATATCGGCAGTTATGGTTATCTTCGGGATGTTGATCATTAAGACCCTTTATCTATAAATATAAAACTGAATCATGAACTTAATCAGACTTTACAAATGCAAGAAGTTTTTAAGGAGGAAGAATTCTTCGAAAAACTGAATTTTTCCAAACAGCCTCTTCCCCGGGGCGAATATGAGGCCTGTAGCTTTTCCCACTGCGATTTCTCAAATGCTGTGCTTACCGAGATCCGTTTTATTGAATGTGAATTTACCGATTGTAATTTCAGCAGTGCCAACCTCAACAATACCTCGTTTCAGGATGCGCGGTTCCAGGACTGTAAAATGCTGGGATTGCTGTTTGACAAGTGCAATGATTTCGGTTTTGTCGTAAATTTCGAAAACTGTCAGCTCGACCATTCCGGTTTCTATCAATCGCGGCTTACCGATACCATCTTCCTCAACTGCAGGCTTCGCGCTGTAGATTTTACTGAAGCCGACCTAACCAATGCCGTTTTCGACCAATGTGATCTTTCAGAAAGCATCTTTGAGAATACCGTACTGGAAAAGACCAATTTCAGCAGTGCCCGAAACTATTCTATAGATCCCGAAAAGAACCGGCTAAAAGGCGCGAAGTTTTCTGTTCCTGAAGTTTTCACCCTGCTGCAGAAGTACGAGCTGCAGATTGAAACCGAATTCTGACCGAACAACTGAAAAGTTTAGGCTTATGTTTAGAAGGTTTTAGTCGAAACTAGTAACTTTAGAGAAGGTAAAAACCTCGTTTCACCCGCTAAAGACGACTCTCGCATGACACGGAATGACCAATACAGAATTCCTGAAAATGTTCGCATTGGCCATGTACATCTAAAAGTAGCTGATGTTCAGCGTTCCCTTGATTTTTATTGCGGACTGCTGGGATTCGAAATTACTACGACCTATGGCGAAGACGCTGCCTTTATCTCTGCCGGTGGCTATCATCATCATATTGGCCTGAATATGTGGTTCAGCAAAAATTCTGCTCCTGCCCCTATTCATGCGCCGGGCCTTTTTCATACCGCTATTCTTTATCCTGAACGAAAAGAGCTGGCGCGAATTTTCCGGAGATTGCGGGAAGCAGAATATCCCATTACCGGGGCTTCCGATCATGGAGTTTCCGAAGCCATCTACCTCAATGATCCCGATCAAAACGGAGTGGAACTTTATTGGGATAAACCCCGCTCAGAATGGCCAAAAAAGCCTGATGGTTCTCTGGAGATGTACACCCGGAAACTTGAAATAAGCGATCTCCTGAAGGAGCTTGAAGAGTAAAACCTGCTTGAAAAATTTATTTCTAAACCAGAAAATTTAAATCAGGGGGAAGATCCATAATACCGAATTTCCCTAACTTCAGCCCCTAAACTTTAATACCCAAATGAAACACTGCTATTTTCTCCTGAGTCTTTTGTTTTTTACCGCTCCCCTGTTTGCCCAAAGTACAGCTTCACAAAACGTGAATATCTTCAGCATCCCTGCACCTCAGCTGGATACTGTAAGGACTATAAGGCTTTATTTACCCGCTTCGTACTCGCATTCAAAAAAAGATTATCCGGTGATCTATATGCACGACGCGCAGAATCTCTTTGACAAGGCAACTTCTTATGTGGGAGAATGGAAAGTGGATGAATACCTGGACTCCCTGGCTTCCAAAGAAGTGATCGTGGTAGGTATTGACCACGGGGGCGAAAAACGCATCAATGAACTCACGCCTTTCCCCAACGAAAAATACGGAGGAGGAAAAGGAGCTGCCTATGTCGGTTTCATTGTCAATAACCTCAAACCCTATATCGACCAGCATTACCGCACGCTGAAAGATCCTGCAAATACCGCTATTTTCGGTTCTTCACTGGGCGGCCTTATTTCCTTTTATGCCGCATTGAAGTATCCCGGCACTTTCGGCAAGGCCGGAGTTTTTTCTCCGAGCTTCTGGTTCAGCGATAAGATCTATGATTTCGCTAAATTCTCAGAGCTGAATCCCGATACAAAATTTTACTTCCTGGCAGGAACCAATGAAGAGGAAGGTGAAATTCCCGATATTGAAAGGATGCTGGATCTTCTCCGGAAAAAAGGCCTTGCAAAGCAGAATTACAAGGTGAAGTTCATTGAGGGCGGCGAGCATAATGAAGCTTTATGGAGTTCTGCATTTCCCGCGGCCTTTGAATGGCTGATGGCAAATTAAACAGAAACGGGGAAAATCCTCCAAGGTCAATACCCCATAAATCTTGCTGTTTTTTTAATAACTTAGAAGAATACCTTCCTGAAATTTCTTCCTGACGGGCCAACAATTGAACTTTCATATATTGAAACCAAAAGCGCACATATTGCCCGTTATTGTTCTCGCCCAGTTTTGCTGTACTTCCCTCTGGTTTGCAGGAAATGCTGTAATGAGTGATCTGGTACTAAATTTCGCCCTGCCGCCGGAAGCTCTTGGCCACTTAACTTCTGCCGTACAATTGGGCTTTATTACCGGCACGCTTCTGTTTGCATTTTTAAGGGTAGCCGATCGTTTTTCGCCTTCAAAGGTCTTCTTCTTTTGTGCCCTGACAGGAGCGGTCTTCAATCTTGAAGCAGCCCTGGGAACAAATAATTTCGCCAGCCTTCTGATTTTCCGGTTTTTGACAGGCTTTTCCCTGGCCGGCATTTATCCTGTAGGCATGAAGATGGCCTCCGACTATTTTCGAAAAGGCCTCGGAAGATCGCTCGGTTTTCTTGCAGGCGCGCTGGTTATAGGCACCGCATTCCCTCATCTGCTCAAGGCGATTTCCGGAAGTTCGTCGCTTAATTGGCGCGTGGTCCTAATCTTCACGTCGGGATTAGCAGTCATTGGAGGTCTTCTCATTTTACTATTCGTACCGAACGGCCCTTTCCGAAGCCGGCTAGAGAAGCCAGATCTCACGGCCATATTCAGGGTGTTCAGAAAAAGCGAATTTCGCGCGGCGGCCTTCGGCTATTTCGGGCATATGTGGGAGCTATACGCTTTCTGGGCCTTTGTTCCCGCTATCCTAAGCTCCTATAAACTCCTCCACCGGAATGTGAATTTTAATATTTCGTTGGTTTCGTTTCTTGTGATCGGCTCCGGGGGACTCGCCTGTATTGTGAGCGGCTTTATTGCTGAAAAGTTCGGCCCCAAAGTTACTGCGGGATCGGCGCTGTTTCTCTCCGGCCTCTGCTGCCTGCTCTCTCCTCTTTTTTTTCTGTTTGCTTCAGAAGAATTCCTTATTATTTTTCTCCTGTTTTGGGGTCTTATAGTGGTAGCCGATTCCCCGCTGTTCTCTACGCTGGTGGCCCAGGACGCTTCCGTCGAATCCCGCGGAACAGTACTTACTATCGTAAACTCGGTAGGTTTTGCAATCAGCATTGTGAGCCTACAACTGTTGAATTTGCTAAATGAGCTGTACAATTCCATCTTTCTGTTCATGATCCTTGCCCCTGGTCCGGCATTGGGGTTATTCGCCATGTTCAGAAAAAAATCCGGAAGCAACCATTCTATAAATTCTGCATCTATTAAATAATTAAGCATCCTGAACTGCCCAAAATGAAAAACATTCTGACCTATTTTTTACTCTCTTTACTCCTGAATTCCTGTTCTGTAAGTGGTCCCATCAGTCAGACCACCGAAGCTGAACAACTCCTGGGAAGATGGAAGCTTGTGGAATCTTCGGGCGGAATTGCCGGAAGAACAGAAACGCCTTCCGGAGAAAATATCATTGAAATTTCAGAAAATACTATCAGTCATTATCTCGACGGGGAGCTGCTTAGCACCAGGCAATATGAACTGCGCATGGGAAAATCCATCAGAAGTTCGGAAGAAATTCCGCTAATCATTTATTCCGGCGACACCAAACAATCCTTCGAGCTCAGTAAAGACAGGCTTGTGCTCTACGATGAATGCTATGACTGCTTTCAGAATGAATATGAAAAGCTGTAAAGCTTGCTTCTGAATTTCTTTATTTCTATTCTATTTTTTCTTTCCCGACTTCTTCAGCAGCTTGTTAAACAAAAGCGGAAAGACAGGCAGAAAAATTCTTATCTTGCAGTAGAATATCATCTCTTATGCTCTATATTCTCTGCCATTCCGAAGATTCAGAAGAGGTAAAAGAAAAGATCCTTCCGCTGCTGGGAGAACAGGAAATCCAGGTAAAGGAATTTCCGCTGAAACCAGAGGAACGATTTAAAGAAGAGGATGTCATCCTTCCTTATCTAAATGACCAGAACCTCCGGAATTTCCTGGCCGAAATCCCTGACCGGCAACAAAAAATATTGCTACTCCAACATCCGGAGGCCAAATTGGCTACCAAAGGTTTGGGTATTGCTTCCAGGCCAGAAGAGGTAATTGAACAGTACAGAGCCGGCAAAGAGTCGAAACTTGACCTCCTGCTCTGCAACGGCAAACCCGTTTTTAATTCGGTGAATATTGGCAATGTCTTTATTCTTTCTGAAGACCAGTCGCAAAAGACCTTTTTTGCTGAAGTCTTTTTCTTCATCAGAAATATTCGTCGTATCGCATCGCTTTCTTTACGAAATTTCCTGCTTTCATCTGATGACGAAAAAGTGATAAAAACGGCCGCGTTAGGGATTATCGTGGTAGAAAATCCTTCGGGATCGGTGGTTTCGAAACGTCTCGTTCCTGAAACCGCGCTGAATGACGGCATGTTCAATGTCGTGATCCTTGCCCCGCAGAATCTCGCGGTTTTATTCTGGTTCCTTTTGAGAAGCCTGCTGCCGGGGAGCAGGCCCATAAAAGAACTACCTAAATTTATAGGGCACATCAAAACCTCCAATCTTAGCATCGAAGATCAGGGGGAAATGGAATATACGATTGATGGCGAAAAAAGTACTGCCCAAAAGATCGAACTTAATTTGATCAAGCAGGCGCTCCCTTTGCAGCAGGAAAGCAGTAATATTGTGGAAGAAAGCAGTGATGGCAAAAAAAGTCTGAAGATCGACAGCCTGCCTACGGGCGAAAAACGGGAAGAGCTTACGCAGAGAAAGCTACCCTGGTTGCCAAGGGCCACTACCGAGGAGTTTCAGGAGTTATTTAAGGTGCTGCGGGAAAATGCAAGATTAAAAGCATCTTTCCTGGTCATGATGATCCTCTCCACTCTAATCGCAACCTTTGGCCTTTATGGAGATTCCTCTCCCGTAATTATTGGCGCCATGATCCTGGCTCCCATTATTGCACCGATTGTTTCTTTTTCCATGGGAATGGTGCGCTATGATGTGAACATGCTCAAAACCGGAATCCTCACCATCATTGGAGGTACTCTGGTAGCTCTGCTGGTTTCTGCCGGCGTAAGTCTCATTATTCCCCTGCGCATTCTTACCCCCGAGATCAATGCCCGACTATCTCCCACCCTGCTTGATATGGGGATTGCCATAGCTTCGGGTGTTGCCGCAGCCTACGCCCATGCCGAAGAAGGAATTGCCAAGAGCCTGGCAGGAGTGGCTATTGCCGTGGCCCTTGTGCCGCCACTTGCCGTGGCGGGAATAGGAATTGGCTGGGGCGATTGGCAGGTTTTTTCCGGGGCATTTTTGCTCTATCTCACGAACCTTTCTGGCATCATCATGTTTGCAGGGATTACCTTTTTGCTCCTCGGGTTCGCGCCTTTCAAACGGGCAAGAATGGGACTCATCTATACATTTATTATTATCCTGGCCGTCATGGTACCGCTATCCCTTTCTTTTGACCGCATTATGCAGGAAGCCCAGATCACTAAACAACTCGAGGGCACCAGCTTTAATGAAGTGGTGCTAAGAGATGTGAATGTGAGGTTTGGCACCCCGCTCACCGTTTCCCTCAAGATCGTGGGCCCACGGCATATTGATCCCGCCGAAATGCAGGAGTTGAAAAGGAAGATCGAAAAACGCATTGGCAAAAAAGTGCGGCTTGAGGTCGTTTCTGCCTTCGGATTTTAATGGCTGCTGAAGTTAAAATTCGCTATTTTGTAACATTCTTAGATTATCACGGTCTCTAAAGCAGCTCATCCATTGTTGAGGATGAAGAAAAACTAAATGAAACTTTATCCTAATATACGATGACTACCCTTTCCAACGCCAAAAATGATCATTTAACGGAATTCTTCCTGTACAGCTTCGGATTTTCCTGGTTGGTCTGGATCTCTATGATCCTCTTTGAACCGACTGCTGAAGCCTTTCTGCCTCTGCTCTTTTTAGGAGCTTTTGGACCTGCCCTCGCTGCACTTTTTCTGGTTCTTCGCCACGGAACGGCGGACGAGAAAAAAGAATTCCTCAAAAGCATCATCGATTTCAAACGAATCAAACTGAAATGGTACCTGGTGATATTCCTTACTTTTCCTGCGATCCTTTTTATCGGCTTTTATGTCTACTCCTTCTTCGGAAGAGAATTCCCCACCTGGAGTGACTATCTCGGCGGAGTCGAAAGCGTACGGGATTTCCTTATGTTGCTACTCATTATGCTCATAGGTGGACCTTTGGCTGAAGAACCGGGATGGCGGGGATTTGCCCTGGACCGGCTTCAGAAAAGATTTGGAGCGGTGGCGGGAAGCGTCATTTTGGGAGGAATCTGGATCCTCTGGCATTTGCCGCTGTTCTTCATTGAAGGCACCTCCCAGAGTCAAAAAGGATTCGGGATCGCTTTTTGGTCCTGGTCGCTTCAACTGATTGTAATTTCACTCATTTTCA
>JBAWAB010000132.1:0-2230 GCA_049589035.1 Salegentibacter sp.
ATGCCGTCGTCATTGGTCACTAAAATAAGGGGTCTCTCTTTAGCCATAGAAAAAATTATTACGCAGCTAAAATAGGGATTTCCGGCGGAAGGCCTATCTTAGTGCTTTAACAATTTATTAATACCAATTCGGAGACTTGGCACAATTTTTAATGTATTTTGGAGAGCCATTAATGGAGAAATATATGCGATTTATGAAAAGGAATTTTAGAATTTTGGTGATACTGCTGGTGATGGCAGTAACATCATGCAGTTTTACCACGCGTCATTTCGATGATCCCAATAAAGATAAGCTTTTAATCGATCTTATTACCTATGTGCTGGAGCAAGGTCATTACGATGCTAAGACTATTGACGACGAGTTCTCAGAACAGGTGTATAAAGACTATCTGGAAAGCCTGGATCCTTCCAAGCGTTTCTTCTATTCTGAAGATATAAAGGAATTCAGCAATTTCAGGGATCAGCTGGACGATCAGATAAAAGACCAGGATATCAGCTTTTTCGATCTCACCTACGAGAAACTTCAGCAAAGAGCCGAGGAAGCAAAAGATATTTATAAAGATATACTATCCAAGCCTTTCGACTTCAGTGAAAAAGAAGAAATAAATACCGACTATTCTAAACTTGACTATGCAAGTTCTAAGGAAGAAATGAAGGAACGTTGGAGAAAGCAGCTTAAATTCTCTGCTCTTATCACTTACTACGATAAGAAAGATGAAGAAAAGCAGAAGAAGGAAAAAGATCCCGATTATGTCATGAAGACCGATAAAGAGCTTGAAAAAGAAGCCCGGGATGTTACCAGAAGTTCTCTAAAAGAGTATTTTGATTTTACAGACGATCTTGAGCGTAAAGATTATTTCACCGTATACATTAATTCCATTGTAGAAGAATTCGACCCGCATACTTTCTATTTCGCGCCTCAGGATAAAGACCGGTTCGATATAGCAATGTCAGGAAAACTCGAAGGTATCGGGGCAAGGCTTCAGAAGAAGAACGACGATATTACTATTATGGAAGTTATTTCAGGAGGCCCGGCCTGGAGAAGCGATGAGCTAAGCGAAGGCGATGTCATTCTTAAAGTAAAGCAGGAAGATGAAAAAGAGCCTGTTAGCATCGTGGGAATGCGTCTTGATGATGCAGTAGAGCTTATCAAGGGCCCTAAAGACACCAAAGTTACCCTGACCGTTCGTAAAAAACTGATGGGTAATATTGAGGATATCACCATTACCAGAGATGTGGTGGAACTCGAAGAAACCTATGCCAAGACTTCGATGGTGAAAAAAGATGACAAGCAGTATGGCGTGATCAACCTTCCGAAATTTTATTTCGACATGGGGGATTATGACTCCAGAAATGCGGCTTCGGATATCAAAAAAGACATTATCCGCCTTAAAAAACAGGGCATGGATGGGCTAGTGCTAGACCTCAGGAACAACGGAGGCGGCTCTCTGAAAACCGTGGTTGACATTGCAGGTTTGTTTATCGATAAAGGACCTGTGGTACAAGTGAAGTCTAACGGACAGCACAAAGAGGTATTGAAAGACGAAGATCCGGGAATACTTTGGGACGGTCCCCTTGTGATCCTTGTGAACGAACTTTCAGCTTCGGCTTCAGAAATACTTGCAGCCGCCATGCAGGATTATAAAAGAGCGATCATCATAGGAAGTAAGCAGACCTACGGAAAAGGTACTGTTCAGAATGTGATCGATCTTAACAGATGGCTTAGAAACAACGACTATGGCGATCTTGGTGCACTGAAGCTTACTACCCAGAAATTCTACCGGGTGAACGGAGGTTCTACTCAGCTGGAAGGTGTAAAGAGCGATGTTGTGGTGCCAGACCGATACAGTTATGTGGATATTGGTGAAAAAGACCAGGAAAATCCACTTCCATGGGATAAGATCGATGCGGCAGATTATCATATCTGGGATGGCTATGTAGGCTTCGATGAAGCTATTGCCAAGAGTAAAGAGAGGATGAGTAAAAATAAGGAGTTAAAGATCATTGACGAAAATGCCAAATGGGTGAAGACCCAGAGTGAAGACAATGTGCATTCGCTTAATTTCGCTGAATACAGTGAAGATGTTGCGGATACCAAGCAGCAGGCAAAACGTTTTGACTCCCTGAAAGATTACAAGACGAATCTTACCTACACCTCTTTGCCTTACGAGGAAGAAATGTTTAAGACCGATACCGTTCTTCAGGAGAAGAGGGAGAGATGGCATGAGAGC
>JBAWAB010000133.1:0-9972 GCA_049589035.1 Salegentibacter sp.
AGGCCAGTATGTCCAAACTTCTATCGACAAAGATGGCCGATAAGGTGGCTTATGATTCTTTGCAATTACTGGGAGGCTACGGTTATATGGAAGATTATCCGCTTGCCCGTATGTACCGGGACAGCAGACTTGGACCCATCGGCGGCGGCACTTCTGAAATCTTGAAAGAGATTATCGCCAAAATGGTGATCGATAAAAAGGAATATAAGCCAGCGGCAAAATAGAATTTTGGCGAAAATCGTTTTTCCGATTTGCCAAAATAAAATAGAAAAAAAGTGAAGAGTGGAAAGGGAAGTTCAGGCTCTCCACTTTCCCCTCTTCACTTTTTCAAAGAAAAAAGAAAATAAGATTGCGGGTTTGCAAAATTGGACTATATTTGCACCCTAATTTTTAAAGAAAGGAGGTGACACTATGTTAATAATACCAGTAAAAGACGGAGAAAATATTGATAGAGCGCTGAAGCGTTTTAAGAGAAAGTTTGATAAAACCGGAACAATGCGTCAGTTGAGAGATCGTCAGCATTTTACAAAGCCGTCAGTAGAACGTAGGGCTCAAATCCAAAAAGCTGAATACATTCAGCATTTAAGAGATCAGGAAGATATTTAGTCTTCTGTTCTCAGATTGAAATCTGAAATGTAGAAACCTTTGAAGCGGCCCTGCTTCTTTGGTATTCAAATATAAACTGTTGGTAAGCTAAAGTTTTTTAACTTTGTTTATCAACAGTTTTTTTATGGCCTTTTCTGAATTCCTCGATTATCTTCAGCTTGAAAAAAAATACTCGCCGCATACGCTGAAGGCTTATGAGGCTGATCTTCTTTCTTTTTCAGAATTTATTTCAGAAGAATACCGGCAAGACGATCTAACAACGATAGTCTATCCTCAGGTTAGAAGTTTTATCGTGAAGCTTTCCGAAGCAGGAATTACCAACCGCAGCATTAACCGCAAGATTTCTTCGCTAAAGGCGTATTACCGTTTTCTTTTAAAGACTAAACAAATAGAGTCTGATCCCCTGGTAAAGCATCGGGCGCTGAAAACCTCAAGAAAGGTCCAGGTACCTTTTTCTGAGGCCGAGGTGATGCAGGTGCTGGATGAGATCGATACTTCTGGTTTTGAAGGCCTGCGGGACCGGCTAATTGTGGAGCTCTTCTATTCCACCGGTCTAAGGCGAATTGAGCTTATTGAGCTAAAGCTGCAGAATGTTGATCTAAGCAACCGAATGTTGAAGGTGCTCGGGAAGAGGAATAAGGAACGATATATTCCATTACTCGATTCGGTGGTCGCCACTCTGGAGGCTTATCTTCGCGAAAGGCAAGAGATGGCGGGGGCTTTGGAAAATGCGTATTTAATTCTTTCTGATAAAGGCGTTAAATTGTCTGAAACCTTTGTTTATAGAATTATTAATAATTATTTTAGTAGGGTGTCGGGGAAGCTCAAAAGGAGTCCTCATATCCTGCGGCACTCGTTCGCGACACACTTACTGAACCAGGGTGCCAATCTCAATGCTGTTAAAGAATTGCTGGGCCACTCCAGCCTTGCTGCCACACAGGTATACACACACAATAGTATAGCTGAACTCAGCAAAACTCATCGCAATGCGCATCCTCGCAGTAAGAAAGACTAACTGAAACTATTGTTTAACTAAATTTTATTGAAGATGAAAGTAAACGTGCAGTCTGTAAATTTCAACGCCGATCAAAAACTGATCGATTTTATTCAGCTAAGATTAGATAAACTTGAAAACTACTATGATAAAATAATTTATGCCGATGTCTATTTAAAGGTTCAAAAAACCAGTAATAAGGAGAATAAGGTCACCGAAATCCTGCTGAGTATCCCTGGGGATGATATGATGGTGAAGAAGACCTGTAAAAAATTCGAAGAATGTGTGGATGCTTGTGTGACTGCTCTGCAGCGACAGCTTGTGAAACGCAAGGAAAAAATAAGTGCCCATGTTTAGGTAATTTTTTCTCATAATTATTTTGAGAAAGAAATAATTTATATACATTTGCAGTCCGTTAGAAATAGCGGACTTTTTTATGCTGAAAAGCAGCGAAAAAGGCCGATGTAGCTCAGCTGGCTAGAGCAGCTGATTTGTAATCAGCAGGTCGTGGGTTCGAGTCCCTCCATCGGCTCTTGAAATTTTGAAAGAAAGTGTTTTTATCGGTTGGTTTTTAGGTAAAAAACTGAAACTGAGAAAACTGTAAAAAGTTCTTAAAATTTTTTGAAAAATGCTTTGGATGGTGTTGTAAAATTCGGTTTATTTGCAGCCGTTTTGAAATCATCATAAAGCTTAGTCATTTCGCGACTACGGTTCTATGAAATAGTGGAAAACAATTGGGGAGATACTCAAGCGGCCAACGAGGGCAGACTGTAAATCTGCTGTTTTTAACTTCGCAGGTTCGAATCCTGCTCTCCCCACAAAGATTTTTAAGGACGCATAGAAAGTTTACTTTCTTAAGCGGCTAGATTAAAATTCTTTGATTCGGGGCACCCGAATCAGGATCACCGAGCTTGAGCGAGGTAATCCAATACCAACAGAAGTTGAAAAGCTTCAAATGCGGGAGTAGCTCAGTTGGTAGAGCGTCAGCCTTCCAAGCTGAATGTCGCCGGTTCGAACCCGGTCTCCCGCTCAAGGCGGAATGTGATCACGCCGAAAGGTGTGATCTCCCGCACAAAGCAGAATGTTATCACGCCGGAATGTGTGGTCTTTTGCTGTAAAACAGAGTTGGTCGAAATTATTTTGTTTTGCTTTTGGAAGTCTTTATAAAGGTTTCTTTGTGAGAGAAAGTAAATTTAAAAAATTCTGTTGTTTGCTCAAAGGCGGACGAAAGAAATTCCTCCCGTAAACCTTTCTGGTTTATGGTTTTTCTTGTTTGCCGGGGTGAAAGATTAAAAGAGATCACCTCTTTTATAAGCCGACGTAGCTCAGGGGTAGAGCGTTTCCTTGGTAAGGAAGAGGTCACGAGTTCAAATCTCGTCGTTGGCTCTAGGTTTGTATAAATTGAACACTAATATATAACTAAGATTAAATAAGTATTAATTATGGCAAAGGAAACTTATGATCGTTCCAAACCGCACTTAAACATAGGTACGATTGGACACGTAGATCACGGAAAAACTACATTAACTGCAGCTATTACTAAAGTATTAGCTGACGCTGGATATTCAGAAGCTAGTGCATTTGATCAAATTGACAACGCACCTGAAGAAAAAGAAAGAGGTATTACTATTAACTCTTCACACGTAGAGTACGCTACTGCTAACCGTCACTACGCACACGTTGACTGTCCTGGTCACGCCGATTACGTTAAGAACATGGTAACTGGTGCTGCTCAAATGGACGGTGCTATCCTTGTTGTAGCTGCCACTGATGGTCCTATGCCGCAAACTCGTGAGCACATCCTTCTTGGTCGCCAGGTAGGTATTCCAAGAATTGTTGTATTCCTGAACAAAGTTGACCTTGTTGATGATGAGGAATTGCTTGAGCTAGTTGAAATGGAAGTAAGAGATCTTCTTTCTTTCTATGAATATGACGGAGATAACTCTCCTGTAATTTCAGGTTCTGCTCTTGGAGCTCTTGAAGGTGATGATAAATGGACTAAGACCGTTCTTGACCTGATGGAAGCAGTTGATAGCTGGATCGAACTTCCTCAACGTGATGTTGATAAGCCTTTCTTGATGCCTGTTGAAGATGTATTCTCTATTACTGGTCGTGGTACTGTTGCAACTGGTCGTATCGAGACTGGTGTTGCTAACACTGGAGATCCTGTAGAGATCATTGGTATGGGTGCAGGAAAACTTACTTCTACTATCACTGGAGTTGAAATGTTCCGTAAGATACTAGATAGAGGTGAAGCTGGTGATAACGTTGGTCTTCTTCTTAGAGGTATTGAGAAATCTCAAATCTCAAGAGGTATGGTAATCACTAAACCAGGTTCTGTAACTCCTCACGCTAAATTCAAAGCAGAGGTTTATATTCTGAAAAAAGAAGAAGGTGGACGTCACACTCCATTCCACAATAACTACCGTCCACAGTTCTATGTACGTACCACTGACGTAACCGGAACTATTAGCCTTCCTGAAGGTGTTGAGATGGTAATGCCTGGGGATAACCTTACAATTACTGTTGAACTTATCCAGCCAATTGCAATGAATGTTGGTCTACGTTTCGCTATCCGTGAAGGTGGTAGAACAGTAGGAGCTGGTCAGGTAACTGAAATTCTAGAATAATTAAAGTTCTAATATAGTAAGGTATCCCGCGAGGGCGGGATACCTTCACTTATATTTACGGGTTTAGCTCAGTTGGTAGAGCACTGGTCTCCAAAACCAGGTGTCGGGAGTTCGAGCCTCTCAACCCGTGCAGATAAATCGAGGCGAGAAGCTTGTCCTGAGCGAAGTCGAAGGAAGCCTCTCAACCCGTGCAAACACTTTTTTGAAAAATGGCAGGAATTGTTAATTACATATCAGCTTCTTATAACGAGTTAAAAAACCACGTTACCTGGACAAGCTGGCCCGAAGCCCAAAGACTTACAGTAGTTGTTGCTGTGTTTTCAGTGGTTTTTGCGCTATTGATTTGGGGGGTAGATACGGTATTCAGCTCGGCTATAGAGCAGTATTTCGAATGGATTAAATCTTAAATCAGAAAGCTATGGCAGAGGTTAAGGATAAAAAATGGTATGTCGTTCGTGCTGTTAGTGGTCAGGAGAACAAGGTAAAGGATTATATTGAAAGAGAGATCTCTCATCATGGTCTTGAGGATTATGTAGAGCAGGTGTTGGTTCCTACCGAAAAAGTAATCCAGATCAGGAACGGAAAAAAAGTAAACAAGGAAAGAGTATATTTCCCTGGTTATATCATGGTTCAGGCTAACCTGGGTGGTGAAATTCCACATATTATTAAAGGTATTAATGGAGTAATCGGATTTTTGGGTGAAACCAAAGGAGGAGATCCCGTGCCTTTGAGAAAGTCTGAAGTTAACCGTATGCTTGGTAAGGTTGATGAGCTTTCAGTAAAAGCTGATAACGTAGCAATTCCGTTTACCATCGGGGAAACCATCAAAGTTATTGACGGGCCGTTTAACGGATTTAATGGTACTGTTGAAAAGATCAATGAAGAAAAGCGTAAGCTTGAAGTAATGGTGAAGATCTTCGGAAGAAAAACACCATTGGAACTAAGCTATATGCAAGTAGAGAAAGTATAAAAAGTTACTGTTACATATTTTTTTGATAGTTTTTTAAAGCTTCCACTTCAACAAACTATCACCTAAAAATTAGAAAAATGGCAAAAGAAGTAAGTAAAGTTGTAAAACTACAAGTTCGCGGGGGTGCTGCTAACCCATCACCACCAGTTGGACCTGCTTTAGGTGCTGCCGGAGTGAATATCATGGAATTCTGTAAGCAATTCAATGGTAGAACTCAAGATAAACAAGGTAAAGTATTGCCTGTTGCGATTACGGTTTATAAAGATAAGTCTTTCGACTTTGTGATCAAAACCCCGCCAGCAGCAGTACAGTTATTGGAAGCAGCTAAAAGTAAAAAAGGTTCAGGAGAGCCTAACAGAAAAAAAGTAGCAAGTGTTTCTTGGGATCAGGTTAAAGCAATCGCAGAAGACAAGATGCAGGATCTTAACGCGTTTACCGTTGAGTCTGCAATGAAGATGGTTGCCGGAACAGCACGTTCAATGGGAATAACTGTAAAAGGTGATGCACCGTTTTAATCCAAAAAGAAATTAGAAATGGCAAAATTGACAAAAAAGCAAAAAGAAGCACAATCTAAAATCGAAAACGGTAGAACGTATTCGGTTGCAGAAGCTTCAGCTTTAATAAAAGAAGTTTCCAACGCAAACTTTGATGCTTCAGTGGATTTAGCGGTTCGTTTGAATGTAGATCCCCGAAAAGCAAACCAAATGGTAAGAGGTGTAGTAACCCTTCCACACGGTACAGGTAAAGATGTAAAAGTTTTGGCTTTGGTAACTCCCGATAAGGAAGAAGAGGCTAAACAAGCAGGAGCCGACTATGTTGGCCTTGATGAATACCTGGAAAAAATCAAAGGCGGTTGGACCGATGTTGATGTAATCATCACTATGCCCAGCGTAATGGGGAAATTAGGTCCTTTAGGTCGTATTCTTGGACCAAGGGGTTTAATGCCTAACCCTAAAACCGGTACTGTAACTATGGATGTGGCTAAAGCTGTGTCTGATGTGAAAGCTGGTAAGATCGATTTTAAAGTTGATAAAACCGGGATCGTACACGCTGGAATTGGAAAGGCATCTTTCGACGCTGAAAAAATTGCAGGTAACGCAAGAGAATTATTAACTACGCTGGTAAAGTTGAAGCCTCAGGCTGCTAAAGGTGTTTACATAAAGAGCATTCATATGTCAAGCACCATGAGCCCGAGTGTGGCAATTGACACTAAAAGGTTTACTGAGCAATAATAAGGTATTATGACAAGAGAAGAAAAATCACAAGTAATAAAGGATTTAACTGCCCAGTTAACTGAAGCTTCAACATTGTATTTAGCGGATATTTCTGGTCTGGATGCCGGAGCTACTTCTAACCTCAGAAGAGCTTGTTTTAAGGCAGACGTTCAGTTATCGGTAGTTAAAAATACATTGCTGGCAAAAGCAATGGAAGCCACTGAAAAAGATTTCGGTGATCTTCCGGAAGTTTTGAAAGGCAATACCTCAATCATGATCTCTGAAACCGGAAATGCTCCGGCCAAGGTGATCAAAGAATTCAGAAAGAAATCTGAAAAGCCTCTTCTTAAAGGAGCTTTCGTAGACGAAGCTATCTTTGTAGGGGATGATTATCTTGATACTCTGGTTAACATCAAATCTAAAGAAGAAGTTATTGGAGATATCATCGGATTGTTACAATCACCAGCCAAGAACGTTGTTTCAGCGCTTAAGTCTGGAGGTGGTAAACTGGCCGGAATTCTTAAAACCCTTTCTGAAAAAGAAGGATAATTTAGTACGCACTTTTTAACAATTATATAAAAACACATTTTAAAACGATAGAAAATGGCAGATTTGAAAGATTTCGCAGAACAATTGGTTAACTTGACCGTAAAAGAAGTAAACGAGTTAGCTGATATTTTAAAAGAAGAATATGGTATTGAGCCTGCTGCTGCTGCAGTAGCTGTTGCTGGCGGTGCTGCTGGTGGTGGTGAAGAAGCTGCTGAAGAGCAAACTGAATTCGACGTAATTCTTACTGCTCCAGGTGGATCTAAACTTGCAGTTGTTAAGCTTGTAAAAGAACTTACAGGTCTTGGTCTTAAAGACGCTAAAGAATTAGTTGACAGCGCTCCAAAAGCAGTTAAAGAAGGAGTTGCTAAAGACGAAGCTGAAGCTTTAAAATCTCAATTAGAAGAAGCAGGAGCTGAGGTTGAGCTTAAATAAGCTTGACACAAGCAATATTATTTAGGTTTAGGCCTCAGGATACGCTCCTGAAGGTCTAAACCCTTTTGCGTATATGGAGTTTAAGCTTTATAACGCGCCCGTTATTTTATATAAATTATAATTCCGTCCATTGATGTTAGCAAAGCAAACTGAAAGATTGAGTTTCTCTTCTGTAAAGAACAGGCCTGACTACCCGGACTTTTTGGATATCCAAATTAAGTCTTTTCAGGATTTCTTTCAATTAGAAACAAAATCAGAAGAGCGGGGAAATGAAGGTCTTTATAATACCTTTCTTGAAAATTTCCCTATTACGGACACCCGTAATCAATTTGTACTAGAATTTTTAGATTATTTCGTGGACCCGCCAAGATATTCCATTCAGGAATGTATTGAACGTGGTCTAACCTATAGTGTGCCGCTTAAAGCCAGATTAAAGCTTTACTGTACAGACCCTGAACATGAAGACTTTGAAACCATCGTACAGGATGTTTATTTGGGGACTATTCCTTATATGACTCCAAGTGGGACGTTTTGCATCAATGGTGCAGAGCGCGTAGTTGTTTCTCAGTTGCACCGTTCCCCGGGGGTATTCTTTGGACAATCTTTCCATGCAAATGGAACTAAACTCTATTCTGCCCGTGTAATACCTTTTAAAGGTTCATGGATAGAATTCGCTACCGATATTAACAGCGTGATGTACGCTTATATCGATAGAAAGAAAAAGTTACCTGTGACCACCCTTTTCCGTGCTATCGGATTTGAGCGTGATAAAGATATTCTTGAGATCTTTGACCTTGCTGAAGAGGTGAAGGTTTCAAAAACAGGACTCAAAAAAGTATTAGGCCGTAAACTGGCCGCTCGTGTCTTGAACACCTGGTATGAGGATTTTGTTGATGAGGATACAGGAGAGGTAGTTTCAATTGAACGTAACGAGATTGTACTTGATCGGGATACCGAACTTGAAAAAGAACACATAGAAGAAATTCTTGAAACCGGAACTAAGGCTATCCTTCTTCATAAAGAGGATAATTCTACCGGAGATTATGCTATTATTCACAATACCTTGCAGAAGGACCCTACAAACTCTGAAAAAGAGGCTGTAGAACACATCTACCGTCAGCTGCGTAATGCTGAACCGCCAGATGAAGAAACTGCACGTGGTATTATCGATAAATTGTTCTTCTCAGACCAACGTTATAGCTTAGGCGAGGTGGGTCGTTACAGAATGAACAAAAAGCTTGGTCTTGATGTAGCTATGGATAAGCAGGTGCTTACCAAAGAAGACATCATCACCATCGTAAAATACTTAATTGAGCTTATTAACTCTAAGGCTGAGATTGATGATATTGACCACCTTTCTAACCGTCGTGTTAGAACCGTAGGGGAGCAGTTGTCTCAGCAGTTTGGAGTGGGTCTTGCCCGTATGGCAAGAACCATTCGTGAGCGTATGAACGTTCGTGACAACGAGGTATTTACCCCAATTGATTTGATCAATGCGAAGACCTTGTCTTCTGTGATCAACTCTTTCTTTGGTACCAACCAGTTGTCTCAGTTTATGGACCAGACTAACCCGCTTGCCGAGATCACTCATAAGCGTCGTCTTTCAGCTCTTGGGCCAGGTGGTCTTTCCAGAGAGAGAGCAGGGTTTGAGGTTCGTGATGTTCACTATACGCACTACGGAAGGTTATGTCCTATTGAAACTCCTGAAGGACCAAACATTGGTTTGATCTCTTCACTTTCGGTATATTCGAAAGTAAACGGAATGGGCTTCATTGAAACTCCATACCGTACAGTTTCAGAAGGAAGAATCAATCTTTCAGAAGAACCAATCTATCTGAGCGCTGAAGAGGAAGAAGGTAAGAAGATCGCTCAGGCCAACATTCCCCTCAAGGATGATGGTACGATAGATTCAGATCGTGTTATTGCACGTATGGAAGGTGACTTCCCGGTTGTAGATCCAAAAGAGGTAGATTATACCGATGTTGCACCAAACCAGATCTCCTCGATCTCGGCTTCGCTTATTCCGTTCCTGGAACACGATGATGCGAACCGTGCCCTGATGGGATCAAACATGATGCGCCAGGCAGTGCCATTGTTGAGAGCCGATTCTCCTATCGTTGGAACCGGACTTGAAAGACAGGTAGCTACCGATTCCCGTGTATTGATCAACGCTGAAGGAGAAGGAGAAGTAGAATATGTAGATGCTCAGATAATTACCATCAAGTACGACCGTACAGAGGAGGAAAGAATGGTAAGTTTTGACAGCGATTCTAAGACCTACGACCTTATTAAATTCCGTAAGACCAATCAGGGAACCTCTATTAACCTGAAACCTATTGTAAGAGTAGGAGACAGGGTTACTAAAGGTCAGGTGTTGTGTCAGGGTTATGCTACCGAAGCAGGGGAACTTGCTCTTGGTAGGAACATGAAGGTTGCCTTCATGCCCTGGAAAGGTTACAACTTTGAGGATGCGATCGTGATCTCAGAAAAAGTGGTAAGAGATGATATCTTCACTTCTATCCACATTGATGAGTATTCCCTTGAAGTGCGTGATACCAAATTAGGTAATGAAGAATT
>JBAWAB010000134.1:0-12138 GCA_049589035.1 Salegentibacter sp.
GAACAGGATGCTGTCGGTATTAACTTTGAGAAAAAGTTCCCGGTATTTCTGAAGATTTTCGGCCTGATGCTCGGTCACTAAAAATCCTTTTCTGGCCAGGGCAATCACCGGCTTCAGAATCTCCTCCATGGGCATGGAACCAAATTTCTCATGCACCGCAAAAATCCCGGCAACGGTTCCCGGTACGCCCACTGCCATGCCTCCAATCTTGCTCTTCTCGGGCATCACGTTCCCTTCCTCATCCTGATACATTTTCTTGGAAGCGGCCAGAGGCGCTTTTTCGCGATAATCCAGAGATCCGGTGGTACCGTCGGCTTTGCGATATACCATAAAGCCCCCGCCGCCTAAATTTCCTGCAAAAGGATAAGCCACGGCAAGCGCCATTTCTGTTCCAATCATAGCATCAAAGGCATTCCCTCCTTTTTTGAGAATCGATAGGCCAATGGCCGAAGCCTCTTTTCTTGCAGAGACCACCATGGCTTTGTCGGTAATGAGTCCTTTTTTTTCTACGGAAGGAACCGTAGTAGTTTTTACGTCGGTTTTACAGGAAACAGCGAAAATCAGAAGGACAAGAAGGAGTAGTTTTTTCATAAGTTTAAGGAAAAGAACGGATTGTTAAATTATATTTGTTGCAGGCCTATTAAACACTGAAAATAGAACTTAATTCTTGAACTAAAAAATCCTGCAAATGATTAATAAAACTGAGCTTATAGATAGATTTATCAGCTATGTAACCATAGACACTCAAAGCGATCCCGAGAGCAACAATACCCCCAGTACCGAAAAACAATGGGACCTGGCAAAAAAACTTTCCGAAGAACTTAAAGAAATGGGAATGACCAATGTGAGCATTGACGATAATGCCTATGTAATGGCCCACCTGCCTTCCAATGTTTCACACAAGGTACCGGTCATAGGTTTTGTTTCTCATTTTGACACCTCGCCCGATTTTAGCGGCACGAATGTAAAGCCTCAGCTGGTTGAGAATTATGACGGAAAAGATATCCTGCTCAACAAAGAAAAAAATATTGTTCTTTCTCCCGACTATTTTGAAGACCTGCTTCAATACAAGGGCCAAACTCTTATTACTACCGACGGAACCACCCTTTTGGGCGCCGATGATAAAGCCGGGATCACAGAGATCATGACGGCAGTAAAATACCTGATCGATCATCCGGAAATTGAGCATGGAGAGATCAGGGTATGTTTTACTCCCGACGAAGAGATTGGGCGTGGGGCGCATAAATTTGATGTGAAAAAATTTGGAGCCGAATGGGCCTACACCCTGGATGGAAGCCAGATAGGCGAACTGGAATTTGAAAATTTTAACGCGGCTCAGGCTGTGGTGACCGTACACGGAAAAAGTGTGCATCCCGGCTACGCCAAAGACAAGATGATCAACAGTATCTATATTGCTCAGGATTTCATTAACTCGCTGCCCCGCCTGGAAACTCCCGAGCATACCGAAGGGCGCCAGGGATTTTTTCATTTGAGCAACATCAAAGGCAATGTAGAAGAGACCAAACTCGAATATATTATCAGGGATCATGATCGCAAGCATTTCGAGGCGCGCAAGGAAATGATGCAGGACCTGGCACAAGAGATCAGTGACCAATACCATAGCAATTGTATTTCGCTCGAGATCAAAGATCAGTACTTCAACATGAGGGAAAAGGTAGAGCCTGTTTTTCACATCGTGGATCTTGCCGAAGAAGCTATGAAAGAAGTTGGCGTGAAGCCTCTCATTAAACCTATTAGAGGTGGAACAGACGGTTCTCAGCTAAGTTACATGGGACTTCCCTGCCCTAACATCTTCGCCGGTGGTCATAATTTCCACGGAAAATATGAATATGTGCCGGTGGAAAGTATGCAGAAGGCAACCGAAGTGATCGTAAAGATCGCTGAGCTCACTGCTAAGAAGAATTACAATTAATTTTTAAATCTCACAGGTTTTAGAAATCTGTGAGGTCTCTAAAATTTTCCTATGGCCGTAAAGAACGCTGAAGAATATATCGCCAAACACCAGAAGTGGGACGAGGAACTTAACATTCTCAGGGAGATGCTGCTTTCTACCGAACTCGGGGAAAGTATCAAATGGGGTGCTCCCGTCTATACCCTCAACAACAAAAATGTGGTGGGTCTCGGCGCCTTTAAAAACCACTGCGGACTCTGGTTCTTCAACGGCGCTTTGCTAAAGGAGAATACCGCACTGCTTCAGAATGCCCAGGAAGGCAAAACCAAAGCGCTGCGGCAAATCAGGTTTGAGAAAGGAGAGGTCATCGATTGTGGCATCCTGAGAAACTATGTATTGGAGGCCATTCAAAACCAGAAAGAGGGAAAGGAAATAAAGCCAGTAAGTAACAAAGAAGTGATTATTCCGCCAGAACTCGAGCAGGCTCTTGAAAAAGATCAAGAACTAAAAACCAGCTTTGAAACACTCACTCCGGGCAAGCAGCGGGAATATGCCGAATACATTTCCGAAGCAAAAAGAGAGGCTACGAAACAAAAAAGGCTGGAGAAAATTAAGCCTATGATCAGGGAAGGAAAAGGTCTGCACGATAAGTACAAGAACTGTTAATGCTTCAGTCCAAAATTGGGCAAAAATAAAGAGCCTTTCAGCAAAAACTGAAAGGCTCTTTTATTTATCAAGTAACTTGATTTACTTACTTTCTTTTACAGGCTCATTGAGTTTTTTACTCATTTCCATTGAAATGGAAGATCTGTCGAAGGTAATTTTACCTGCTCCGGTCTCAATGATCACTGCGTTGTTTTTTTCGCTAAAGTCAAAGATCTTTCCGTGCATACCACTTTTAGTGACCACACGATCTCCTTTTTTGAGTTCAGAAACAAAGCTCTTTTCTTCTTTAGCTTTTTTCATTTGCGGGCGTATCATAAAGAAATACACCACTACAAACATTAAAATAATTGGGGCAAACTGTGCTAATTTATCCATTTATAAGTCTTCTAGCTCGCTTTTTCGCTGGTTTCCACGAAAGCTTTTATTTTTAATTGTTCTTTTCCTTTTTCGGTATTAGCAGACACAGTCACTGTTTTTGTCACCTGTCCTTTTCCTGATCCGTTGAACTTAACAGTCAATTCTCCTTTGTCTCCAGGCTGAATTGTTTCGTTTTTAGGATAAGTTGGAACAGTACAACCACATGAACTGCTGGCATTGGTAATTACCAATGGCGCTTTCCCTGTGTTGGTAAAAGCGAATACATGCTGTACCGGATTTCCCTGAGGAATATGACCAAAATCGAATTCGGTTTCATCAAAGGTCATCTCGGGATACACAGTAGCCTGAGCGTCACGCTCATTTGCTGCTTCCACGTTTTCAGCTTTTACTTTTTCAGAGGCATTGTTGTCTTTACAAGAAGTAAAGAACAGCGCCCCAACTGCCGCTACTAATAAAATTCCTTTTTTCATGGTTACTTTAATTTAAATATTTTGATCGTTAAAATTAATAAATTTTCTTTACTACATCAGGCCGCGACCCATTTTATTTAATTTGTTCTCAGCCATGTACTCCTTAGATAGCTTATCGAGCACACCATTTATAAAAATACTGCTCTTGGGCGTACTGTACTCTTTCGCCAGCTCCAGATATTCATTAATGGTCACCTTCACCGGAATCGAAGGGAACTTGAGGAATTCACAAATAGCCATTTTTATAAGCACCATATCTACTTCAGCAATCCTGTCTTTATCCCAGTTTGGCGTTTTACCAAGCATTTCATCGGCCAGCATCTCATCGTTCAGATAGGTTTTTCTGAAGAGCTCAATAGCGAACTCTCTGTCTTCCTCGCTCTTATAAAGTTTGGCGATCTTCAGCTTTTCTGCGGAATTTTCCTTTAGCTTCTGAAGCATTTTCAGAATAGCGGTGTTCACCAGCGGCAGGTCGTCGAGCCAGGTGAGCTTTTTATCTTCCAGGTATTCATAAAGCTTCTCATTGGGAGCTACGATCTGCTTAAAAATACTGATAATGAACTTCCTGTCTTCCTTAAAGCCCGAGTCGCGGGTTTGCATGTATTCCTGGTAAAGCTCGCTCTTTTTGATCTCTGCCCAAAGAATATCCACATACTCATCATCCTGTTTCCATTGGGTGATCTTGCGATCTTCCAATGCTTCCTGAAGGCTTTCGTTCTCATTGAGAATGGCAAATATACTGTTGTTGATAAATTTCCTGTTAGGATCTTTATCCTCCTGGGTGGCAAGATGTTTTTGCTGGGATTTTTCTAAAAATGTTTCGGCTTTTTGCCTGATCTCGGTGAGCAGGCTCAACTGCAGCAGGAACAGATCGTACATTTCTTCCATGCTTTTCAGGAGAAATTTCTCCTCGGTAGCCAGCTTTTCATTCTCGCTCTGGTTGAAGGCATAGAGCGATTGCATTACTTTAACTCTGATATGTCTGCGTGTCAGCATAATTGTAAAAGAACTTTTTAGAAATTTAAAGGGCGAAAGATCGCTCTTTCGCCCTGCAAAAATAAATATTATTTAAAACTGACTACTTCAAATTCTGTTTTTTTCTGTCTTCGATGCGCTGTTGTGCAACCTGAAGAGCGGCAAAATGCGTGGTGATGTCGTTCCTGTCGGCGTTTTGCAGAATTTCAAGGGTGGTATTGTAAATATTTTCTGTCTTTTTCATGATCTCCTCACGACCATAGTTTTCCAGCTCGGCGTATACGTTGATGATTCCTCCTGCGTTGATAAGGAAATCGGGAGCATAAACGATTCCTTTCTCCTTAAGGATCTTGCCATGCCTCACCTCATCAGCCAGCTGGTTGTTTGCAGCCCCTGCAATCACTTGCGCCTTGAGCCTGGAGATCGTATCATCATTTACCGTCGCGCCAAGAGCACAAGGCGCATAAATATCTACGTTTGCGCTGTAAACATCGGCATCTTCAAAGACCACGGCTCCATATTTGGAACTTACCTGGCCAAGGCGCTCTTCATTGATATCACTGATGAAAACTTTGGCGCCTTCTTTTGCAAGATATTCCACAAGGCTTTCCCCCACGTGTCCTATCCCCTGCACCAGTACCGATTTCCCGTCAAGATTATCGTTTCCGAATTTATGTTTCGCAGCGGCTTTCATTCCCATATAAACTCCATAAGCCGTAACCGGGGAAGGATTTCCTGCCCCTCCTTTAGATTCTGAAATTCCGGTCACATAAGGAGTTACTTCTCTTACGGTGTCCATATCGGCAGTTTCCATTCCCACGTCTTCCGCAGTAATATATTTTCCGCCCAGCGAATTCACAAATTCCCCAAAACGTCTCATCAATTCAGGAGTCTTCTGAGTTTTGGCATCTCCAATGATCACGGCTTTCCCACCTCCAAGGTTAAGACCCGTCACGGCGCTTTTAAAAGTCATCCCACGGGAAAGGCGTAATACATCATTCAAAGCCTCCCATTCACTGCTATAATTCCACATTCTGGTACCTCCCAGAGCCGGTCCCAAAACCGTGTTGTGGATTCCGATTATTGCTTTTAAACCTGTATCTTTGTCATTACAAAAAACTACTTGTTCATGATTGTCAAAAGACAACTGTCCAAAGACCGGTGCAGCTTTCTTAAGTTCTTTCGCGTTTAGAACGTCAACTTGCATAACTGGTTATGGTTTTTAAGTTTAAGATTTTCCACTATTAAGAAAATCATAGAACAAAAATAACTAATATTTTAATCTACAACGTTTTTTCCGGCACAAAATTGCGGAATTCTCAATATCATCAACTTTTCTGAATGAAACATCTTAAGCATCTCAATAAATATTTCTTGAAATACAAATGGAAACTAATCCTGGGACTCATCATCACTATTGCAGCCAGGGTCTTCGCCTTGTATTACGTGCAATTAGTAGGAAATTCTACCAGCGCGATCGAGGAATATATTAAGGGAGAAATCCAGAGTATTGACACGGTTCATACGCGGCTGGCCTATAACATCCTGCTTATTATAGGAGCTACATTGATTGCCGCTATCCTCACTTTTTTCATGCGGCAGACCTTTATTGTGGTTTCCCGGCATATAGAATACGACCTAAAAAATGAGGTATACCGTCATTACCAGGACTTGTCGCTCAACTTCTACAAAAAGAACAGAACGGGAGACCTGATGAACCGCATCAGCGAAGATGTAACTAAGGTACGAATGTACCTGGGGCCGGCTATTATGTACAGCGTACAAACAGTAACTTCAACCGTGGTCGTACTCATTTTCATGCTGAAATCGGCTCCTGAACTTACGGCCTATACCGTGATTCCGCTGCCGGTGCTCTCCTTTGCCATCTATAAACTGAGCGTAGCGATTCAGAAACGCAGTACCGTGGTGCAGCAATATTTGTCAAAACTGAATACTTTTACCCAGGAAAGCTTCAGCGGGATCGCTGTGATCAAATCCTACGGAATTGAAGAGCAGACTAATCACAATTTCACTGAACTTTCCAACGGCAGCCGCGACAAGAATATCGATCTTGTAAAGGTGCAGGCTTTCTTTTTCCCGCTGATGGTCCTGCTCATCGGGATCAGCAATATCCTGGTGATCTATATAGGAGGAAGACAATACATTGACGGACAAATCGACAACCTGGGGGTAATCGTAGAATTCCTGTTGTATGTAAACATGCTTACCTGGCCCGTGGCTTCCATCGGTTGGGTGACTTCCCTTGTAAAACAAGCCGAAGCCTCACAGGAACGAATCAACGAATTCCTGAAAGAGGAACCCGAAATCACTAATCTTAAAGAAACTCCTGATTCAATTAAAGGGAAGATCATTTTTAAGAATGTGAGCTTTACCTATGACGATACTAATATCACTGCGCTTAAAGATGTTTCCTTTGAAGTGAACAGCGGAGAAACCCTGGCCATCATTGGGAAAACCGGTTCAGGAAAATCGACCATTTTAGAATTGATCGGCCGGCTTTACGATATTGACCGTGGCGAAATACTCATTGATGGCAGGAATATCAGGGAACTCAACCTTGAAAGCTTGCGCAAGAGCATCGGCTATGTTCCGCAGGACGCCTTCCTCTTCAGCGACTCCATAAGGAACAACATAAAATTTGGCAAAACCGAAGCTACTGATGAGGAGATTTACGAAGCAGCCAGGAATGCTTCGGTCCACAAAAATATCGTCGGCTTCAGCAAAGGCTATGATACCGTACTGGGAGAAAGAGGGATTACCCTTTCTGGAGGACAAAAGCAACGGGTATCTATCGCCCGGGCCATAATTCACGACCCTCAGATCCTGCTCTTTGACGATTGCCTCTCCGCAGTAGATACCGAAACTGAAGAAGAAATCCTGAGCAATCTTTTCAAGATTTCCAAAGAAAAAACCACTATCCTTGTGAGCCACCGCATCTCTTCGGCCAAGAATGCCGATAAGATCCTCATTCTCGAAGACGGGGCTATCGTCCAGCAGGGCACGCACAGCCAATTACTCAACCAGGAAGGTTACTACAAGGAACTCTACGCAAAACAGTTAAACGAAAAAGAAATGTGAAAATTTTTTGCAAAATGTTAAAAATTTTTGGATTTTTGAATACAACAAAAACAACCTATTAAAGAATCTATTATGAGCGAAAAGGGAATGATGGAGAAAGAAGAAATATTCTCTAAAGTGTTAAGAGCCGGAAGAAGAACCTATTTCTTCGACGTGAGAGCAACCCGTGCAGATGATTACTACCTCACCATTACCGAAAGCAAAAAGTTCACCAATGATGATGGTTCTTTTTACTACAAAAAGCACAAAATTTACCTTTACAAAGAAGATTTTGCCGGTTTTAATGAGATCCTTAAGGAAATGACCGACTTTATTCTTGAGGAAAAAGGAGAGGAAGTGATAAGTGAGCGCCACCAGAAAAACTTCAGTAAGCAATTTGAAGAGGTAGGCAGCGAAGCTTCTGACGGAGCTCCTTCTCCCGAAAAATTTACCGATGTAAGTTTTGACGATATTTAAGATAAGGTAAAGACAAGACAACAAAACCGTTCCCATTTAAGGAGCGGTTTTTTTTGCTCAAAATGTGCAAAAAATCACCTCCTTATGAGATGATTTTAAGAGAGCTGCTGCTTTTTGAAAATAAAAGCTGTTAAAGGCATGAAAATACAGGAAAAGAAAGACTGAGCCCTGCTTAAAGTAGGACGGAAAAAAAGTTTTATCCAATTTTCCTTTATCTTTGTGCTCTTTATGAAATCATGATGTCCTTGCCTGACCTTCCAGCTTTTACCGGACTTCCCTGCTTCAGCAATAATAAAGAAAGTGCCGGGACTAATGGGAAGCTAAGCTGCTGTTTTGGAATCACATTTATGATGGAAAGTTTTATCACAATTTTGTTTCAAGTGCCCGCTAACTTTGGAGGGCAAAATATTTAAATTGTTATAGTGAGTTTTCATTCGAAAAGCACCCTAAATAAGCCAAGATTGGTCAGAAACCTGAGAAGAGTTTCTTTCTGGTTCAGCTTAATCGCCATTATTGTTCTTATTTTTGATATTGGCTTCACCCAGGATCCCGAACTGGATCATTCCCTGAAGTTGTTTTATTTTATCGCCCTTCTTTTCGGGATTCCCTCTATTTTGCTGCGATACATTGCTTCAGAAGAAAGGTTCAAGCTCAGCGTGCGCATTTTTGACAGCATTATCTTTTTGCTGTTCAGCCTGCTCATCCTTATAAACATAAATTTTATCAGGGAAAACCTGTCGTTTCTGGCTTTTCTGAACCGGATGGGATGGGTCTACCTGGCCCTGTTCATCTATTTTATCCGGGAGTTTTCGGCGTTGAAGATAGATATGAAACAGGAGTATCTCAATCCGGCGCAGCTCTTCATTGTCAGTTTCATTCTCATCATCCTGATGGGAACAGCGCTGTTGCTGCTGCCCAATGCCACCCACACCGGATTATCCCCGCTTGATGCCCTTTTCACTGCCACCAGTGCGGTTTGCGTTACCGGGCTTATCGTAGTAGACACCGGCAGCTATTTCACCCAATTTGGGCAAATCATTATCGTCACCCTTATCCAACTGGGAGGCCTGGGAATCATGACTTTTGCAAGCTATTTCAGTTATTTTTTCCGGGGCGGAAAATCTTCCTACGAAAATCAGTTGATGCTGAAAGACATCACCAATTCAGACAAGTTGGGCGAGGTTTTTAATGTGTTGAAGAAGATCGTGATGCTGACTTTTGCCATTGAAGCTATCGGAGCCGTTTTTATCTATTTCAGCCTCGCCGATTCCCCTATCAAAGGCATTGGCAACAAAGTATTCTTTTCAATCTTCCACACGATCTCGGGCTTTTGTAATGCCGGCTTTTCCACTTTACCCAACAGTCTTTATGAGCCCGGCTTCAAGTTCAATTATCCCTTGCAGCTCATTCTGGCGTTGCTGTTCATTCTTGGAGGACTCGGATTTCCAATCATCCTAAACCTTTCAAAATTCCTGCGTTACGCCTTGCGCAACCGCATTCTAAAACTACGGGATCCGCGAAAATACGCCCATGCCCCTTGGGTAATCAACCTGAATTCCAGAATTGTGCTTTTTACTACTTCAGCCTTGCTGATCATTGGAACGCTGCTCTTCTATGTTTTTGAGTATAACAATACCCTGGCCGAGCACAGTGGCTTCGGAAAATTGGTCGTGGCCTTTTTTGGTGCCGCTACGCCGAGGACCGCCGGTTTCAATTCAGTAGATATGGCGCAGCTGAACTTTTCAACCATTATGATCCTGTTTCTGCTGATGTGGGTTGGAGCCTCCCCGGCATCTACCGGTGGTGGTATAAAAACCAGTACCTTTGCCATCGCCACGTTAAATTTCTTCAGCCTTGCCCGCGGAAAAGACCGGGTGGAAGCCTATAACCGCGAAATTGCTGATATCTCTATACGTCGTGCCTTTGCTCTTATCGGGCTTTCGCTCATGGTAATTGGAACAGCAGTATTCCTTATCGCCTCCTTCGACAGTGAGAAAAGCCTGCTCAGCATCGCCTTCGAATGTTTTTCAGCCTACAGTACAGTGGGGCTCAGCGTGGGAATCACGGCGAGTTTGAGCGCACCGGCAAAAGTAGTGATCATCTGTACCATGTTCATTGGCCGTGTTAGTATGCTTACCATCCTTATCGCGATGTTGCGAAGAGTGAAACACCTCAACTATAAATATCCGAAAGAAGAAATTCTTATCAACTAAGAAATACTTGTATTATGAAATATATCATCATTGGACTTGGTAATTTTGGAGCATCTTTAGCTGAAAAACTCACCGAAATGGGGAACGAGGTTTTTGGCGTCGATGTTAAAATGAGCCGCGTAGAAAGTATTAAAGACAAGATCACGCACGCTGTAAACCTCGATGCGACCGATCTTGCAGCTGTTTCGAACCTGCCGCTGAAGGAAACTGACGTGGTCGTGGTTGGAATTGGTGAAGACAAAGGAGCAAACATCATGGCTACCGCGCTCATGAAACAGCTCAATGTAAAACGGCTCATCAGCCGGGCGGTATCCCCGCTGCAGGAAACTGTACTCGAGGCGATGGGGCTTGAAGAAATAATTCATCCCGAAGAAGAAACTGCCGAACGCTGGTCAAAAAAGCTGAATCTCACCGGGGTGGTAGACTCCTTTGAGCTAAGCGGCGACTTCAGTATCGTAGAAACCACTATTCCTGAAGAATACGACGGCAAAACCCTGGAGGAACTCAGCCTTAAGCGCAAGTATAATGTGATTTTGCTCACCACGATAAAGGTAGCAAGTGAAAAGAACGAGATTGGCGCGCTCAAGCCTGTACCGCATGTTCAGGGCGTTGCTTCAGCCAAAACAGTTCTTCACAAAGATGATCTTATGGTGGTTTACGGCCATAACAAAGAGATCAAAAGGCTGCTGAAAGATCAGCAAAAGATGAGAGAACGGCTTTAAATTCAGCTGATTCTCAGTCCGTTTTTCACCTCTTGACCCGGCTGCAGGAGCACCACATCATTTTCCTGATCTACCGCTCCCAGCACCAGACATTCGCTCATGAAATTAGCGATCTGTTTCTTCGGAAAATTTACCACCGCCACCACCTGCCGGCCAGCAAGGTCCTCTTTTTTATATCGATGGGTGAGCTGTGCGGAAGTCTTCCGCAACCCGAGCTCTTCTCCAAAATCGATGATAAGCTGATAGGCAGGTTTCCGGGCTTCAGGGAAATCCTTCACTTCAGTAATTGTACCTACCCGCATTTCGACCTTCTCGAAATCTTTCCAGCTTAGTTCCATTTCCTTCTTTTCAATCAAAATTACTAAAAAGCAGTCATTCTTTGTAACTTTAGGTAAAAAGCAAAAATGGCACAGACAGCTTCCAAAATGATCCCGCTGGAGACCAAGGCACCAGATTTTGAACTTCCGGACGTAATCAGTAAAAATCTTTACAATCTTCAGGATATCCGCGGTAAAAAGGGAACCGTATTGATGTTCATTTGCAACCACTGCCCCTTTGTGAAACATGTGAATAAAGAGATTGTGAGGCTCTCGAATGATTATAAAAAAGAGGGCTTCGGCTTTGCCGCCATCATGAGCAATGATATTCTGAATTATCCGCAGGATAATCCGCAGCAAATGGAAGAAGTAGCCAGGGAAGAAGGCTACACCTTTCCCTATCTTTTCGATCAAACTCAGGAAGTGGCCCGGAAATATGCCGCAGCCTGCACTCCCGATTTCTACCTTTTTGACGCTGATCTCAAACTGGTTTACAGGGGCCAACTCGATGATTCCAGGCCGGGAAATGAGCTGCCGGTAGATGGTCATGATCTTAGAAATGCGCTGGACGCTGTGCTCGGGAACAAAGAGGTCTCACCGGAACAGAAACCCAGCATTGGCTGTGGAATCAAATGGAAGGAAAATTCTTAAGGGATATCAGTTAATATTATATTAAAACATCATATCCCTATTGGTTTAGTAGGTTTTACGAGTATATATTCTTTAATTTTAGGTCATAATTTCAAAATACTATCATTATGAGTACGTTACAATTAGGAGATAAAGCACCGAATTTCGATGCGGAAACTTCAGAAGGAAAGATCAATTTTTATGACTACCTGGGAGACAGCTGGGGAATATTGTTCTCTCACCCCGCCGATTACACTCCGGTTTGCACCACAGAATTGGGTACGGTAGCCAAGTATAAGG
>JBAWAB010000135.1:0-23888 GCA_049589035.1 Salegentibacter sp.
ATGGCAGGTCGCGGTTCGCGTCTTCGTCCACATACCTTAACTGTTCCAAAACCTTTGATCCCCATTGCCGGGAAGCCTATAGTGCACCGGCTGGTAGAGGATATTGCCAAAGTGCTTGACGAAAAGATCGATGAGATCGCTTTTATCATTGGCGAAGATTTTGGCGAAAAGGTAGAGACCGATCTTAAGGAGATCGCGGCTACTTTAGGCGCTAAAGGAACTATTTATTACCAGGATAAACCTTTGGGAACGGGCCACGCCATCATGTGTGCCAAGGATTCCCTTCAAGGACCTGCAGTAATCGCCTACGCCGACACCCTTTTCAAGGCCGATTTTACTTTAGATAAAAGCGCCGATGGCGTGATCTGGGTAAAGCAGGTAGAAAATCCCGCCGCCTACGGTGTGGTGCAGCTAAACCAGAACAGGGAGATCGTCGATCTTGTGGAAAAACCACAGGAATTCGTATCTGATCTGGCGGTGATCGGAATTTATTACTTTAAAAATGTGGAAGTGCTGAAGGATGAACTTCAGAATGTCCTTGACCAGAAACTTACCCGTGGCGGCGAATACCAGATCAACGACGGAATTGAGGCCATGAAGCAGAAAGGAATGCGTTTTGTGCCGGGGAAAGTGGATGAATGGATGGACTGCGGAAATAAAAATGTCACCGTGGAAACGAATGGGCGCATGCTGAAATTCCTTCACCAGGACGGGGAGAAACTGATTTCCGATTCTGTGAAGATAGTGAATTCTGAAATCACCGAGCCATGTTACATCGGGAATGATGTGGAGCTCGTAAATGCTAAAATTGGTCCTAACGTTTCTCTTGGAGAAGGAACTAAAATCGAGAATTCTACCATAAAGAATAGTCTTATCCAGACCGAAGCCGTGGTAAAAAACGCCAATCTCGACAATGCCATGATCGGGAATTTTGCGAAATTCGACGGAAAATTTACCGAAATAAGCATCGGCGATTATTCGGTACTGGAATAGCTTCGGGAAATTTTCCGAAGCAGCTGAAACAGGCAAACATGAAAAAGATCATCTTCATATTCGCGGCTTCCTTTGGATGCATTTTGCTCGTCCCGGGACTAAGCGCCCAGGAGGAGACGAATGCTCCCGGAGTAGTGAATCAGGATGATCTTGGCAATGTAACCGACGAATTTCAGGAGTCCTTTTTTGAAGCACTGAAGCAGAAAGGCATTGAAAATTACGGAAAGGCCATTACAGCTCTTGAGAATTGCCGCAAACTGCAGCCAAATAATGCGGTGGTCTATTTTGAACTGGGGAAGAACTATTCAGCTTTAGAAGATTATGAGCTTGCGGCTCAAAACCTTCAGAAGGCGAAAGAGCTGGCGCCTGACAGGATCGAAATTCCGGTAGAGCTTTACCATACTTATATGGCTGCCAAAGATTATCCAGCGGCGATTTCCGAAGTAAAGAGCCTCATTAAAAGAGACGACAGCTACA
The DNA here is from genome assembly GCA_049589035.1 of Salegentibacter sp. Classification (GTDB taxonomy): domain Bacteria; phylum Bacteroidota; class Bacteroidia; order Flavobacteriales; family Flavobacteriaceae; genus Salegentibacter_A. Next base: position 1,471 of record JBAWAB010000135.1, read on the forward strand.
GCGAGGACCTGGCGAATCTTTATTTACTTTCTTCGGAATATGATAAGGCGCTTGAGGTGCTTGATGAACTCGACAGAAAAAACGGTCGCAGTTCTTACAGGGATGCGATGCGGCGGCAGATCTATGCGAAGACTAATAATACGGAAGGCCAGGTAGGAAATCTTGAAGAGGCGATTGCAAAGGATCCCGAAAATGAGCAAAATTACCTGAACCTGATTTATATCTACAGCGAAAATGGTCAGGATGAAGAAGCCTTTCAGGTGGCACAGCAATCGCTGGAAGCAAATCCCGGTTCAACTTTGGTGCACCTGGCGCTGTACAAGTTCTATTTGGAGCGGGGCAATCCTGAAGAAGCCATCAACTCGATGAAAACCGTTTTTGGGAGCGAAGAGATAGATCCCGAGTCGAAATACAAGGTGTTGAACGACTTCCTGATGTTTGTGAATGAACATCCAGATTATGAGGATGATCTGTTGGAGGTAAGTAAAATGTTGTCGGAAGAAGAACAAATTCCGAAGTTATATCAGCAACTTGGGGAATATTACTTAAAAAAAGGACGCAAAGAAGATGCGCTCAATTATTTTGAACTTGGACTGGGGCAGAATCCCGATAATTTTGACCTTCTCAAGAGTACAATTTCGCTACAGATAGAATTCGCGAAATTTGAGAAAGCTAAGACCATGAGCGATGAAGGGATCGAAATCTTTCCTGCACAGCCAGTGTTTTATCTGTTAAAGGGCGTTACTTTGAATAAGCTCCAGGAATATTCTGAAGCTGAAGAAATACTTAAATTTGGCCTGGATTACCTGATCGATGATAAGCAGATGGAGAGGGATTTTTATTCGGAACTGGTGATAAGTTACCGGGGGCAGCAGCAGGAGGATAAGGCCGGGGAATATCAACAAAAAGCCGATGCGCTTGAAAAAGAATTGAATTAGATGTTAAAGAAGACAGTTGGAGTAGTGATGTTGTGTGTGGTTTTGGTTTCCTGCGGGGCGAGCCGTAAAACGAAGATGGCCACCAGGGATGCCGGGGCGGCCAAGGTGATCAGGCAACATTACAAAAATGAGGCAGATTTTACGACAATAACCGCGAAACTGCGCGCCACCTACCAGGATGAGGAGAAAACCCAGTCGGTGAATCTAAGCTTCAGGATGAAGAAAGATTCGGCTATCTGGATGAGTGCCACGGTGCTCGGCTTTCCTGTAGCCAAAGCGTACATAACTCCCAAGCGGGTGAGCTACTACGAAAAGGTGAGCAAGACCTATTTCGACGGCGACTTCAGTCTGCTGAGTGAATGGTTGGGAACACCGCTCGATTTTCAGAAGCTTCAGAACCTGTTGATAGGCCAATCGATCTACGATCTTCGAGAAGACAAATATGCACTTTCCCAGTCTGCACGGGGCTATGAGCTCTCACCTACATCGCGTGCCTCGGTGAAGCGAACCTTCCTTCTGGATCCTGCCACTTTTAAGGCTATTGCACAGCAGCTGGCACAGGAAAGTCAGAATCGCAGCGTGACGGTTACCTATCCCGATTACCAGAAGGTTGCAAATATTCTTTTTCCGAAGGAAATAAAAATCATCGCCAATGAAGGCGGAAAAAGCACCAATATTGACCTCACCTATCGTGCGGTAGAATTTAACCGGGAAGTAAGCTTTCCCTTTGACATTCCTTCGGGATACGAAGAAATAGGCGTAAAATGAAGATAAAGAACTATTTACAACTGTTACTGTTTATTTCTTTCCTCGGGCTTGGCAGCATCGCCCATTCTCAGAATACGCGGGAAACGCTGGAGAAAAGGCGTATTGAGCTTCGCAACGAGATCAACAGAATCAATAAATTGCGCAGCAGTAATAAGAAGAAAGAAAAGTCAGTGCTTTCGCAGGTGGAGGATCTGGATCAGCAGATAAGAAGCACCGAGAATCTCATCAAGATCACCAACCGGCAGGCCAACTTGCTAACCCGGGAGATCAATGCCAACACCAATAAGATGGCGAAGCTAAGGAAGGAACTGGAGCAACTGAAGGAGGATTATGCCCGCACGATCAAAAGGACCTATAAGAGCAAATCTCAACAAAGCCGCATCATGTTTTTGCTTTCTTCTGAAAATTTTCTTCAGGCCTACAAGCGTTTGCAGTATATGAAGCAGTATGCTAATTACAGGAAAGAACAGGGAGAGGAGATCAAAAAGACTGCTGCAGAATTGCAGAAATTAAACGCCGATCTCGCCAATCAAAAGGAAGAAAAAGAGAAACTGATTGCCGAGAACCGCAAAACCCGCGCGGAGCTAGGGAAAAATAAGAAGGTTCAGGAATCATTGATGGCCACCATTCGAAAGAAAGAAGGTCAGTTTGCAGCGCAAATACAGAAAAAGCAGCAGGAGATCAATGCTATTGACAGGCAGATCGATGAGATGGTTCGGGCCTCGATCGCCAAGGCCAATAAAGCCAGCGGTTCCAGTTCGCGGGATACCTATAAACTTACTCCTGAAGCCAAGGCTCTGGCAGCCGATTTTGTGGCAAATAAAGGAAAATTACCCTGGCCGGTGAAATCGGGAGTGGTGACCATGCGCTTTGGGAAACAACCTCACCCGATCGTGAAAACTGCCACCATAAACAGTAACGGGGTGCGCATAGATACTGATGAAGGCGGAAAAGCCCGAGCGATCTTTGAGGGCGTGGTAAGTGAGGTGCAGGCTGTAAAAGGAGCCAATAAGGCTGTAATGCTGCGCCACGGAGATTACATAACCATCTATAATAATCTGTCAAAGGTCTATGTGAAAAAAGGCGACGTGGTGAGTACCGAACAGGAACTGGGGGAAATCGCAACCAGTAAAACAACGGGAAAAACTACGCTGCACTTCCTGATCTTCAAGAATACGCAGAAGATGAATCCGGCAGATTGGATCTACAGGATGTAATTTTTCAGAAGAATTGCTGAAAATTCTGAAACACCGGAAATGTGGAATGCTTCAGATTTCGTTACTTAAATATGGGTCACCCTGAACTTGATTCAGGATCCTGTAATTATTTCTTAAATTACTCTACGAACAATGCTTTGAGTTCTGTGGCCTCGTTAGGCTGCATCTTGCCCGCAAGGACCAGGCTGAGCTGTTTACGCCTTAGAGCGGCTGCAAAACGTTCCTTTTCGAGTTCTGTTTCGGGTTGGAGCGGCGGAATTCTTACTGGGGTTCCGGTTTCGTCTACCGCTACAAAAGTATAGATCGCTTCATTGGCTTTGGTGCGCCTACCGCTTTCGCGATCTTCCACCCAAACGTCGATGAAAATTTCCATAGAAGATATAAAGGCTCTGGAAACGGCGGCTTCAACAGTGACCACACTTCCTAAAGGAATGGCTTTATTGAAAGCTACGTGATTTACCGAAGCGGTCACCACGATTCTGCGGCTGTGCCTTCTGGCGGCGATACTTGCAGCACGATCCATACGCGCGAGCAATTCACCCCCAAAAAGGTTGTTAAGAGGATTGGTCTCACTGGGTAAAACCAGATCGGTTAAAGTAGTTCTTGATTCGCCGGGTGTCTTTGCTTCCATTTCGCCAATTTTCGGCAAAAATAAGCAGCTTTAGGCAGTTATCGCTTAAAAAAATACTAAAGTTCCTGTACCAAAAGCCAGGCTGCTTCGTTATTCTTCTTCACTTCACGCAGCATTTTCAAAGCTTCGGCACGGGTTTGAAGGCTGGCATATACCACCTGGTGAAGGCCGTATTTGTTGGCTCCAATCAGGCGTGCTTTGTACCCTTCCTTGCGAAGTTCTTCTACTTTTTTCTGCGCGTTCTCTTCAATTCTAAAGGCGCCGGCTACGATATGATAGTCTCCCGACTGCTTTTCGACTTTAAAGGTAACTGCAGGCAGCGGATTATCGATTACAAAAGTAGCTTCCTGGATCTGTTGCTGAAGTTTACTTTCAGCTTCCTGCTGCTCAGCGATGTTGTGTTTGGTCACCTGATCGCTGTAAATATTAAGCCCGGCCACTCCTGAGAGTCCAAGAGCAAGCAAACCAATAGCTGCATATTTCAGGTAAGAAGAAGTTTTTCTTCTTTCAGGAGTAAAGAGAATAGGAGTCTTCTCCTCGAGCAGCTCCACCTCTTTTTTGTAAGTTTCGCGCTTCAGTTCAGTTGCTTTGTAACTGCTAAGACCAAAGGCATCGGTAAGGTAATTGATGCCGGTCGCCGGTTCAAAGCTTATCCTGTCTTCCGAAGAAGTGAGAACGCCGATATTGGCCAATTCTACCTGCCCTTCATTTTGAAGTGATTCTTCAATGCTTGCCACAAAGTCGGCGATCCTATTGACCGCTTCAATATAGGAAACCTTTTCTGCCACGCTAATGTAGTTGGCCAGAAGTCCGTCATTCTTCAATAGTTGCCTGTTGAAGGAAACCACTTTACGTGGTGGGTAAAAGGTTTGGGAATTTTGGTCGATATAAGCCGATTGTTTCTGAGATAGAAATGCTCCGAAACCTGGCAAGATCACGCATTCGTAGCGGTAAAGTAAATCCTGAATGTGGGTAGCTATGTTCATCGGCGCAAAAATAAAGGGATTATGAAGTTCGATAAAGTTACCCAAAGAAATTTTATTAACAAATCTTTTTTTCTGTATTTTTAATCAAACTCCTGCTATGAATTCTGAAGCGCTGCTTTATGTTTTGGCCCTGCAACACATTCCTAATCTGGGCGATAGCACCGCCAAGAAGCTTATTCGTCATTTGGGTTCTGCGGAAGCTGTTTTCAGAGAGAAGAAGCAAAATTTGCTGAAGATCGAGGGCGTGGGAGCGATTAAGCTGAAGGAGCTTCACGATGCAGCACACTTGCGGGCGGCAGAAGACGAGCTGAAATTCATCGAAAAGAACAACATTCATTGCAGTTATTTCCAGGAGCAGAATTACCCCGAAAAGCTGAAGCATTGCTGGGATGGACCAATCTTACTCTTCAGCAAAGGGAATATTGATCTGCAGAACCGGAAGATCATCAGCGTGGTGGGTACCCGCAAGATAACCAGTCATGGTGTTGCCTTTTGCGAGGAATTCATCGAAGAACTGAGTCCGCTGGATCCGGTGATCGTATCGGGTTTCGCCTATGGAGTTGATATTACCGCACAAAGAGCAGCGATTAATCACAGATTGCAAACTATAGGCTGCCTTGCTCACGGTCTTAACCAGATATATCCGAAGGTGCATCAGAAATATATGAAGCAGGTGGAAGAAAATGGCGGATTTTTCACCGACTTCTGGAGCACCGATACCTTTGACCGGAATAATTTTTTGAAGCGCAACCGCATCATCGCCGGCTTGAGTGAAGCAACGGTGGTCATAGAAAGTGCTGAAAAAGGCGGTTCCCTCGTCACGGCCGATATTGCCAATTCCTACGACCGGGAAGTCTTTGCCGTTCCCGGGAGGCCAGGTGATACTTACAGCAAGGGCTGCAACAACCTGATTAAATCTCAGAACGCCCATCTGCTGAATTCCGCGGCAGATCTTGTTTATATGCTCAATTGGAAACTGGAAGAGGAAATCAAGCCCGTGCAGAAACAGCTTTTTGTGGAGCTGGACGGGGAGGAGGAAAAACTCTATGATTTTCTAAAAGATTGTGGGAAAGCAGAATTGGACACCATTGCGCTCAATTGCCACTTTCCCACTTATAAAACTGCCGGGATTCTGCTCAATATGGAGTTAAAAGGCCTCATTAGGCCTTTGCCCGGAAAACTTTTTGAAGCTATTTAATAGCCTACTTTCTCTCTTACCCGGGCGATCACCTCTTTGGCGACTTTTAGGGCTTTTTCTTTCCCTACCCTAAGTTCCTTGTCCAGTTCGTCGAGGTTGTTCATATAATAATCGTACTTCTTGCGCGGTTCTTCAAACCTCTCGAGCAACACTTCGTACAGGGCCTGTTTGGCATGGCCGTAGCCAAAACCGCCGGCTTCATAATTTTTGCGCATTTCGGCGATTTGATCTTTAGTAGCCACCAGTTTATATAGACCGAAAACATTGCAGGTATCCGGATCTTTTGGATCTTCCAGCGGAGTGCTGTCGGTTTCAATGCTCATAATCTGCTTGCGCAGTTTTTTGTCTGTCTGGAACAGGTTGATATAATTTCCCTTGGATTTGCTCATTTTGGCACCATCGGTTCCCGGCACGTACATAGTATCTTTCTGCACCTTTGCTTCAGGAATCACGAAGGTATCGCCCATTTTATTATGAAAACGGGAAGCCACATCTCGGGTAATCTCCAGGTGTTGCAACTGGTCTTTTCCTACCGGAACAATTTCAGCATCGTAAAGAAGAATATCGGCGGCCATCAACATGGGATAAGTGAACAAGCCGGCGTTCACATCTTCCAGCCTGTCAGATTTATCCTTGAACGAATGCGCCAGGGTAAGTCTCTGGTAAGGGAAAAAACAGCTCAGATACCAGGAAAGCTCGGCGGTTTGAGGAATATCACTCTGGCGATAAAACACCGATTTCTCAATATCCAGGCCACAGGCAAGCCAGGTAGCTGCCACCGAATAGGTGTTTTGCCGAAGTGTTTCGGCGTCTTTAATTTGTGTGAGCGAATGCATATCGGCAATAAAAATGAAGGAATCGTTGCCCGGCTCATTCGCCATTTCTATAGCGGGTATAATTGCTCCCAAAAGATTTCCAAGGTGCGGGGTACCCGTACTCTGTACTCCCGTAAGTATTCTTGACATCGGCTTTTTCAATTTTTTACAAAGGTACTTTTTTTGTGGAATCCGCTCGTCTCAATTTAGTACTTTTGGCTTCTATGAGCATTCTCAAAGCAGCGGCAACAGCATTATGGCGAATATGGTTCTATATTCTCATGGTGGTTCCAATCCTGCTGATGCTTCCCTTTCTGCTGCTGTTCACTTCTGCGGAAAAGTTCTACCCGCAATTCTTTGTGTGCGCCCGCATCTGGGCTAAATGTATCATCTACGGCATGGGTTGTTATCCGAAGGTTATCAACGGAGACCGGCTTGAAAAAGGAAAAAGCTATATGTTCGTGGCCAATCACGCTTCTATGCTCGACATCATGCTAATGCTGAGCGTTATAAAACATCCCTTCATTTTCGTCGGAAAAAAAGAGCTGGCCAAAATTCCTATTTTCGGCTTTTTCTACCGGCGTACCTGCATTCTTGTAGACCGTAACTGCCAGAAAAGCCGGCAGGGAGTGGTGGGGGAGGCGCAGCGCAGGCTCAACCAGGGTAACAGCATTTGTATTTTTCCTGAAGGAGGAGTGCCCGATGATCCCAACCTGCTACTGGACACCTTTAAAGATGGGGCTTTCCGGTTAGCGATTGATCACCAGATCCCAATCGTGCCGCTTACCTTTCACGATACCGGCAAACGTTTTTCTTATAAATTCTTTTCGGGTGGCCCTGGTAAACTTAGGGTGCGCGTTCATCCCTTTATTCCTACAAAAGGTAAAAAACAGGTTGATCGCAGGCATATAAAAGCAAAAACGCGGGAAATCATTCTTCAGGAGCTGGAACATCCAAGCCTTCATTAAAACTTAAAGCTCACTCCGGAATAGATTCCGAAGAAATACGGCTGTACCCCGCTGGTGTTGTTAAAGGTATTGAGCTGATATTTAAAGGTGGGCTCGAGGTTTACCTGGAATTTCTCCGAAAGTTCATAATCCAGCCCAAGCCCAATATTCGTACTAAAACTGATTTGATTCAGGTTGGACGCTTTCCCGATCTTCGTGCTACTGTTTTGTGCGTCCAGCGAAATGCTGTTTTCGTCGAGAAACAGGCTACTGCCTCCGCCAATCAGGTTCAAACCAAATTTGCTGTCTATCAGTGAATATTCGATCTCCAGCGGCACCTCGATAAAACCAAATCTTTGATTTAAAGCACCAGGGGAACCAATGCTGGAACCGGCAATCGAGGTGAGGCCGGCTGCTGAAGACGAAGCATGGCTGCCACTGCTAATATCAAGGTTGCGGCCATTGCTGTTGTAAGCTATATTTTGGATATTCCCGCCGGAAGTAATGATGGCCTGGGACGAAGCATACGCCATAGAGTAGGAGATATTTTCGGTATTGTAGCTCATGGCCACTTTGCTAATCCCGGAGCGGATCTTTAGCTTATCTGAAAGGGCGTAAGCTACTTTTACGCCATAACTTAGCGTCACATCACTGTTGGAGGAATTTTTGGCAAACTGCGCATCGATGGCATTACCGCTGCCCATGTTGTCATAGTAGATCGGTGCGGCAAAACTGCTGATGCTGATCCTGCTTTCGTTGCTTTCAGCGGTAATTTTTTCTTCTTCTTTTTTCTTTTCCAGCAGAGCCAGTTTATTGTTTTCCCCTTCTGAATTCTCTTCGGAAGCGATTGGGGAAACAGCTTTGTTGGCAGGTTTTTCTTTTGTTTCGTTTTGGGCGATCTCTGAATTCTTTTCTTCGGAAGCCGGAGTGATGAAATTGGGGTTTTTCAGGCCTGCCTTCAGGCCTGCCTTCAGGCCTGCTTCATTTTTGGCGCTTGTTTGGCCTTTTTCTTCTGAAATTGCTGAATTCTTCGCAGAATTTTCAGCGATTGCGGTGATCTCAGCTGAAGTTTGTGAGTTATTTGATGATTTTTGGTTGGCTTGAGAAGCATTTTCTGCAACTGAAGTATTTCCTTCCGCAGAAGAGAGCGAATGACTGTCGTTTTTTGATGAATTTGATGATCTTTCTGTTTCAGTGTTGTGGCTTACCACCTGTTCCAGCTGCTCTGAAGTTTTTTCAAGCACCGGATTGACCTTTTGCGGAGTTTCTATGGAAGGTTTTGCGGCATCATCGATATCAAAAACCACTTTGGTAGCTCCTGCATTGCCGTTGTTCAGAAAATAGGTGAGGCCTAAGATAAGCGCGAGGGCAGCTGCAATTCCGCCCAATTTGAACCATATTGGCAGGATTAGGGGTTTCTTTGGGTTCTTTTCCTCCAGCTTTTCAGCGATATTTTTCCATACGGCTTCCCTGGGAGTTGCTTCAAAATCTTTGAATTTCTCCTGATATAGCCGGTCTATGTTTTTCCTTTCCTTCATAACGATTGGACCGAGGGCTTGCTTTGCTGATTTTCAATTTTTTCTTTGAGTATATTCCGGGCACGTGCCAGGTTCGACTTCGAAGTTCCGACTGAAATGTCAAGAACATCAGCGATCTCCTTATGGGAATATCCGTCTAAGGCATACAGGTTAAACACCTGCCGGTAACGATGTGGCAATTCCTGAACCATTTTCAGAAGAAAATCGAGGTCCACGTTTTCGTCTTCCACTTCTACTTCAGGGTCTTCAATATTGCCCTCGTTCACTATTTCAAAAAGCCTTTCTTTCCGGTATTTCTGAAGGGCGGTGTTGATCATGATACGCTTCATCCAGCCTTCAAAGGAACCTTTGCCTTTGTATTGCGAAATTTTTCCGAAGATGGTGAGAAATCCATCCTGCAGATTGTCTTCCGCCTGATGATAATCGGCAGAATATTTAAGGCACAGGCCGAAGAGCTTGCCGGAGTACAACCGGTAGAGCTCTTCCTGTGCCTTAATTTCCTGATTTTGACACTTATGTATGAGTTTTTCTAAACTCACTAATAATATTACTGGTTAGACGTATTATCCTCGGGTGCGCCCACAGGGACAGTCACCTCGGTGTAAACTGATTTTCCATCTTCATCTACGCCTGTCCAAAGATGAAAGGTGAAATCTTCCTCTTCGTCTACGAGCAGCCTGAAAGTCTGGGTCTTGTCAAGATCTTCTTCTTCCACATTGCATTCGCTTTGATCGGCATCGTAAGAAGTGACCGCTGCAACATAGATCTGCCTGCGCAGATCACCGGTGTTGCCACCTCTTCTCACGTCAAGAGAACTTGGAGTGAGGGCATTATGACAAGCCGAAGGCAGGGTGAAAGTGACATCGATATCGTAAATTTTCCCCATTTCAAAATATTCCGGCAGGTCTAATTCTTTTACCACGGCCAGGTCATATCCCAGGTTAGGGCCGTCAGCTTCAACGCTGCAGCTCATCATTACCAGGCTGCAAACAAATAAAAAAACTATTTTCTTCATTTCCTCTAAGAGATTTTAAATTTATTGTTTCTACCTCTTAGATGCAGTTTGTAAAAAAGGGTTGCGTACGAGACACAAAAGCTTCTGCGAAATTTAAATAAAAAAAGCCAAACCTGTCACGACAGGTTTGGCTTAAAAGCTTGTGAATAAGTGTCAGCCTATTCTTTCGCAACTTTGATTGCTGCCTTGATCTTTTCTTCCAGTTCTTCCATAAGATCCGGATTGTCTTTAAGAATGGTTTTAACGGCATCACGGCCCTGCCCTAATTTGGTGTCTTCATAGCTGAACCAGGAACCGCTTTTCTTGATGATCTCGTAATCTACCCCAATGTCTATGATCTCTCCGATCTTTGAAACTCCTTCGCCATACATGATGTCGAATTCGGCAGTTTTGAAAGGTGGTGCCACCTTGTTCTTTACAACTTTCACGCGGGTCTTGTTCCCCATTACGTTGCTGTTGCTATCTTTTATCTGTGTAGAACGACGAATATCAAGTCTTACCGAAGCATAGAACTTAAGGGCATTACCTCCGGTAGTGGTTTCGGGATTCCCGAACATCACCCCGATCTTCTCCCGCAACTGGTTAATGAAGATCACGGTACAGTTGGTCTTGCTGATGGAGGAAGTAAGCTTTCTAAGGGCCTGCGACATCAATCGGGCATGAAGTCCCATCTTGGAGTCACCCATTTCACCTTCGATCTCACTCTTTGGTGTAAGTGCCGCAACCGAGTCAATCACGATTATGTCTATGGCTCCGGAACGGATCAGGTTGTCGGTAATTTCGAGGGCCTGCTCGCCGTTATCGGGTTGTGAAATAATCAGGTTGTCTATATCTACGCCGAGTTTTTCAGCATAAAAACGATCAAAAGCGTGTTCCGCATCAATAAATGCTGCAATCCCTCCGGCTTTTTGTGCTTCAGAAATAGCGTGCAGCGTAAGAGTGGTTTTCCCTGAAGATTCAGGTCCGTAGATTTCGATCACTCTTCCGCGGGGATAACCGCCAACACCCAAAGCCAGATCCAGCCCAAGAGAACCTGTAGAAATGGCATCAACATCAACGACCTGCTGGTCACTCATTTTCATTACGGTACCTTTCCCGTAAGTTTTGTCCATTTTATCAAGGGTCAGCTTAAGCGCCTTTAATTTTGCTTCTTTTTCAGAACTCATATCTTTCTACTATTAGCTACATAATTATTTGCGCTAAAGTACTATTTCTTTCGCAGTTTGCAATCTCAAGTTTTAAGATTCGGAGGTCTTTTTGATGCAAATATGTATCTTTGCAGCCCTGAATTTGAGATATTATGACTACTACAGGAAAAATAGAGCTGATGGCGCCCGCAGGCAATTTTGAATCTCTGCAGGCAGCCCTTGATAACGGTGCCGATTCGGTGTATTTTGGTGTGGAACAATTGAACATGCGCGCCCGTGCGAGCATCAATTTTACGATTGATGACCTGCCGGACATTTCCCAGCGGTGCAAGGAAAAAAACGTAAGAACCTATCTTACGCTGAATACCATTATTTACGATCACGACCTCTCGATCATCAAAACCCTGCTTGACGCCGCGAAAAAAGCAGAGCTTACCGCGGTGATCGCGATGGACCAGGCGGTGATCGCCTACGCCAGGCAGATTGGGATGGAAGTTCATATCTCTACTCAGATCAACATTACCAATATTGAAACCGTGAAATTTTATTCGCTGTTTGCCGATACGATGGTGATGAGTCGGGAGCTTAGCCTGCGCCAGGTGAAGAAGATCTGCGATCAGATTGAGAAGGAGCAAATCAAAGGTCCATCTGGAAACCTCGTGGAGATCGAGATCTTTGGCCACGGTGCCTTGTGTATGGCGGTTTCAGGAAAATGTTATCTGAGTCTCCATTCTCATAACTCTTCGGCTAACCGTGGCGCCTGCAAACAGAATTGCCGAAAAAAATATACCGTGATCGATCAGGAATCGGGATTTGAGATCGAAATGGATAACGAATATATGATGTCGCCAAAGGATCTTTGCACGCTGGATTTCCTGGACCAGGTAATCGATACCGGCGCCAAAGTCCTGAAGATCGAAGGCCGCGGAAGGGCTCCGGAATATGTTGCGAAAGTGATTCAGACTTACCGGCAGGCAATCGATGCTTATTACGACCAATCTTACACTGAAGAAAAAGTGGAAGCCTGGATGGAGGAGCTGGAAAAAGTCTATAACCGTGGATTCTGGAGCGGCTATTACCTGGGGCAGAAATTGGGCGAATGGAGTGATGGTTCGGGCTCACACGCAACCCAGAAGAAAGTTTATGTTGGGAAAGGCGTTCATTATTTCCCAAAATCGAATATAGCTGAATTCAAGATCGAGGCCTACGATATCAAAGTTGGCGATAAGCTTTTGGTCACCGGCCCGACAACGGGCGCGAAGGAATTCGATCTCAATGAAATGATGGTTTCTGATGAACGTTCAGAAAAGGCGCAAAAGGGCGATTCCTGTACGATTCCTCTGGATTTCAGGATTCGCCTTTCAGATAAACTCTATAAAATCGTGCAATCCTGATGGTAATTGTAACTTTGCAGCGAAATAAATGCATTGGGTGCAATTATTGTGTAGAAATGGCCCCGATGGAGTTTCAGATGTCGAAGAAAGACGGGAAGAGCGTGTTGCTTAATTCTAAAGAGAAAAAAGGATTTTTCACCCTGAAGTCTCATGACAATAGTATTTTTGATGAATGTTTGCAGGCGCAAAAAGCCTGTCCGGTAAAGATCATCACCGCGAAATTAGTATGATCTTATATTTTTTTCTTTAACCTTAAAAATTGGTATAGCATGCAACTGTACAATAAATTAAGCGCTAAAGAAAGAGCAGCAATGATAGAAGAGGCCGGGGAAGACCGGCTTACGCTCTCTTTCTATGCCTACGCGAAAATTGGCAATCCCGAATTATTCAGGAATCACTTGTTCCTGGCATGGAACGAAATGGATGTTCTTGGCCGTATCTATGTGGCGCACGAAGGTATTAACGCCCAGCTTTCGGTGCCGGCAAAACGCTTCAATGAATTCAAGAATTTTATCGATAATATCTATTTCCTTGAAAACGTAAGGCTGAACATTGCCATTGAGCACGATGCCAAATCATTTTTAAAGCTGAAGGTCAAGGTTCGTAAAAAGATCGTAGCCGACGGATTGAACGACGCTACTTTTGATGTCACGAACAAGGGAGTGCACGTAGATGCTCAAAGGTTTAATGAACTTCTGGATGACCCCAATACGGTTCTTGTGGATATGCGGAATCACTACGAAAGTGAAATTGGACATTTTCAGGGAGCGATCACTCCCGATGTGGATACCTTCAGGGATTCTTTGCCAATTATTGAAGAAGACCTGAAAGAACACAAGGAAAACAAGAATCTCGTCATGTATTGTACCGGCGGAATTCGCTGTGAGAAGGCAAGTGCCTATTACAAACACCGCGGTTTTAAGAATGTTTTTCAGCTGGAAGGCGGAATTATAGAATATGCCCGACAGGTTGAGAATCTTAAGCTTCCGAATAAATTCGTCGGAAAGAATTTCGTGTTCGATCACCGTCGTTCCGAGCGTATTTCAGAAGAAGTGATTTCTCATTGCCACCAGTGCGGAAAACCTTGTGATACGCACGTGAATTGTGCCAATGAGGCTTGTCATTTGCTGTTCATTCAGTGTGAAGAATGTGCCGAGAAGATGAATAATTGCTGTTCCGCAGAATGTAAAGAAATTGCGGAGCTTCCCTATGAAGAGCAAAAGGCGCTGCGAAAAGGGAAGGGCAACAGCAACAAGATTTTCAAAAAAGGACGCTCTGAGGTTTTAAAATATAAGCAGTAACAAATCGTTCTAAGAATAGCAGTGCCAGATAATATTGGTATCTTTACTTTTTGAGAACCTATTTATGAACCCAAAAATCCCGCAGGAGGTTTTGCTGCTGCGAGGATTCCAACATATAAATTTTATGGCTTGCAGCAGTTGCTCGACCAAAGATGGTCAGCCAAAAGGATGTAAAAATAACGGCACCTGTGGGACCGACGGATGTAATAAGCTGAGTGTTTTTGACTGGCTTTCGAACATGTCGCTTCCTAACGGGGTAGAGCCCTTCAACTTTGTGGAGGTCCGTTTTAAGAACGGAAGGAAACATTTCTTTCGAAATTCAGAGAATCTCAGCCTTTGTATGGGCGATGTAGTAGCGACCGAGGCTTCCCCCGGCCACGATGTGGGCATGGTGAGCCTTACCGGTGAGCTGGTAAGGGTGCAGATGCGCAAGAAAAAAGTGCGGCCAGACAGTGAAGAGGTGCTTAAAATTTACCGCAAAGCTTCCCAAAAAGATATCGATGTTTGGGAAGAAGTGCGGGGGAGAGAGGAAAAAATCAAGAAAACCGCCCGGGAGATCGCCATACGGCTGAACCTGAGCATGAAGATAAGCGACGTTGAATTCCAGGGAGATGGCTCGAAAGCCACTTTTTATTACACGGCCGATGATCGTGTAGATTTCCGTCAGCTGATCAAGGAATTCGCACGGGAATTCAACACCCGAATCGAAATGCGGCAGATAGGTCTGCGGCAGGAAGCCTCAAGATTGGGCGGAATTGGTTCCTGCGGAAGGGAACTTTGCTGTTCTACCTGGCTCACCGATTTTAGATCGGTAAGCACTTCAGCAGCAAGATATCAGCAATTATCACTCAATCCGCAGAAACTGGCGGGTCAATGCGGAAAACTGAAATGCTGCCTTAACTACGAACTCGATACGTACCTGGAAGCACTGAAAGCTTTTCCGCGTACAGATACAAAGCTCCATACCAAGAAAGGAACGGCAGTATGCCAGAAAATCGACATTTTCAAAGGTCTTCTCTGGTATGCTTATGAAGGCGAGTGGATGAACTGGCATAAACTTACCGCTGAACAGGCGAACAAGATCATTGATGCAAATAAAAAACGCGAAGATGTAGGCAGTCTTGAGGAATTTGAAGCTGTGCTGCAGATAGAAGAGGAAAAGCCAGACTTCAACAACGTGGTGGGGCAGGATAGCCTTACCAGGTTTGACAAGCCTAAGTCCCAGAACAAGCGAAGAAACAAGAAACGAAAAAAGCGTAAAGGAAAACCCTCTAAAAATGCGTAAGCTCAGTTTTCTGGTTCTTCTTTGTGTGGGATTCAGCTTTTTTGCTTCCTGCGATTCAAAGCGGGTTTATGACGAATATGAATCCATCCAGGGCGGATGGAATAAAGATACGGTTGTTACGTTTAAACTGGGAGAACTTGATTCGCTGAAGGCCTATAACTTGTTTATAAACATCAGGAATAACAACGATTATAATTATAGCAATCTTTTTTTGATCACCGAAATGCAGTTTCCGCAGGGGAAAGTGGTGAGTGATACTCTCGAATATAACATGGCGGCTCCCGACGGAAGCTGGCTTGGTACAGGTTTTGGTGACGTGAAAGAGAACAAGCTTTGGTATAAAAAGAATGTTCGTTTTACCGAACCCGGAGAATATGAAGTCCGCATCAAACAAGCCATGCGCAAGAACGGCGAAGTTGACGGCATCGACAATTTAAAAGGAATAACAGACGTTGGTTTCAGGATAGAGAACAGCGCGAAATAATCAGGAAAATTAATGGCTCAGTCACCAAAAAAGAAAAAAAAGCCTGTAAAAAAAAGTAATCGTCCTTACATAATTGCTTTTTGGACCCTCTTTCTTCTGGGACTACTCTCGGTAGTCTTTGTTTTTGTCCTTGCAGGATGGGGCGCTTTCGGCAAGATGCCGACTTTCGAGGAATTGGAAAATCCCGAAACCAACCTGGCGACCGAGATCTTCTCGGCCGATGGGGAAACGCTTGGGAAATATTACAGCGAGAACAGAACTCCGGTTAAATACGACGACCTGCCCGACCACCTGGTGAAGGCATTGGTCGCTACCGAAGATGAGCGTTTTTACAAACATGCGGGAATCGACGCCCGCGGTACTTTGCGCGCCGCTGTTTTCCTCGGAACCCGCGGAGGAGCCAGTACCATCACCCAACAGCTTTCAAAATTGCTCTTTACTGAAGATGTTTCCAACGATCCTTTTTCCAGGATACTTCAGAAGGTAAAGGAATGGATCATTGCGACCCGTCTGGAACGCCAGTACACCAAAGAGGAGATCATTACCATGTATTTTAACAAGTACGATTTTGTATACCAGGCCGTGGGAATTCGCTCGGCTGCCAAGATCTACTTTGGAAAAGAGGCTAAAGATCTGAACATTCAGGAATCGGCTGTTCTGGTGGCTATGCTCAAGAATGCCGCGCTTTACAATCCGGTGAGAAGGCCCGACCTGGTGAAGCAAAGAAGGAACCAGGTTTTTGTGCAAATGCAGAAGAACGGTTACATAAGTGAGCGGGAAAAAGATTCGCTTCAGCAGTTGCCGTTGAAACTCGATTTTTCTCCGGAAGGGCACGACGAGGGAATGGCTACCTATTTCAGGGCTTACCTTCAGGGTTTTATGAAAGACTGGATCAAGAAGAATCCGAAACCCGACGGCACCGAATACAACATTTACCGCGATGGTCTGAAGATCTACACCAGCATTGACTCAAGAATGCAGGAGCATGCTGAAGAGGCAGTAAAAGAACACCTTACCCATCTTCAGAAGGAATTCAATCGCCAAAATAAGAACAATTCCACAGCGCCTTTCCGCGATATCGACAAGAGCGAGGTCGAAAGGATCATGAGGAGCGCTATGCACAGATCGGTACGATGGAAACAAATGAAGAATCAGGGCAAATCAGATAAGGAGATCCTTGCTTCTTTCGATAAGGAAACGCCAATGCGGGTTTTCAGTTGGAAAGGTACTATTGATACCACCATGACCCCTCGTGATTCTATACTCTACTACAAATCTTTCCTTCAGGCAGGTTTAATGTCTATGGAACCGCAGACGGGTGAGGTAAAAGCTTGGGTTGGCGGGATCAATTTTAAGAATTTCAAGTATGATCACGTAAAACAGGGAAAACGTCAGGTAGGATCTACCTTCAAGCCTTTCGTATATGCCACGGCGATAGATCAGTTGAAATTGTCGCCCTGTGATACGCTGCCAATGAGTCGTTTCACCATTGAAGCGGGTACTTTTGGCAACCTGAAGGACTGGTCGCCGCAGAATGCCGGCAACGAAGGTTACGAAGGAATGGTGACGCTAAAGGATGCGTTGGCAAATTCGGTGAATTCCGTGACCGCCAGGCTGATCGCAAAGATCGGACCGCGTCCCGTGATCGATCTCGTCGGAAAACTTGGCATTGACACCACGAATATTCCTGCGGTACCGGCAATTGCGCTGGGTGTAGCCGATGTGAGCCTGTATGACATGGTTTCGGCGTACAGTACCTTTGGAAACCAGGGAGTTTATGTGAAGCCAATAGTGGTAAACCGTATTGAAGACAAGAACGGAACTCTCTTATACCAACAAGTGCCGCAAACCCGGGATGTATTGAGCAAGGAAGCAGCTTATGTCACCGTCAATCTTTTGGAAGGGGTTACCCAATATGGCTCAGGCCAAAGATTGCGAGGCACCTATGCCAAAAACCTAGAGTATTATAAACGTGCAGTCACAGGATACCCCTATGATTTTGATAATCCTATTGCCGGAAAAACCGGAACTACGCAAAATCAGAGCGACGGCTGGTTCATGGGAATGGTACCTAACCTCGTGACAGGCGTATGGGTTGGGGCTGAAGATCGCTCGGTACACTTCCCGACCATTACTTACGGGCAGGGAGCTACCATGGCTTTGCCAATTTGGGGTATATATATGAAAAATCTTTATGGCGATCCGAAACTTGATGTCTCTAAGGATGATTTTGAACGTCCCGAAGACTTGAGCATCGAAGTTGACTGTGATGAGTATAAGGCCAAAAAAGGTTCGGGAGCTGCTGTGCCTGATGAACTGGATTTTTAGGATATTCTAAAAATACAGGCTAAAAATTAAAAAAATGCCATTACAACTGCCATTAGCGTTGTAATGGCATTTTTATTTTTGTATTTTTCGGTAAAATTTTAGCAAATGATCAAAAAAACCGTAGAAAATGTACAAAAAGCTCTTGATGGGGTTCAGGACGGCATGACCTTTATGCTTGGAGGCTTCGGTCTATGCGGGATTCCCGAAAATGCAATCTCAGAGCTGGTGCGGCGTAATGTAAAAGAGCTTACCTGTATCTCCAACAATGCAGGGGTAGATGACTTCGGGCTTGGCCTTCTGCTTCAGAAGAAACAGATCAATAAAATGATCTCATCCTATGTAGGTGAAAATGATGAATTTGAACGGCAAATGCTGCACGGCGAGCTGGAAGTAGAGCTTATTCCGCAGGGAACTTTAGCAGCGAGATGCCAGGCGGCCCAGCAGGGATTTCCGGCTATCTATACACCGGCCGGATATGGCACAGAGGTGGCTGAAGGAAAAGAAACGCGGGAATTCGATGGAAAGATGTATGTACTGGAGGAAGCTTTTAAAGCCGATTTTGCTTTTGTGAAGGCCTGGAAGGGCGATAAAGCCGGAAATCTCATCTTTAAAGGAACGGCAAGAAATTTCAATCCTGTGATGTGCGGTTCGGCTAAAATTACTGTAGCCGAAGTAGAAGAGCTGGTGGAGCCGGGAGAACTGGATCCCAACCAGATCCATATTCCCGGAATTTTCGTGCAACGGATCTTCCAGGGCGAGAATTACGAAAAAAGGATAGAGCAAAGAACTGTTAGGAAAAAATGATTTGAAAATGATATAATTTGAAAATTTAATCTTTACTATGAGAGATGATAAGGATAATTTAATTGTAAAAAAGACTTTCGATTTTGCGCTTGAAACTATGGATTTTACTGAAAAATTGCGGTCGCTTCACAAGTTTGAAATGTCATCTCAGTTGTTCAGAAGTGGCACTTCTATTGGAGCAAATGTATGGGAAGCGCAAAATGCAGAAAGCAATGCGGATTTTGTTCATAAGTTTGAAATAGCTGCAAAAGAATCAGATGAGTCAAATTATTGGCTCAGGCTATGTAAAGCCTCCCCACATTATCCTGATCCGAAACCAGAAATGTTTAAAGATCTGGATGCAATCTCGCGAATCATGTCAAAATTTATAAGTTCGAGTAAAAACAAAAAAAGATAGGCTTAATTTTCTATCTCTAAACAATACGATCTTCAAATTTTCAAATCAACGAATCTTCAAATTTAAAAGATGTTAGATAAAAACGGAATAGCACAACGCATAGCAAAAGAGGTGAAAGACGGGTATTACGTAAACCTCGGGATTGGAATTCCCACTTTGGTGGCCAATTTTGTACGCGATGATATAGAGGTTGAGTTTCAAAGTGAGAACGGAATTCTCGGGATGGGACCTTTTCCCTTTGAGGGCGAAGAAGACGCCGATCTTATTAATGCCGGAAAACAAACAATTACCGCCCTTCCGGGGGCGAGTTTCTTCGATTCTGCCATAAGTTTCGGGATGATCCGCGGGAAGCACGTAGACCTTACCATTCTGGGTGCTATGGAAGTCGCCGAGAACGGGGATATTGCCAATTGGAAAATTCCGGGGAAAATGGTAAAAGGTATGGGCGGCGCGATGGACCTGGTTGCTTCCGCAGAAAATATCATTGTGGCTATGATGCACACGAATAAAGCCGGACAATCTAAGCTTTTAAGAAGATGTACTTTGCCCCTTACGGGGGTAGGTTGTGTTACTAAAATAGTAACGAATCTTGCTGTTCTTGAAGTAACCGAAGATGGTTTTAAACTCCTGGAGAGAGCTCCCGGAGTAAGCGTGGAAGAGATAAAACAAGCTACTGAAGGTAAACTCGTTGTTGAGGGAGATATTTCTGAAATGAAGCTGTAAACCTTTGAGTTTAATAAAGCTAAAACGCTGAAATTATACATTTCAGCGTTTGTTTTTTTAAGGGGCTTAGAGCTTTACATGTCCATTGAAGTGGAAGTTTCCTTTAGATTTAGCAGAAAATCGGACGCCTCGGCTAGGGTGATTGCCTCTCCCCGGGAATTGGCCTGTGAAAAATACTGATACCATCCTACTTCCTTAAGGTCTTTCTCCAATTCTTCTACCTCCATTTTTGAAGGCATTTTCCACACCGTCATATATCTGTAATCACTCCTATAGGGAGTGTGTTCATCATTGCGGGCCCATCCGAGGTTTTCAACGCCTTTGGCCTTCATCTCCCTGACTCTATTTTCCATTTTGTCAAGAACTTCCCGGCGGCCTTCTTTAGAAAGTTTCATCCACTTATTGGTGACATTCCACATTTCGATGTACAAATACATAATATTGGGTTTTAGTTGAATAATTAATTACCGCTGTGCAAAGACAGCCGCTTTGACTAATAAAGGTACTAATAAAGGAAGAGGAAAACTAAGCGGAATTGTTGAATTTGAGTTAAATGTGACGAAGCAGCAGGTCAAACAGAAGTGATTTCTTCTGCTGCAAGCAAGGCTTCCCGGCGCAACCTAAGCACCACCTGAGCTATGGCGATCACATCTTTTTCGCAGTATTTCGTGATGCGTTCTATATCATTTTCTTCATAAAACACATTCCTCACATCGCTGCCGCTGATGTCGTCTTTAGGCGAAGGAATTCCCAGCACGCTGGTGAGTAGGCGAAGCGAAGTGTAATGTTTATAGTCTCCGAATTTCCAGAGTTCCAGGGTGTCGAGATGAGGAATTTCCCAAGGCTTTTTTCCGAAGAGGTTTAGCTTTGCGGGAAGCTCGAGTCCATGGATGAGCATTCTTCTCGCGATATAAGGAAAATCGAATTCTTTCCCGTTATGGGCGCATAAGAGATGGTAAGGTTTACAGAAATGTTCTTCGAGAAGTCTGCTGAAATCCTGAAGCAGCTCGGGTTCTTCTCCGCAAAAGGTGGTAAGCCTTAAATTCCTTCGGCCATTTTTAAAATTAAAGTATCCCACCGAGATGCACACGATTTTACCAAATTCGGCCCAGATCCCGGCACGGTCGTAAAACTCTTCGGCAGTGTATTCCTCCTTTCGCTGATAGAGAGTTTTCTCTTCCCAAAGGAGTTGTTTGTCAGTAGTGAGGTGACCAAAAGATCTTTCTTCGGGCACGGTTTCAATATCCAAAAAAAGGATATTTTCAAGATTCAGGTTTTGCAGCATCGTTTAGCATCTTGTAAGATTCATCAATATACATAAAGAAATCGGGCGCGTGTTGTTCGCCTTCAGCCTTTTTCAACAGGTCCTGGCCCAGCCTTACGATGATGAGATGATCTTCGGGGATCACGATCACGTATTGTCCCAGAATTCCACGCATATAGAAAATGTGCTTCTCGCGATAGTCGCTCAGCCAAAAGCCGTAGCCATACTGCGGACTTTCCTCGAACCGCGGATGTATAGATTTTTTCACAAAAGCAGAATCCAATAGTTGCCGGCCGTTCCAGTTTCCGTCGTGCTCGTAGAGCTTTCCGAAGCGGGCAAAATCACGGGCGTTGGAAGCGATACAGCAATAGGCCTTTTCCATACCGCTTTTGCGGCTGTCTATTTGCCAAAGAGCATCCTGATGCATGCCCATTGGTTTCCAGAAATTTTCGCTGAGGTATTCTGAAAGGCTTTTTCCCGTAGCCTTGGAAATCACCATTCCCAGCAACTCAACATTTCCGCTGAGGTATTTGAACTTCTTGCCGGGGTCGCCGGTCACCTTCAGGTTTAAGATCAGTTTTTTTATATTTTTTCCGAAGTAAGCTTTGGCAGTTTGTCCAAAGGGATTGTAGTAGCTCTCGTCCCAATTCAAACCCGAGGCCATTGATGAAAGATCCCCCACCGTAAGGGCGGGATCGAACTGCGGATAAAAATCGGCCACGGGTTCATCAAGGCTTTTAATGTAACCCTCCATAATGGCTTTTCCCAGCAGTGCCGAAACGATACTCTTGGCCATGGAAAAGGAATTGGTTTTTGATTTAGGACCGTATTCGTCGTAGTATTTCTCAAACCAGATACTATCATTTTTGATGATAAGAAAAGCCGCTGTTCCCAGCTCTTTGTTCAACTCCTGAAGTTTTTCAGTTGGTTCGGCGGAATTGTAATCCTTGGTTTGGGGCCAGGGCTGATCTTTACCGGCTTCTATCTTTCGGTTTGGGAAGTGTGTATAATCATCAATATAAGCGGTGGTATGGCCGCTGAGATAGGTAACCTTCGCCCCGCGGAGTACATAGCCATAATCGAAGAGAAATAGCAGCAGAACGATTAGCAGGAGGAAAGCAATGATGTAGCCGAGGATGCGGGCGAATTTCTTCATTTTCTAAATTTACTAAAAAAGAAGAAATGGTAGCAGGGACTAAAAAAGGCTTTGCTGCGGACTCGGATTTTCATGTTCAAG
>JBAWAB010000136.1:0-18036 GCA_049589035.1 Salegentibacter sp.
AAAGACCTTTTCAATTTCGTGATCCTTCAGTAGTTGTGTAAATACTTCGGAAGGTTTTCCGTGGAAAATAGCGAGAGAACTGCCGTGCTCTTCCTGCAACTCCTTCCGCATTTTCTGCAGCTCATCATATATAAAAGTAACGCGGGCGTCGTCTTCAGGAAGGCTGTCGAGAATTTCAGGATCGAAGATGAAAATTGGAAGCACCGGAAGACCGCTTTTCAAAGCCTCCAGAAATCCTACGTTATCATCAAGCCGCAAATCTCTTCGGAACCAGAAAATAGTTACTTTTTTACTCATCATGCAGGATTTTTCACTTCGGAATCTGCTGTTCTTTTTTCCTGCTCCTCCGGAAATTCCCCGAAGAACTCTTTTAGCTTTTCTCTTCTGAATTCAAAGATCTCTTCCAGCTTTGGCCTCACAAGAAAAGGCTGTGCCATACGTCCGAAAGGACCAAATGGCATGGCATAATCTATAATATCTTCCATTTGAACGCCGCCGTCGATCTCCTTCAGAAAATGTTTGTGGTGCCACAGGGCATAAGGCCCGAAACGCTGTTCATCTACGAAATATTCCAGCTCCTTTACATGAGTAATCTCGGTAACCCACCTGGTCTTTATACCGGCAACAGGAGTCACTATGTACTGAATGATCTGGCCTGGAAACATTTTGCGGTCTGCTCCCGAAACAATATCGAAGCCCATATAAGGCGGAGTGATCTTTTTAAGATTGGCAGGATCTGATAGGAAATTCCAGGCTTTTTCCAGAGGAATAGGCAGATTCTGGCTTTTGTGAAGCGTGTAGATCTTCATGGAAGGATTGCTTTTCCAGCAAAAGTAGGCCTTGTTTTGTTTAAAATAAAATATTTTTAGTTAAACAAAATTTAAAGCAATACCACCGATCCTGAATGGAGGTTGTTCTTCGAATCCTTAATATTCGAGCCCGATTTCCGTTCGAATCCTGTCCAGTAACCCGATGAGCTGTAGGCTTTTTTCAAAAGTCATTTCGGTACTTTCGGTTCTGCCTTCCTTCAACATTTTCTGAACGTGTTCTGCTTCGAAATTATAGCCGTTGGCAACCACATTGAAATCACTGCTTTCCTCGCCTTCCGGAGTAAGCACCTGCACTGAAGTTGGTTCATGGAAGCGGGAATTCATGCTAATTGTAGCCTTCTCCAAGACAATCGTAGCGGTAGTGGGTGTTTTTCTGCCAATATTACTATCCAGTTTCGCTTCAACACCACCCGGATAATGGAAAATCATATTGCATTCCTCGTCGATCTCGGTAGTGCTGAAATTGGCGGATGCGGTGATCTTTTCAGGCTTCCCCAAAAAGCTAAGAGCCATAAAAACAGGGTAGATGCCGATATCCAGAAGGCTTCCGCCGCCAAGATCCTTGTTGAAAAGCCTCCCGTTTTCATCGAATTCCGCAGCAAAGCCAAAATCAGCTTTGAGGCTTTTGATCTTTCCGTATACCCCCGATTGCACCAGCTTGTAAACATATTCGAAGTGTGGCAGGAACTGCGTCCACATAGCCTCCATCAGAAATACCTTTTCTTTTTTGGCGGTAGCGATCATCTGTTCGACCTCTGCTTTATTCATGGCAAAAGGTTTTTCGCACAGCACGGGCTTTTTATTCCGAAGACAGAGCAGCGTTTGTTTGAAGTGAAAGACATGTGGCGTGGCAACATAGATCACGTCTACATTTTCATCTTTGATCATTTCCTCATAGCTGCCATAGGCCTTCTTTGCATGATGTTCTTTGGCGAAAAAGTCGGCTTTTTCCTGCGAACGACTTGCCACGGCATAAATTTCGGCTCCTTCCACGTGTTGCAGGCCGAGACAAAATTTCCTCGCAATTTTTCCCAATCCCAGAATTCCCCATCTTGTATGTTTAACTTTCATAGCCGTTTGTTTTCAGGTTGTAATTACTTTCATTCATGCGCTGCAGGAGCAAAGCCAGAGCGATAACCAGGCTGCAACCAAGGACGTTGAGCCATAGGTAAGGCATTCCGTCCATCAACCAGACCGAAATCACCACTGCCTGGGTAATAAGGGCCGCGATGAATACCGCATTGCTCTTTACGTATTTTATAAAAAAAGCGAGCAGGAAGATACCCAGCACATTTCCGTAGAAAATAGAGCCGATGATATTCACCAGTTGAATGAGATTATCAAAAAGATCGGCAATACTGGCAAAACCTATGGCGATAAGACCCCAGGCCAGAGTGAACCACTTGGAGGCATACAAATAATGTTCTTCGCTTTCGTCGGGTTTCACGCTGCGCCTGTAGATGTCGATCACCGTTGTTGAAGCCAGCGCATTTAATTCTGAAGCAGTAGAAGACATAGCTGCCGAAAGGATCACGGCCAGCAGCAAACCTATCAATCCGCGTGGCAGGTTGTTCAGAATAAAATGAATAAAAACATAGTCTTTATCATTGCTTTCGGCGTCTTCATCGGCGGCATTAATAAGCACTTTTGCCTTTTCCCGGTTTTGGTGTTCAGCTGCGTTCAGCCGGTTGAGCTGGTTTGTAAACCCCTCTTTTTCTCTGGAGGTTAACTCCGGAAGTTGTTCTGCATAGCTATTGGTAAGTTGTTCTTTTTCTTTTTGAATATGGCGGTGTGCCACCATCAGGTCCTGGTACTGCTCGGTATAGTTAGAATTTAGAACTGTTTCTGTGGCTGCGGGATTAAAGTTAAGCGGCGTAGCATGGAACTGATAGAAAACAAAGACCATAACGCCTACCAGCAAAATGAAGAATTGCAGCGGCACTTTCAGCAATCCGTTGAAAACCATTCCCAACTGACTTTGTTGCAGGGATTTTCCCGAGAGGTAACGCTGCACCTGGCTTTGATCGGTTCCGAAGTAGGAGAGGGCAAGAAAAGTCCCGCCAATGAGTCCGCTCCAAATAGTATAGCGGTTATTAAAATCGAAGGAAAAATCAAGGACGTCCATTTTCCCACTGCTGCCGGCAATCTCCAGGGCATCGCTTAAACCAATGTTTTCAGGAAGGTAATGCAGGATGATAAAGAAAGTGGCGATCATCCCTGTAAGGATTACCGCCATTTGCTGTTTATGCGTCACGCTCACCGCCTTGGTTCCCCCCGAAACAGTATAGATGATCACCAGGACGCCTATGAGCACTGTAAGTCCGGTAAGATTCCATCCCAACACCGCCGATAAAATTATGGCCGGTGCAAAAATGGTGATTCCGGCGCCCAGGCCACGCTGGATCAAAAATAGCAGTGCCGTAAGGGTGCGTGTCTTAAGATCGAACCGGCTTTCGAGATATTCGTAGGCAGTATAGACCTTCAGGCGGTGATAAATAGGAATAAAGACCAGACAGATGATCACCATGGCGATAGGCAGGCCGAAATAGAACTGCACAAAACCCATTCCGTCGTTATAGGCCTGTCCCGGAGTGGAGAGAAAGGTAATAGCACTCGCCTGCGTCGCCATCACCGAAAGGCCAATGGTCCACCAGCGGGCATCCTTTCCGCCTTTGATGTAATCTTCTACATTTTTGCTGCCCCGCGATTTGTATACCCCATACCAGACGATAAAGGTGATAGTACCTGTTAAGACCAGCCAATCGATTAACTGCATATCAGGAGAAAGATTTCATGATGAAGTAGAAAAGCAGGATGTAAAGTGCATTCGCCACCAAAACGATGGTGTAGCTTTTTTTCCAGTGATATTTTTCGGGCTTCTCCATTATTTTCCTATTGAGATAAGATTCGCAAATAAGCGGTAAGCTCCGGGTACTCCTGCAGGAAATTCCCTGAAAAAGCTCAGGCCGGTATAAATGTAATAACCCTTTCCGTAGGGCGCCACCAGTAAACTTCCGTTACGGGCAGGTTCTCCTTTGTCGTGCATTGAAAGCACGGGAGTAAATTCCTTGGACCAGCTGTCGGGAAAATAAAGTCCCCGTTCCTGCACCCAACCCTCAAAATCGGCTTGGGTGATCTTATTGGGATAATTCAGCACAGGATGATCTTTGGCCAGAAAGTCAACTGCGGCATCTTCTTCCACCACGCGGTCGCGCGAAAGCTGTAGGTCGTAAGGAGCCAAATTATTAGTCACGAGTCCGTGGTTGGTATTGTACTGCACGATCAGCGTGCCGCCGTTCTTCACATAGTCGAACAGGATGTCCTGCTTGTATTTAAGTTCTTCCACCGTGTTGTAAGCCCTGATGCCTACAACAACAGCATCGAAATTCTTCAGATTTGCTGCTGAAATGCTAGCGGGAGTGATCTTGGTGACTTTATAGCCTATCTGTTCAAGACTTTCCGGTACCACATCCCCGGCGCCTTCAATATAACCAATATTTTCTCCGCGTTTTTCAAGGTCGATTTTGGCTAACTTCAGCCTTGAGGGGACAATCAGCGTTTGAAGCGGAATATGAGGATAATCGATTTGTACGATCTTATCTGAAAATTCTTTTCCGGCGATCATTAGCTTCGGAAGAAGTGCAGTTTCCTGCTGAGATGCCGGGGGTGTAATGCTGAAATTGAGCTTTACCGAAGCTCCTTTCTGCGGAAGGTCGAAATTCTGCATTTTTGGCTCAATTTTCCAACCTTCACCTGCCTTCAGAGAAAGCTGTCCCTGCAGCTGATCTTTCCACGAAGTCACAGTCACTGAAATTTCTTTTGGTTCAGAATCTTCAAAAATAAGCACATCTTCATCAAATGCTGCGGAAACAGGGGGAGTGATTTCAAAAGACCGATAGGTTTCTCCTCCAACAGGATCATTATATTTATAAACGATGGGTCGCTCGAAAGAGATATTGGTGCCATCAAAGCTCATCCTGAAGATGGCTTTGCTGTTGTACGGCGTTTCCGGCAAACCTCTCAGCTGCTGATCTTCGACTTTATACATCCCTACGGAATTCTTCTCCTTGAGCCAGTAGGGAGAGGTGTAACGGGCATCGGCCGGAATCTTGAGGTTGAGCTGGTCATGCCAATCCTGGTTATTCTGAAGTAGTATTTTGGGCTGAATTTCAGAATTATTGGGGAGGAGCTGAACTTCAGCTAATGTGATGTTTTCGTTGCTGCGATTGATGGCTTCCAGGCTCACGGGAACTTCCTGTGAAGGTGTAGCCGACGGGACCTGGGCTACCGCTTCCAGATAAAGCCCGGCAGAGGCTGCAATGATCTCTTTGATCTCCTGGGTTTTTATTGTTTTCCAATGCTTATCGTCCAGCTGTTGGATCAGCCTGTAGGCCTGCAACAACTTTGGAAGGATGGCGGCGGGATCATCAAAATCATAGTTTTGTATGATGTCATTTACCAGTTTACCAATTTTTTCACCCCCTTTTACGCGGCCCCATGAAGTGTCTATGCCTGCAAAAACATCGTCAGAATTCTGAGGCATATCGCCTTTGATCAATTCGAGGTATTCCATTTGAGAACCGCGGGTTCCGGTGCTGCCGAACCCCTGTGACTGGTGCTGACTTCTGCTAAGAGAAGCGATCTCAGAATTGGAAAGGCCCTTCAGCGGAAAATAAACTCCGGTGTCAAATTTTATGAATTTCGACTTATCGGCTTTTTCGAAAGCTTCGTCTCCTCCGTAGAACCAGGGAGAAGTGTTGAAAAACAGGCGTTTCGGAGCATAGGTGTTTGTATACTGAAGTTGCTCAGGATAAGAATCCTGCTCGCCTGCCAGGTCAAAGGCTTCGACGCTCAATATGGCCGAGGAAGTATGGTGGCCATGCGTAGTGCCGGGGGTGCGATGATCGAATCGGTTGATGATCACATCTGGCTGAAATTTCCGGAAGATCCATACCACGTCGCTCAATACCTTATCGCGATTCCAGATCTGGAGAGTTTCGTCTGGATTTTTAGAATAACCAAAATCGTTGGCGCGGGAGAAGAATTGTTGTCCGCCGTCAATTCTGCGGGCGGCAAGGAGTTCCTGGGTTCTTATCACTCCAAGTTGTTCCCGGATCTCCGGTCCTAGTAGGTTTTGACCTCCATCGCCGCGGGTAAGGGCGAGATAGGCGGTACGTGCGTGTTTTTCATTAGAAAAATAGGAGATAAGCCTCGAATTTTCGTCATCGGGATGGGCACCCACGTAAAGTACCGACCCAAGAAAATTCAGCTTTTGAAGCTTCTCGTAGATTTCAGTGGAAGTCAGTTTTTGAGGGGCCTGAGCCTGTATGCTAATGGCAAGAAGAAAGAGGAAACAAAATAAAAATCGGCGCATTGGTAGCGAAATTGGTTTCAGTAAAACCAAATATAGAAATTTTGCGGGCCTTCTGCAGGAAATTGGAAGCTTTAACTTCTAAAGGGCGTCTTTGCCTTCATCGAGAAAAACATTTTTTTCAATAAGGGAAACCGGTTTTTGAAGTATGAGGTTGTTGGGGTAAGTAATTAATTCTCCATCTAAAGTCCTTAGGTGCAAATGAAAAGCTTTAATATCTTCAATGATCGCTTCAATAGGAAGATCTTTATCATGGATCTTTATTTTATCGCCAATCTTATACGGAAAGGAAAAGAAGAGGATCACGCCTGAAGTGATATTGCTAAGGATTGACCAGATCGCGAAGGAGGCAACTCCCAAAACGGCAAAAACCGAAGAAAAGACCAGTGCGATCTCGGCAAGCCCAACTCCCCAGGCCAGCGATAATAGAAATGTCGCAATAATAAGAATGAGAATATTGATGTATTTGAACATCAGCCTGGTACGGGTAATATTGATCTCGCTGCGTTGCCCGACCCGCTGGGCAGCTTTCTTCAGTAGAAATTGAACAAAAAGGAGAAGGATAACCGCGACCAGGGTGTAAGTAAGTTCAGAGCGGTAACTGGTAATTAACTCGTTCATTAATCGAGGTGTAATTTTTTGCGCAAAGATAGGTCTTTATTGCCGTTTTTGGTCCAGTAGGCCGATTTAATGCTGACCATTTTTTCGGCGGTAGTGGTCATTACACGGGCATTTTTCCCAAAGCCACTTTCAGCCGTCTCTTCCCATTTCTGAATAGCGTAAGGAAAGTCGCGTTGGAAATAAATGCTGAGTTTCCGGTGGAGTTCGGGATATTCAATGTTGTAAATATCGGTATTCTCCTTGGAGAGAAACCCTGCCACCGCGTCGTAAGCTTTGATCTCCTTGTGGTGCAGCCTGAGATATTCGAAAGAAGGAAGCATTTTTATATTTCCCGTAGGAAGGGAAGAAGGATTTATCCGCAGCTGATTCCAGATTTCGTTTTCCAGATATTGCTTCGGTAGTTCCAGGTGCTGATCGGCCTCGCCCTGGAAATAGGAGTGGGAGATGACTTCGAATTTATCGCGATTGTTCAGTTGCATGTACACCTGTCCGCACCATTCCTGGGCTGAAGCTGAGACCTTGATCGCGTGACGGTTATTATCAACAGGATAAAAACTGCTTTGCATGATGCTGTAAGGATAGATGCCGGTGACGAATTTCTTGACCGCGTTCAATTTAAGAACCGAAATATTGTCTTTGTCCCTGCCGTTTGCCTTTACCTGTTCTTCCGGAAGAAAATCCTCGGTGACGTATACCAGCACTGCAGTGCCTTCCCTCATTTCGCCATAGCGCGCCTGCTTCAATTTATAGGAGGTGATTTCCGCTTTGCCGGAATACCAATAATTCTTGAATTCTCTGGAGAGTGACTCAGGCTTTATGTCTGCGGAATCTTTTCCGCAGCTAAAGAAGAGCAGAGGGATTAGAAAGAAGAAAAGCCTTGACATTTTCAGGTTTTTCTCAAAATTACGAATTATAACCTTCCTATATCCAGTAGGGTATCATAAACCAGATGAGTCGGCAGCCCTACTACGTTGAAATAGCTGCCTTCTATATGAGTGATGCCAATAAGGCCGATCCACTCCTGAATGGCATACCCGCCGGCTTTGTCAAAAGGCTGGTAATTTTCGATGTAAAAATCGATCTCTCCTTTTGTTAAGTCCTTAAAGTTTACCAGCGTGGTACAATTTACCGTACGTTGAAGCTTGCTGGTTGTAAAGCAAACCGAGGTGATCACCTCGTGGGTCTTTCCGGAAAGCCTATGCAGCATTTGGGAAGCTTCGGCAGCATCTTTGGGTTTGTTTAGCGCAACCTCATCATGCCACACGATCGTATCGCTGGTGATGAGGATTTGATTTTCCTTTAGTTCCTTCTGAAAAGCTTCGGCTTTAAGTTCCGCGAGAAAATCGGTGATCCCGGAATCATTCAAATATTCAGGATATATTTCCTTTACCGGCCGCACATCTACAGTGAAGGGGATATCGAGTTCTTTAAAGAATTTTTGCCTTCGGGGAGAACCTGAAGCCAAAATGATTTCCTTGTCTTTTAAAAATTCTCTGAGCATATTATGGAAGTAAAAGTTGATGTAAACCGATGGAAATTAATCCAAAGAACAAAATTATTTTCAGAATAAAGCTTAGCCGGCTGAAATCTTTTTTCTTTTCGGCACTTGTGATCTGTACCAGGAAATACAAAAGCGGCCCAAGTATAAATAACAAGGTGTAGAGGACGGCGACTGTATTTTCAAAAAGATACATATAAAGATAGTAGATGATCGCCATCAACGGGATCAATGCAAGTGCAAAAATGGCTTTGCTGGTGCGTTCTACACCCAGCACAATCGGCAGGCTCCGGATGCCAGTGTTGTAATCGCCCCTGATATCTTCCTGATCCTTGACCATCTCCCGCAAAAGATTAATAAGGAAAGCAAAAAAAGCGTAGTCGAGCAGGAGCGAGAATAATAGGGACTGAATTCCGCGATTTTCAGCAGTAATTGCCGGAAGAAGATCAAAAAGACCGGGCAGGAGAATGACCAAAGCCACCAGGAGGCTGATGAGGATATTCCCCACGACGATAATCTGCTTTAGATAGGAAGCATATAAATAAAGAAGGGCAGAAGTGAATATGAAGATGGCAGAAAAGCCCGGATGACCAATAAGATTGGCCAGATAAAAGCCCATTGAGACTCCGGTAACATTCAGAATAATAAAAAGATTGTTCGCTGTCTTTTCAGAAATTTTCTTTCCGATAACGCGCTTTTCAGGTTTGTTGATCTTATCGGCTTCCACATCGTAAACATCGTTGATGACATAACCTGCTGCTGCAATGCAGATGGTGGCAAAGACCAGTAAAAAATAGCTAAAATCGCTAAGACTGATGCCCGCACCGGCTGGGATGAATAGAAAATACCTGATCAGGTATTGAGTAAGCACAATAAAGAGAAGGTTTCCGAAGCGGATGAGTTTGAGGAATGCTGGCATAGGTTCCTAATTTGTGGCGAATCTTAGCCCGATAAGAGAAATAATGAGCGTGCTGAGGAAGAAGATGCGCCAGAAATGTACAGGCTCCTTAAAAACCACAATTCCGAGGATCACCGTTCCAACAGCGCCAATTCCAGTCCATACGGCATAAGCTGTTCCTATTGGAAGGGTTTGGGTGGCTTTGTAAAGAAGTGTCATGCTTCCGGCAAGGCACAGCAGAAAACCAAGGAACCACCAGGTGGCGGTATGGCCGTTGCTGAACTTTGCTTTTCCGAGGCAAAAGGCAAATCCCACTTCAAAAAAACCTGCTATGATCAGGAGGAGCCAACTCATATTATTTTACCACCCATTTTCCCTGGACCTTCATAACCTGCTCAATGACATCGCGCACGCAGCCTTTTCCGCCTTTTTTGTGCGAAATATATTTTGAAACATCCTTTACTTCGGCTACGGCATCCTGCGGGCAGCAGGGAAGACCTACCAGTTTCATGGGATACAGGTCGGGAATATCATCACCCATATACAGCACTTCATCATGTTTAATGTCGTAGATATCAAAGAATTCATCCATCTGTTCCACCTTGTCGTGCACACCCAGGTAAATATCGGTAAGACCGAGGCCGCGCAGGCGTTTTCTCACTCCTTCATTTTTTCCTCCGGAAATAATGCATACTGTATAACCGGCATCTTTAGCCACTTTCATGGCATAGCCGTCTTTCATATTCATGGTGCGCAAAAGCTCGCCGTTGGTGCTTACCTGGATGGAAGCGTCGGTCAAAACGCCGTCTACGTCAAAAACAAAGGTGCTGATCTGGTTGAGGTATTCTTTATAGTTTTTTTCCATGAAATTTTTTGATGGATGAGGTTATGCGTTTGTATATTTTTTTTTGATCTCTTTTCAATAGCCTGAGATGGGCTTTGATGGTTTGTTTGTCCCTGCGCAATGCAGGACCGGTTTGGGCTTCAGGAGGTGATAGTACTTCAACTTTAGCAGCAGTTTCCTTTATGAGTGGCCGTAATATTTCAAATTCAACGCCATTCCGGGCACAAATATCAGAGGCAATTCCGTAGAGATGATTTGTAAAATTATTAGCAAAAACTGCTGCTACATGAAGTGCTTTGCGCTGTTCTGAATCGATCTCATATATGTTTTCTGAAATAGTCCTTGCAAGAGCTTCCATGTGCAACAGCGTAGTAGGCGCATTGGCTTCGAGGCAAAGCGGCACTTCCTTGAAGTTAATTTCTCTCAATTTAGAGAAGGTCTGCAGTGGATAAAAAACACCGTAGTGTTGGAATTTCGAGAGGACCTTCATTGATTTTCCTCCGGAAGTATGCATCACGATCCCCTCGGTTTTCGGCATATGCTTTACCACTTCTTTTATGGCATCATCCTTAAGGGCAATGATGTAGAAATCGGCTTTAGCCAGCCTGGAAAGGTCGGAAGTCGTGGCCAGTTGTTCCTGAAAAGGCTGCAGGTGTTCGACTTTGTGATTATACATTTGGATAACCTCGATATCAGGAGAAGCCTGGAAAGCCCTGAGCAGGTGCGTGGCAACGTTGCCTGCTCCTAAAATTACCACCTTTTTCATTTTGCTAAATTACCAAAAAAATTACTGCCGGAGAAGAGAGCAGAAACGGTGAAAAATATGATAATGATCAGTTTTGCTTAATTAAATGAGATAAAAACATCCGAAATGATGTAAGATGTTCTATTTTTGAATAAATAAATTACTGATTATGTTTTCTAAAGCATGTGAATACGGCATTCGGGCCACGCTACTTATTGCATCAAAATCCCTGCACGGAGAGAGGGTGAGCCTGAAGGAGATCGCCGCAGACATAGGATCGCCTGAAGCTTTTACCGCCAAGATCCTTCAGGATCTGGCAAGGAATAAGGTGGTAAAATCACTAAAAGGTCCGCATGGAGGCTTTGAAATGACCAGGGAAGATATAGATAATCTAAGGCTGGTCCAGATAGTTTCGGCTATTGACGGCGATAAGCTTTTCAGCGGCTGCGGCCTTGGTCTTAGTGCATGCTCGGAAGAGCATCCGTGTCCCGTGCATCACAAGTTCAAAGTTGTAAGGGATCAACTGGAGACGATGCTAAGAAATACCAGTGTTTACGAAATGGCTACCGGCTATGATATCGGGCTTACGGTATTAAGGAGATAAAGTAAAAATTTTAAAATAAAAAAGGACAAAAATGTCCTTAAAATGTTCAACAAAAAAAAGCAGAAGATGACAATTACAAAAGAAAAAACAATAGGAGAGATCGTGGCAGATGATTACCGCACCGCACAGATCTTTAAAAAGCACCAGATCGATTTTTGCTGTAAAGGCAACAGGAGCGTAGAGAGCGTGTGCGAAAAGAACAATATTGTTGTTGACCAGTTAATGGAGGAGATCGAAGGCATTAAAGTATCTAACGACAATGATGTACAGGTTTACAAAACCTGGCCTGCCGACCTTCTTGCTGATTATATCGAGAAAAAGCACCACCGTTATGTAGAGGAAAAGATCCCCGTGATCGTTCCTTTCCTGGAAAAACTTTGTAAAGTTCATGGTGAGCGACATCCGGAGCTTTTTGATATCACAGCTCATTTCAAGAATTCAGCAACCGAACTCGGGGCACATATGAAAAAAGAGGAACTGGTGCTGTTTCCATTCATTCGTAAAATGGTAGAGGCAAAACAGGCCGGAAAAAAAGTAGAGGCTCCGCATTTTGGCACCGTAGAAAATCCGGTAGAAATGATGAAGCACGAGCATGATACCGAAGGAGAACGCTTCCGGCAGATCGCTTTGCTTAGCAATAACTACACTCCGCCGGCCGATGGCTGTACGACCTACCGTGTGACTTTTGCTATGCTGCAGGAGTTTGAAGAAGACCTTCACTTGCACATCCACCTGGAAAACAATATCCTTTTTCCGGAGGCGCTAAGGCTTGAAAAGGAATTAAGAGCATAGGTAAAGATATAGATAAAGAGAACAAAAAGGGAATACTGAATCTCATTCAGAAAGTCATCAGGTTTTAATTAGTTGATAAAGTTGGTTGTGACAAATTCCCTTTTTTGTTTTCTTGGTAGTATTATTTAAAGCTAAAGCTATGGAAAAGACAAAGCCAATGAAGAGACATCCCGGGCTGCAGCCTCTTAGCCGCGATCATCACAACGGATTATTGTTGTGCTGGAAATTGCGGATGGGATTTGCGAAAGAGATTCCGCCACAAAGAATTGCCAAATACAGCAGGTGGTTTTACAAGGTGCATCTGCGTCCACATTTTTTGCTGGAAGAAGAACATGTTTTTCCTGTTCTAGGCGACGGGCATGATCTGGTAAAAAAAGCCATAGCTCAGCACCGGCAGCTGGAACGCCTGTTTAGTCAGGAAGAAATTGGAGAAGAAGATTTGAAGAGCATTGAGCAAATCCTACAGGATCACATCAGGCTGGAGGAGCGGGAGCTATTTGGAGAGGTTCAAAAAATAGCTTCTTCCGAAGAACTTGAGAAAATAGCAGAGATCCATCGTGAAGAAGACTTTGCAGAAAATACAGAAGATGAATTCTGGAAATAGGAAGATCTGCTTCAGCTTTTTTATTAAAAATATCTTAACGTAAAAGGTGAACCGGCATAAAAATTGAGACAAAGCTGCCCCGAAGAAGGGCAGCTTCTTTTTTTCGGTGTGCCTCTTGTGAAGCCTTTTTTCGCAAGATCCACTCAGTCGAAATTAAAGGGAATCTTAAGCTTCTAAAGCCGCCTAACTGATTTAAAATATCTAAATTTGCAACCGTTCCTAAAAATTTAGCTTCAATGCAGAATAAAATAGCTTCCATTATCTTCTCTACAAGACTAATGGCGATTTTGTTTATCGTTTTTGCCATTTCAATGGCCTCCGGCACCTTCATAGAAAATTCTTACAGTATTGAAACCGCCCGCGTCTGGATCTACAACACCTGGTGGTTCGAAGCCATTATGCTTCTTTTTGTGGTGAATTTCGTTGGAAACATTAAGCGATATCAGCTTTATAAACGCGAAAAGTGGTCATCACTGGTGCTTCACCTTTCTTTTATTTTTATCATAATTGGGGCTTTTGTTACCCGGTATATCAGTTATGAAGGTATGATGCCTATCAGGGAAGGGGAAACAACAAATACTTTTCTTACCGACAAAACCTTCGTGACTACCTTTATTGACGGGGAAATAAACGGGGAGCCCCGAAGGCGGGTACTTCAGGAGCCGGTTCTTTTTGCTCCGGAAACCAGTAACGACTATGTTCTGAACACGGATTATAATGGTCAGCCTGTGAGAATAGAGGCGACTAATTTCGTTTATAGTGCCGAAAAAAAAATGGTTCCTTCCGAAGATGGTGAGAACTACCTGAAAATAGTGGAAGCCGGGGCCGGGCAGCGGCACGACCATTACCTCAAGGAAGGAGAAGTGACCAATATTAATAACATTCTCTTCTCTCTGAATAAACCCACCGAAGGGGCGATAAATATTCACTATTCTGCCCAAAACGGGGAGTACACTGTAGATTCTCCCTTTGAAGCCAGCTATATGAGAATGGCCGATCAAAAACGCGGAACCCTGGTGCCCGACAGTACCCAAACGCTAATGCTGCGCTCCCTTTACAACCTGGGAACAATGCAGTTTGTGATTCCCGAACCGGTGGTGAAAGGAAAATATAAAGTGGTTTCCACCAAAGGCAAGCAGAATAATCAGCCGAATGCCCTTACCCTCAACGTAAGTTCTGGCGGAGAAACAAAATCTGTCACTGTAATGGGCGGAAAAGGTATTGCCAGTGATCCTGAAAAAGTCACGGTTGGTGGTTTAGATGTACAGCTTAAATACGGTTCAATAGAAAGAAAACTTCCGTTCGCTCTGAAACTTGACGATTTTATAGCTGAAAAATACCCCGGCACCCAAAAAAGCTACTCTTCTTTTAAAAGCAAGGTTGAAATTGTGGAAGACGGAAAGGAAAATGTGCCTTATGACATTTATATGAATCACGTGCTCGATCGTGAAGGCTACCGCTTCTTCCAGTCCAGCTTCCAGCCTGACGAAAAAGGAACAGTACTTTCGGTGAACCACGACCGCTGGGGAACCCGCATTACCTACCTCGGATACTATTTACTTTACTTCGGACTTATGTGGATTTTGTTTGCCAAAGGCTCCCGTTTCGGCAATCTTGAAGAGATGCTCGAAAAGGTGAAAGCCAAAAAGAAAAGTCTTACTACCATTTTGGTGCTTTTGATGGTATCTTTCAGCGGATACTCGCAGCAGGAGCCTCAGGATCACGTTCATATTGAAACATCGAGAAAACAACTGGATTCGGTAATTACAGCCAACGCTATTAAACAGGAGCACGCCGCCAATTTTGGGCGCCTTGTGATTCAGGATGAAGGCGGAAGGATGAAACCGGCCAATACGTTTTCTTCAGAATTGCTTCGGAAACTGAGTAGGAAAGATTCCTATAATGGACTTTCTTCAGACCAGGTGCTGGTATCGATGCTGGAAAATCCGATGGTGTGGTACAACATACCCCTTATTTACGTAAAGCCCGGCAATGACAGTCTGCGGAAGATTGCCGGAGTTGATAAGAATCAAAAATACCTTTCTCTTACCGATTTCTTCAATGAAAGCGGAAATTACAAGCTAAATCCCTACCTGGAGGATGCCTACCGGGCTTCGGTTCCCAATCAATTTCAGAAGGATTTCATGGAAACCGATAAAAAAGTGAACCTGCTTTATCGCGCCCTTGAAGGGAAGGTGTTGAAGATATTTCCTGTACCCGGCGATGAGAACAATAAATGGGTTTCCTATCCTGAGACTTCGGAAGCTGCCTTTAAGGGAATGGATTCTGTATATGTAAAACAGATTTTGCCTTTGTATGTCAGTACGCTTCAGAAAGCCCGCAAAACAGGAGATTATTCGAAGGCCGATGAATACCTGAACAGTATTCATAAGTTTCAGAAGAAATTCGGCGGCGATATTATGCCTTCCAAAAAACAGATCGATGCAGAGATCACTTACAATAAATACAACATCTTTAAGAATCTTTTCTGGATGTACATGCTCGCCGGTTTGACCATGCTGGTTTTCGTGATCATGCAAATCTTTACTGATACTAAGATCGTACGAACCCTTATCAAGATAAGTATTGCGGCGATCATAATTTTGTTCATACTTCATACCCTCGGGCTTGCGGCGCGCTGGTATATCTCGGGCCATGCTCCCTGGAGTGACGCCTACGAATCCATGATCTATGTTGGCTGGGCTACGATGTTCTTTGGGCTTGCCTTCGGAAGAAAAAGTACGCTCACCATGGCTTCTACGGCCTTTGTGACCTCCATGATCCTGATGATCGCTCATTGGAACTGGGTAGATCCTGCAATCGCCAATTTACAACCTGTACTGAATTCATACTGGCTGATGATTCATGTCGCTGTTATTGTGGCGAGTTATGGACCTTTTACTCTAGGAATGATCTTAGGAACAGTTTCTTTGTTGCTTATGATCATGACCAATAAGAAGAATAAAGCGAAAATGGACGTGAGTATTAAGGAAATTACCATTATCGCAGAAATGGCATTAACCGTAGGTCTCGTGATGCTTACAATCGGAAACTTCCTTGGCGGACAATGGGCCAACGAAAGCTGGGGCCGCTATTGGGGCTGGGATCCCAAGGAAACCTGGGCGCTCATTAGTATCATGGTTTACGCCTTTGTGATCCACATGAGGCTGGTGCCAGGCCTTAGAAGCCGCTGGCTCTTTAACTTTATGTCTATAGTGGCTTATTCAAGTATTATGATGACCTACTTTGGAGTGAATTTCTACCTCGTTGGTCTGCACTCATACGCCAGCGGAGATGAAGTGATCACCCCCGATTTCGTTTACTATTCGGTAGCCGTTGTGGCCGCGCTGGGTGCAGTCTCGTACTGGAGATACCAGAAACATTATGCGAAAGACAAAAATGCACTCAGGGATAAATAATAAACCTCAATAAAACAAAAAACTCCTGCCAGACGGCAGGAGTTTTTTTGTTGTGGATCAAACTGAATTATTTCAATCCGCCTACCATTTCTTTAGGCTGTACCCATTCATCAAATTCATCTTCTGAAAGATAGCCAAGATTCACGGCTTCTTCCTTAAGAGTTGTGCCATTCTTATGAGCGGTATTCGCGATCTCTGCCGCCTTGTAGTAACCAATCTTGGTGTTGAGGGCTGTCACCAGCATCAGAGAATTGTTGAGGTGCTCCTGGATTCTTTTTTTGTTGGCTTCGATTCCTCTGGCGCAATGTTCTTCAAAAGAAGCGGAGGCGTCACCAAGAAGTTGTGCGCTTTGCAGAAGGTTCGCGGCCATTACAGGTTTAAAAACGTTCAGTTCAAACTGCCCCTGCATTCCGCCAACGCTAACAGCCATATCGTTACCTATTACCTGTGCACAAACCATCGTGAGGGCTTCGCACTGAGTAGGATTCACCTTTCCAGGCATGATAGAAGATCCGGGTTCGTTTGCCGGAATGATAATTTCGCCAATCCCACTTCTTGGGCCTGAAGCAAGCATCCTTATGTCATTTCCTATTTTGTTGAGTGAAACGGCCAGCTGTTTGAAGGCACCGTGTGTTTCCACAAAAGCATCATGAGCGGCAAGCGCTTCGAATTTGTTTCCTGCCGAGGTGAAAGGCAATTCGGTGAATTTTGCGATAAATTCAGCTACTCTTTTTGAATAACCTTTAGGAGTATTGAGACCGGTACCCACTGCGGTACCTCCAAGGGCAAGTTCAGAAAGGTGGGGCAAAGTATTTTCCAAAGCCTTAATACCGTGATCCAGTTGCGCAACATACCCGCTGAATTCCTGCCCAAGGGTGAGGGGAGTGGCATCCATAAAATGGGTACGACCAATTTTCACCACTTCTTTGAAATCTTCGGATTTTTTCTTCAGGCTGTCGCGGAGTTTTTTTAGCCCCGGCAGCGTTACCTGCGTCACCTTTTTATAAGCGGCAATGTGCATGCCGGTAGGGAATGTATCATTTGAGGACTGGGATTTGTTGACGTCGTCATTCGGCTGAAGGGTTTTCTCTCCTTCGCCGATGGTTTTTCCTGCCAGTTGATGGGCGCGGTTGGCAATAACTTCATTTACATTCATATTGCTCTGTGTACCGCTTCCGGTTTGCCAGATCACCAGCGGAAACTGATCATCATGTTTTCCCTCCAGAATTTCATCACATACCTGCGCGATGAGGTCCCGCTTTTCCACGGGCAGTACGCCCAGCTCACAATTGGTGTAGGCTGCCGCCTTTTTAAGATAGGCAAAGCCGTAAATAATTTCCAGCGGCATACTGGCTGCCGGTCCGATTTTGAAATTGTTCCTGGAACGTTCGGTTTGAGCTCCCCAAAGCTTGTCTGAAGGAACTTTTACTTCCCCCATGGTATCTTTTTCTATTCTGTAGTCCATAATTTTGAAATTAGTTCTACACAAAGTTACATTTTCGGATGTTTTTTAGCTTTAAAAATGGGTAAAATTTTGGAGCGATTTCTCTCAGATTCAGGAGGAATCAAGAGCTGCGGAATGCCTTCGGAATTAAATGTTATTTTTTTATTGGGATAAGCCGGCAGAGTTTATATCTTTGACCATATTCCAAATATTGAAAGTTATGATGTTCGAATTCGATCAATTTCTTGGTTTTATGGCTATTATGATCATTGCTACAATGGGATTTTGGCTAATGATGTTCCTGGTTTCCATTCTTCCTTACTGGATTGGAGGCTCTCTGAAAGAATTCTACACAGAGAAAAAGGA
>JBAWAB010000137.1:0-13145 GCA_049589035.1 Salegentibacter sp.
TACATAGTACTGTAACAAAAAGATTCTTCTACAGTCTATTAAGTAAACAACAAAACATTTTGATTATGAAAACTTTAGAAAGCATTATCCAGCATTTCGGAACCACAAAAGAAGGAGGACTCACCCATAGAAGATCCTTCCTTAATGTAAAACAACTGGATACGAGAAACAGCTGGTACAACCGCAGAAAATTCGCTTAGTCAATTGTTCAACACTTAAATAATAATGTCATGAAATATTTAGTAACCAAAGAAGAGAGTCGCAACTTTATGAATGGACAGCAGCCCGGAAGCCGTGGAAGCTGGTACTCTCGCAGAAGATTCGCTTAATTAATTTTCCAACACTTAAAATAATAAAGTCATGAAATATCTAGTAACCAAAGAAGAGAGCCACAAATTTATGAACGGACAGCAGCCCGGAAGCCGTGGAAGCTGGTACTCTCGCCGAAGATTCGCTTGATCATCACAAAACCATCAATCACTAAACAACAGCATTATGAACCATTTAGTAAACACCGAAACCCTGATGCACCGCAAGTCTTTTATGAATACGAGAAAGACCGATGGCAGAAGTCTCTGGTACAGCCGAAGAAGGCTTGCCTGAAAATAAACAAAATGAAGGTGGATCTCCTAAAGGATCCGGCGGCGAAAGCCGGGCCTGCAGGATTTTGCAGGAGGAAATAAAATTATTCAAAATCAAAAAACATGAGTTATGGGAACTTTAGAAGAAATTATCCAAAACTTCGGAGGAATGAAGGAAGGCGGTCTTACACATCGCAGACCGTTTTTGAACATCAGAAATTCTGAGGCCAGAGCTTGCTGGTACAACAGAAGACGCCACGGAAATTAATCTTTAAAACATACCAAGATGTATTTATCCGATAACTAGCCGGCAGCCAGGAAGGTTGCCGGCTAAATTTTTGCTCCTCCTCTGCCCTTTCAAATCCTAAAAATCCCTTAAGGAACAGACGATTCCCTGCAAGGTTTCGTTTATTTGTAGACTTAATGTCTGTTATGTTTTCTAAACTAAAAAAGCACCCGCTACTCCGGCGGTTCCTGATTGTTTTACTGGGTTTATTTGGACTGGGAATTCTATTTCTCGCCAGTATTTACTTCGGAGTATGGGGGAAATTGCCTACTTCCCAAGAGCTGAGCGAACTGAAGCAAAACCGGGCCACCCAGGTC
Source organism: Salegentibacter sp. (assembly GCA_049589035.1). Classification (GTDB taxonomy): domain Bacteria; phylum Bacteroidota; class Bacteroidia; order Flavobacteriales; family Flavobacteriaceae; genus Salegentibacter_A. The sequence continues at coordinate 1,185 of JBAWAB010000137.1, forward strand.
CTGGCTTCCGACGGAAAACTTATAGGGAAATTCTACATTTACGATCGGCAGCCCATCAAATATTCCGATTTTCCGCAGCATCTTATCGATGCCCTTATCGCTACGGAAGATGCCCGTTTCTACGAACATAATGGTATTGACAGCCGTAGTTTGCTGCGCGTTTTTTTCAAGTCTATCCTGTTGCAGGACGAATCTTCGGGCGGTGGAAGCACGATTACCCTGCAGCTTGCTAAAAACCTGTACGGCAGGAAAGATTACGGCCCCTTCGGAATCGTGATCAATAAAGTTCAGGAAGCCATAATTGCGCGGCGGCTGGAAGATGTTTACAACAAAAAAGAGATCCTTACCCTGTATCTCAACACGGTTCCCTTCAGCGACAATACCTTCGGAATTGAAAGCGCCTCCCTTAAGTTCTTCAACAAACACACCCGCGATCTCAGTCTTACCGAAGCAGCAGTACTGGTGGGAATGCTGAAAGCTTCTCATTACTACAATCCGCGGATATTTCCTGAACGCAGCCGGCTGCGCCGCGATGTCGTGCTGGTGCAAATGGGGAAATACGATTACCTCACCGAAGAGGAAGTAAAAGAAGCCGAAAAGAAAGATATAGAGCTGGATTATAAAAGTTACAGCCATGATGAAGGGGTCGCTCCTTATTTCAGAGAACAGGTGAGAAAAGATTTAAGTGACATTCTGGATACACTAAAAAACAAAGACGGCAAAAAATATAATATTTACCGCGACGGCCTTATTGTTCATACCACGCTCAATTACAAGATGCAGGTGCTGGCTGAGGAGGCGTTGAAGGAACACATGGAAGAACTTCAGAAACAGCATGAGAAATCCTACGGAAAATATGCCCCATGGCTTAAAAACAAGGCGGTAATTGAAGACGCGCTGAAGAGATCGGGCACCTATAAATATTTTAAAAAAGAGGGATATTCTGAAGAAGAAATAAGGAAGGAGCTGGAAAAGACCAAACCTACCGAGCTTTTTGAATATGGCGGTTCCGAAACAAAGAACATCAGCGTGATCGACAGTGTAAAGCATTACCTGAAATTCCTCAATGCTGGAATGCTTTCGGTTGAACCTTCTACCGGTGCGGTCCTGGCGTGGGTGGGCGGTGTCGATTTTAGCTATTTTCAGTATGATCACGTATCGCAAAGCAAGCGACAGGTGGGCTCCACCTTTAAACCTATTGTATATACGGCTGCTCTTGAAAAGGGCATTGAACCCTGCACTTATTTTTCGGTGCGTAAAGTGACCTACGCAAAGGGCTGGACTCCAACTAACGCTTCTGCTGATGAAGATGATCCCTATATGAACTACAGCATGAAGTATGCGCTAAGTCACTCCCTCAACACCATTGCGGTGAAGGTATTGATGCGCACCGGGATTCAGAATGTGATCAACGAAGCCCGGGAAATGGGAATTGAGTCCAAACTTCCGAAGGTACCTTCGATTGCTTTAGGAACAGCTGCGCTGAACGTGGAAGAGATGGCCGAAGCCTATACCAGTTTTGTTAACCACGGAAAACCTGAGAAACCTTATTACATCACTAAAATCGAAGATGCTGAGGGAAATCTCCTGGCAGATTTAAGTCCGGAGAAAGAAAGAAAAAAAGCCTTTTCTGAGACAACCCGCCAGGTCATGATCCAGATGATGAAGGCTACGGTGAACGAGGGCACCGCCACAAGATTGCGGACAGTTTACGGGCTCAACAATGATCTGGCCGGAAAAACCGGAACCACACAAGACAATAAGGATGGTTGGTTTGTAGGGATTATGCCCAATCTGGTGACGGTGACCTGGGTGGGCGCAGATGATCAGCGGATAGGCTTCAGGAATACTGCAATTGGTCAGGGCGCAAATTCAGCCTTACCTATCTTTGGAAAGTTTGTTCAGAAGATGAATCGTGAGCCGGAATTAAACAAAATCACCAGAGCACACTTCGCTCCCGTTTCCGCAGAGGTCGCTTCACTTATGGATTGTGATGACAGCAAGAAAGACAGCTTCTTAAAACGACTTTTCACCAATCCTGACAAGACCAAGAAATACGATAAAAAAGAGGAAAAAAAGAAGAAAGGCTTCTTTCAAAGACTCTTCGGAAAGAAAAATAAAAAAGGGCAAAAATAGATAATTTTGCCCTTTCCTATAGTAATTCCTGGTTCTTAGAATTCTTTATTGATCTGCAGGCGCAGTTTTCGGGAATAATCCTCCTCAAGCCAGTCCCTGTAGTTCTTCGTGCTTTTACTTATACAATAGGAATACTGCTTTATCCTGGAGGAAATGTCATCTTTCAGTTCTTTGGCAAGAATACGTGCATCAAATACATCTTCGCTATTCTCTACACACATTTTCACGTGCTGTTCCATTGACCATTCAAGAACGGCTTTCGATTTTAGCCCTTTTTGGATGACCTTGTCGTAGGCCGCTTCAATGTCGAAGTCAACATCTTCGGAATTCGCAAATTGCTCCCTTAATTCCGGAGGCATCTGGTATTTGAATTCCCGCTCTATTTCTTCGTCGCTCAGCAGATTCTCAAAATAGAAATCGGGCGACCTAAATATCTGTTTCCAGTCAACCGGAGCACTCCAATGCCCAAATCTCGAAAGGTTATTCCCGAGGTCAAGAACGGCAAATTCCGATTTCCCAGGCAGCACCCTCGATCCCCTTCCAATCATCTGGAAGTAAAGGGTGAGAGATTTCGTAGCCCGGTTAAGGATGATGGTCTCTACAGTAGGCTCATCAAACCCGGTGGTGAGGATACTCACCGAACTTACAATGGCATCGGGCGTATGCTTGAACCATTTCAAAATATCCTTACGTTCCTGTTTGCCGGTGGTATTGTCAAGATGCCTGATCTTCAAGCCGGCATTCTTGAAAGTTTCATATACTTCAATGGAAGTATTGATCCCGTTATTGAATATCAAGGTTTTCTTGCCTTTCGCGCGGTCAAAATAGGCGTTCAGCAATTTCTCCTGCATGGAGTAATTGGAATAGAGCTCTTCGGAAGACTTTACGGTATAGTCCCCATTCATCCCCACTTTCAGACTCGTTAACCCCACATTATAACTGTAGATATTGGCCTTTGCAAGAAAGCCTTTACTAATAAGAGAAGCGATGGAATCGCCCACAATGAGTTCCCGGTAATTGTCCTTCATAGGAAGTTTAATGTTAGAACTCAAGGGGGTAGCCGTCACTCCTAAAATGAAACACTTTTCAAAGAACTTAAAAAGCTTTCTAAAGGAATTGTAGTGTGCCTCATCAATAATAACAAGCCCAATGTCCTTGATCTCCAGTTTTTCATCGTGGAGACGGTTATTCAGCGTCTCAACCATGGCCACAAAACACATATAATCTTCCTGGTCGGGCAGTTCCTTAACCTTACTGTTAATAATCTTGTTACGCACTCCAAAACCGGTAAGCATCTTCGAAGTTTGCTTACAAAGTTCGATCCGGTGCGTTAGAATAAGTACCTTCTTGTGGGTGCGCTGAATGTATTCGCGCACTATCTGGGAGAAAATAACCGTTTTCCCGCCTCCTGTAGGTAGCTGATAAAGAAGGTTATAATGCTCAGGGTGATCATCTATAACCTTGAATATTTTTTCTATATCTTTTTGCTGATAATCATACAGCTTTTTATCTACTTTCTTCTTTTCTATTCCGAATGTTTCAACCTCCATAGTGTCTTTTAAAATCTCCAATTTTGCAAAAATAGCTGATTTCTTAGGTAATACGAAATTATTACGGGGAAAAGTGAAAACGGGTAGAAATTGCGTATTTTTACAGTAGAGGTTTCCCTTGGAAACACTACCTTATTCCTCCCCCTGTTTCCCCCCATACATGCTTGTAAATTGCTGAAGAAAATGAAGAAGAATAAGCAACAACAATACCTTGGCCTATTACAGAAAAATGATCTTTTTAAAAATATTAAACCCGATGTACTCACCACTTTTGCCGGTGAGCTTTCCAAAGAAAAATGGCCAAAGAACAGTTGCAGTATCGGGTATGACAAATGCCTCTTTCGATTCTATATCCTGATCTCGGGCAGGGTAAAGATCTATCGTACCGATGCGGCTACAGGAAGGGAATTCACGCTTTTCCTGTTGACCAAAAATGATGTTTTTGACGTGCTCTGCCTTCTGCAGAGCCGGGAGCACAAGGTATATTATGAAGCTCTCGATGATGTGGTGCTCCTGTCTATCCCTATAGAAAAAATGCGGAAATGGCTAAGGGACCTGCCGGAGCTCAATAAGATGCTCCTGCTTTACATGGCACATCAGCTCCGGATGCTTGAGCAATATGCCAGCGACGTCACCCTTACCGATACCTCTACCCGACTGGCCAAGCTTATCCTGAGCAATGTAAATGGCACTTCTCACCAGCTCGAGCTCATCAATGACCTTTCCAACGATGAACTGGCGAACCTCATAGGTTCTACCAGGGCTGTAGTGAACCGTCATCTTCAGGAATTCAAGAGCGACGGAAGTCTACGGGTTGGGCGAAAAAAAGTGGAGATAAAAAATCTGAAAGTATTACTTGATCGGCTTGAAAACAGAAAAGAATAATTCTTCAGAAAGAATTTTCCTGGTTGAAACTACTGCTGTGGGTGGGAAGATAAAGTTTTGTGGTAGTTCGGCTTTGTCGCCTTTCCGAAAATCCCCAATATATTCCGCATGCCCCATGGTTACTGGTGTAGCAGGAGGATACACAAGCGTTAAAGTACTCAGAAAAACGTCGTTGTGATACCTAAGTAGTAGTTGGTCGCCTGTTCTTCTTCTACCTTTATATCATGTTAATCTAAAAAATTGTAATTATGAAAAATTTATTTCTAAGCCTGCTCTTTTTAGGCTTTTTTGGGGCAATGCAGGCACAGGTAGTAGAACTGAAAGAGGCACGGGTTATTCTTTCAGTAGACGATTGGAGACTGGACCCCAACACTAGCAGTCTTACCATTAACATCCCGGAACTCTATGCAGGGGAATTCAGCCAAAACCCTCTGAAGTTTATCCGTGAGAACTTTGACGTAGCCAATTTTGTTGCGGCCAATAAAGATCAAAAACCGGACATCTACAGCGTTGCTTTTAAGACAAGCAAAGGCCATGTGAATACTGAATATGACAAAGACGGCAATTTGCTGAGGTCTAATCAGCTTTTTAAAGATGTCTATATGCCTTACGCCACCACTATGGAAATTCTGAAAAACAATCCAGGTTCCTTCATGGTAAGCAACAAACACGTGGCTTATTCGAAAGAATGGAATATCACTAAAGAATATTATAAAGTGAAACTAGAGGGTAAAGATGGAAAACAACGAAAAACCATCAAGATCAACGTCATTCCAAATCAACAATCCCGCAGTGGACTGGCTTACGAGTAAGCCCCACATGATCGCGTGATGCTATGAAAAGAAAAAATCCGGAAGAAATTCCGGATTTTTTTTATTGTTTTCCGAAGAGATCAGAAGACAAATAGCGGTCTCCACGGTCGCACACGATACTTACCACCAGGCCTTCCTCAAGTTCTTCACAAAGCCGGACTGCGGCGGCGGCTGCACCTCCACTGCTCATCCCGGCAAAGATTCCTTCTTCCTCAGCAAGCCTTCTGGTCATCTTTTTTGCTTCCTCTTCGCTCACCTCAAGGACACGGTCTACTTTGGCAGGATCAAATATCTTGGGTAAATAAGCTTCAGGCCACTTCCTGATACCGGGAATACTTGCATTATCTGTAGGCTGCACGCCCACAATCTGCATCCCGGCCTTTTGCTCTTTCAGATAGCTTGAGGTTCCCATAATAGTGCCGGTAGTTCCCATAGAAGAAACAAAATGCGTGAGCCTGTGATTAGTATCTTTCCAGATCTCGGGGCCGGTTGTTTTGTAATGAGCCTTCCAATTATCGTCATTTGCGAATTGATTGAACATGAAATATTTCTCCTTCTTCACCTTTTCTTCGGCGTAATCCCGAGCTCCTTCTATTCCAATATTGGCACTGGTCAAAGTGACTTTGGCACCATAGGCTCTCATGGTTTGAACTCTTTCTATAGTAGAATTTTCGGGCATCACTAATTCGATATCCAAACCAAAGATTCCGGCAATCATCGCCAAAGCTATTCCTGTATTTCCACTGGTAGCTTCGATAAGTTTGGTTTCCGCGGTAATATCACCACGATCCATCGCGCTTTTGATCATGTTATAGGCGGCACGGTCTTTCACGCTACCGCCGGGGTTTTGTCCCTCGAGCTTAAAATACAATGCCACTTTCGGGTTTTTCACCAGGCTTTTAGCTTTTACTAAAGGAGTATTACCAATAAGGTCTAAGATCGAATCATTCATTGCGGGTAGTATTTTTTATATTGATTTGAGGATTGTGCGACACCATGGAGTTAGCAGGAACCGAAGAAGTGAGCCAAACATTCCCTCCAATGATGCTGTTCTCGCCGATAATGGTTTCTCCTCCAAGGATGGTCGCATTGGCGTATATCGTCACATTCTTTTTTATGGTGGGATGCCGTTTGATACTTCTCATCTTTCTGTCGACGTACAGCGCGCCGAGGGTAACACCCTGGTAAAGCTTCACATTGTCTTCTATTACCGCGGTTTCCCCTATCACGACCCCGGTGGCGTGGTCAATGAAAAACGGGGTTCCAATATGGGCACCCGGATTAATATCGGTTCCACTAAGCCGGTGGGCGTATTCTGCCATGAGCCTTGGCACCAGCGGAAGTCCGAACTTGTAGAATTCATGGCTTAACCGGTAAATGGCAATAGCATAAAACCCCGGATAAGAAAGGTAAACTTCTTCTACCGAATTAGCAGCCGGATCATTTTCAGCGATCGCCATTGCATCTTTGTTCAGCTTCCGAAGTATTTCCGGTAGCTTTATGAGGTAATCAGACCAGATATCACGGCAAGGCGCGTCCGGTTTCCAGCAGACGAGATCGGCCAGTTCTTCAAAATCCTTCCCCAGCCGCTCCAAATTGTCATCTACCGCTGTATCCTGGTCAAAAAGCGTAAAGAACAAACCTCTGGTGAATGCCTCCGTTTTTTCCTTAATACTGTACTTAAGATTGGGCAATTTTTTCTGCTTCTTTATTGCTTCGATTATCTCTTTTTGATCCATTCGACTAAAACCTTTATACAATGTCTGAAATTCCTGTCTCAAAATTAAACATTCGGAATTCAAATAAAGATAAATTTGCCATAAATGCTTTCAATAATGTCATTGCAATCTTAATAAAAACGCCCTTTTTCAGGCCGAGTTAAATATTTGCCAATTTGGGATAATACGGGTTTATTTAGCTGTAAATTAGAGGGTTAATTAAAAACACCAAAATCATGGCACAACAAAAATCACCCAAGCAGGAAGATGCAAAAAAAGAACCAAGACATGCCTCTCCTAAAAAACAACCGGCAAAGCAAGAGAAACCTAAGAAATAGATCTTAGTGTTTATTAGATTTTTTTTAGGCCACCTCTAAAGGGTGGCTTTATGTTTTACTAAAATGATTTTTTTTGCCTGGCGTTTTCCTGCGGAATCCCTTTTATATACCTGAAGAGATTTTATCTTTGTTCATTAAATCTGCAAAAAAGACAGCTATTGAAGGATTTATATTACTTCCTGAAATCCAATTACCGAAAGGTTAGCTTTGGTTGGCTGCTCACTTTTTTTTCGAGCTTTGGCCAGACTTTTCTGATCTCGCTCTATGTTCCGGAAGTCATTAAAGAATTTAGCATTTCTGAAGGATCTTTCGGCGCGATCTATGCCGCATGCACCGTCGCCGCCTCTGTAATTATGCTTACGGTAGGCCATACGGTTGACCATAAACCGGCTAAAAAAGTTACCGCCTTTACCATTACCGGGCTCGGCCTGTCAAGTGTCATTCTGGGCTTTTCCTACCACATCGCATTTCTCTTCGTGGCACTTATAGGTCTGCGACTCTGCGGACAAGGGTTGTTAAGCCATATTAGCATGACGATCATGTCTAAAACCTTCTCCAGAGATCGCGGGAAAGCGCTTAGCGTTTCTTCCCTTGGTTATTCGATGGGAGAAGCCATTTTTCCTCTCGTGATTTCCTCCATTATTGCCTTTTTTAACTGGAGAGTGGCCGCTATTTCCAGCGGAATTTTTCTTCTTCTTTACCTGATACGGCTTAAATACACCAACCTCGTAGCTTTTGACAGGCAATTATCCCCTGAAGGCAGGCCCGGAACCCTGAGTCTTTTAAAAGATTACAAAGGTGTCGTTTTCGACCGCAGATTTGGCGTGATGATGCCCGCAAGTTTTGCGCTGAGTTTTACGGTAACCGCTATTTTCTTTTACCAATATGTTTTTGTGGAACACAAAGGCTGGTCTCCGCAACTGTACGCCACCTTTTTTACGGTCTATGCCGCCACGCGTTTTCTATTTTCTATTTTTGGCGGATTATGGGTCGATAAATTTTCAGCTAAAAAAATGTTTAGGATCTATCTTATCCCTTTCACCCTGGGGCTTATTCCCTTTGCTCTAATGAACAGCATCATAGGCGCGCTTCTTTTTCTCATTTTCGCCGGAATTACAGTGGGAATGTCAGGGACGGTCAAAACCTCTCTTATCGCCGAGATCTACGGAACCAAAAAAATGGGAGCTATCCGAAGTGTTTTCACCATGTTCATGGTGATCAGCACTGCACTGGGACCTTTGTTCGTGGGTGCACTTATTGATGGTGGGATAGCCTTCAAGAACATTATCCTGATACTTTTCGGTTTCCTTGCCCTGGTAAGTCTTAATTGCCTGCGCATTTCCGGCCTAAAGGCAAAAGAGGAAATTTGATATTCCTAGAAAAAGGAGTATTCAGGATCTACTTTAGCAGCCTTTTAGCAAATATTAGGTGAATATTAACTGCGATATCCTGCCAAAGTCCGCGTTTCCCCCTAACTTCGGGGTACCAACCAATTATGATATAAAAAATATGGCAGAAAGTAACTCGTCCGGAACCCTGGGCTGGCCCTCGGTTTGGGCTTTAGCTGCAGGCGGTATGGTGGGTGGAGGTATTTACACGGCTCTGGGAGTCGTGGTTTCAGTCGCAGGGCAATGGTCATGGTTGAGCTTCGTCATTAGCGGAATAATTGCCGCTTCAAGTGCCTACAGTTATGTAACCCTGGCTAATACCTATGGAGAAAGTGGCGGGGCCTTTACCTTTTTGCGCGAAATGAACAAAAATGGCGTGGCCGGAAGTATTTCCTGGCTTCTTTTGCTGGGCTACGTGCTCACCATGGCGGTTTATGCTTTCGCCTTCGGCCATTACCTCTCTTTCTCCTTCAACGGCGGTCCATGGATCACCAGGCTAATGGCCATAGGAGTGATGATCGCCCTCGTCTCGCTGAATCTGGCCGGAGTTACAAAAACAACTAAAGTAGAGATTGTTATCGTCTCTTTTAACCTTCTTGCTCTTATACTTCTCGCTGTAGTTGGCTTTGCCCACTGGGACACAATCAAACTCGTTTCCGGATTAGAACCCAGGCCTATTTGGAGTGCACCCATCGGGGCAGCCAGTATTTTTATGTCCTACGAAGGTTTTCAGCTTTTAACGTATGAATATACCGAAATAAAGAATCCAAAGAAAATCCTGAAACCCACTATTATGCTGGCCGTGCTTTTCGTAATCCTCATTTATGTAGCTGTCGCCATTGGTGCAGTAATGTTGGCAGGAGCACTCACTATCATCTCGCAAAAGCAGGTATCCCTTTCGGTGGCGGCACAGGATGTCCTGGGAATGCCGGGTCTCATTTTGATGACCGTGGCAGCCGTATTTGCCACGGCAGCCGCTATAAATTCCACGCTCTTTTCAAGTGCAAAATTGTCAGAAAGGGTGGCCGAAGACAAAGAGCTTCCGGCCTTCTTCAAGAAGACCAAAAAAGGAGTTCCCTATCGCGCCGTAATTCTGCTCGGGATATTTTCCACCATTCTGGCCGTGATCGGGAAATTGTCTTCTCTTGTTGAAGCCGCCAGTCTCATTTTCCTCATCACCTTTGGAATAGTCAATATCATCGCACTCAAACATATTAAGGGCTCAAAAAAATGGATCCCGTATGTGGGAATCTCACTGGCCGTGATCGTAGTGATCATTCTGCTGATTCGGCTGGCGACCGTGGCTCCGGTTCAACTGGGTATTTTACTTTTTATGGCTTTACTTATCCTTTTGGGACGTCCTGCCATGGTCCGGAATTTTTCGTCAAAGCAAAAATCTGAAGATGATGAATAGATTTCTGAAATTGCTCATATGGGGGCTTTTTTTCTGTGGAATATCTTCCTGCTCAAATTCTGCGCAGCAGGAAAAACAGGTACAGGTTACCATTTTTAATGCCATGCAAAATAAGCTGAAAGCTGAATTTTCTTCAGGAAACAGCGGCTCAAAAGAAGAAATGACGGCGCCTCCTGTCAGTAATTCGGGCTATGAGAACTTTTCTCCGGCAGTTTACCGGCTAAAGCTGTGGTCAAATGACAAAGCTTTGCTGGAGAAGAAAATAGGGCTGGCAGCCAACGAAAAATATACCGCCATCATCTACGGAAGACCCGATTTCCAGCGCCAGGTAAATCAGTCGAATTTCACCCACAAAATGCATTATGTGTTTCAGGGTTCCGAGAATTACACAAAAAATGGTTTTCTGCCGGGAATGATACTTTTCAGAGACCAGGTAAAGCTACACAAAGGCTATTGCCAAATTCGTGTTTTTCATGCTGCGGCAGGTTTCTCTCCTGTCACCGTCAAATTAAAAGGCCCTCAAAAAACGAAGAAGCTTATATCTGCCCTGGCTTATCCCAGGCCAATGCAAGGAAAAACAATTTCTTCCGGAGAAAAAGAGGTGCAATTATTTCTGAAGGGTGCTCCTGAAGCCTTGCTATCAAAGAGCTTCAGTTTTGAAGAAAAGAAAGTCTACACGATCATTATTTGTGCGGTTGATGGAAAACTGGATTTTAAAATTTTAGAAGCGCGGTAAACTTAGCGTTTGAGGGTAAAATGTCCTTTAATTTCTCCAAAGCCTTTTATATCGACAGAATACCAGTAATCATCGGCAGGAAGATTTCTGTCTTTAAAAGTACCATCCCAGGTAAATCCTTTGCCTTTACCTTTCTTCAGCAGTTTACCATAACGGTCAAAGATCTCAATTTCTGAAGACTCAAAATACTCAATACCACGCATCTCAAAAACATCATTATACCCATCTTGGTTAGGCGTTATAAAGGCCGGCGCGACAATATGTGGAAATTCCCTTGTAACCGTTTTACAATGCTGCAGATCCCGCATGTAAACCGTATAGATGCCTCCTCTAACATTTTTGAAGAGATTGGAATTTTGATAAGTTCTGCCGTCCAGGGAATATTCAAAATCTCCTTCAGAAACGGGTTCTATGGTAACATTGGCGCCCTCGGAAACTACCTCTCCAATCTGGGCATTATCTACCGGTAACACCTCAAATTGCTTTATTACGCTGCATCCTGCTGAAGTTGTAACAGTCACCCTATAATTTCCTGATGTAGCCACGCTTATCTTCTGCTGTTTTTCTCCGGTTGACCATTTGTAATTCATTCCCGCTATCCCCGCATCGAGCTGTAATGTTGCATCCGGACAAATCTGCAGCTCTTCATCCTGAAGCTGAGGAACAGGATTTATTTTCAGGCTTACGGCCGTACGTGGTCCCGGAGGGCAGTCGTAGCCATCGGGTACAGCTTCAGCATAAAAGCTACCTTCCGATTGAGGAGTAAAGGAATTTCCGCTGCCAAGGAGATTTCCACCGCTTGCGGCATCATACCAGTTTACCGTTTCTCCGGCGCCGCTCTGCACCGAAAGGCTTGGAAAATCTTCTCCGCTACAGATCTCTCGATCACCGTTGCTCACGGGTGCCTTTGGAATTTCTATAATATGAACGTAGACAGCTTCGGAAGCCGAACTGCAAAGATTATTATCCAGGTTCACCTGATCC
>JBAWAB010000138.1:0-7324 GCA_049589035.1 Salegentibacter sp.
TGGAAGATATTGTGGAATTTGTTTCTCAAAAAAGACTGAAGAACCTGATCGCTGTTGATGCCACGGCAAGCAAGGAATTTGTCGAAAATTACATCGATCTGGTGCAGAACAAATTTCACCTGATCGCGGCAAACAAGATCGCCAACACCCTTTCAGCCGATTTTTACAGCCAACTTCGGCAGGAACTTCAGAAGAACGAACGGCAATTTTTATATGAGACCAACGTAGGTGCAGGTCTTCCCGTAGTGGAAACCCTTCGGAATTTGCACCGGTCCGGGGAGAAAGTGACTAAGATACGCGGAGTGTTCTCTGGTTCTCTGAGCTTTATTTTTAATCGGTTTTCAGAAGAAGGAGCGATTTTTTCAGAAGTGCTGGAAGAGGCTGCAAAGGCGGGATATACCGAGCCCGATGCCCGCGAAGATCTTTCGGGTAATGATGTTGGCAGAAAACTGCTGATCCTGGCGCGGGAGCTTCAGCTGAAAAAGGAACTTTCGGAGGTGCAGATCCATTCGTTGATCCCTTCACAGCTGAACGGCAATACTTCCGCAGAAGAATTTAAGAAGAGAATTTCAGAATTGGATGAAATTTATGAGGGGCATAAAAATGACCAAAATGAAGATCATGTGTTGAGGTACGTGGGCGAGATTGAAGTGGGCAGCGCCAGCCTGGAAGCGAAACTCATTTCGGAGCCCAAAACTACAGCGCTGGGGCAAATAAAAGGCGCCGATAATATCTTTGAAATTTATACCGAATCCTATAAGGATCAGCCACTAGTGATACAAGGGGCCGGGGCCGGAGCAGCGGTGACTGCCCGGGGAGTGGTGACCGATATCCTGAAACTTTCGGAGAGGCTGAATTAGAAATATAGAAAACCAACAAAATGAAATTTGAAACTGAAGCCATAAGAACGCAGCTGGAACGGACGCAGTACCTGGAACATTCTGCGCCGCTATATCTTACCTCGAGCTATATTTTTGAGGATGCTGAAGATATGAGAGCTTCTTTTTCTGAAGAAAAAGAACGCAATATTTACAGCCGTTTTACCAACCCTAATACCTCTGAATTTGTAGAGAAAATTGCTAAAATGGAAGGAGCCGAAAGCGGTTATGCCTTCGCCACGGGAATGTCGGCAGTGTTTTCAACTTTGGCCGCGCTGCTTAACAGCGGCGATCACGTGATTTCGGCCAGAGCAGTCTTTGGATCGACACATAGCTTGTTTACCAAATTTTTTCCGAAGTGGAATATTTCGCACAGCTATTTTAGTGTGAACGAGGTTGATAAAATCGAGAGTTTGATCAAACCGGAAACAAAGATCATTTTTGCTGAAACTCCCACAAATCCCGGAGTGGATATTCTGGACCTGGAAGAACTGGGAAGGGTCGCGAAAAAGCACAATTTGATCCTGATCATTGATAATTGCTTTGCCACACCCTATCTGCAGAATCCAATTAAATTCGGGGCAGACCTGGTGGTGCATTCGGCTACAAAATTGATGGACGGACAAGGCCGGGTCCTGGGCGGTGTGACAGTTGGGAACGCTGAATTAATCAGAGAGATCTACCTGTTTTCAAGGAATACCGGTCCTGCTTTGTCTCCTTTTAATGCCTGGATTTTGAGCAAAAGCCTCGAAACCCTACCGGTGCGGCTGGACAGGCATTGTGAAAATGCCTTGAAGGTGGCGGAGTTTCTGGAAAATCAGGAGAATGCAGAGAATGTAAAATATCCGTTCCTGAAATCGCATCCGCACTACGAGATCGCTAAAAAACAGATGAAGAAAGGAGGTAATATCGTTTCTTTTGAGATCAAAGGCGGGATTGAGGCCGGACGAAAATTCATTGATGCGGTGAAATTGTGTTCCAGGAGTGCCAATCTTGGCGATACCAGAAGTATTGTGACGCATCCCGCTTCTACCACGCATAGCAAGCTGAGCGAGGAAGAAAGACTGGAAGCCGGCATTAGGCCAGGGCTGGTGAGAATTTCAGTGGGACTGGAACATGTAGATGATATTATTGAAGATTTGAAGCAGGCGCTGAAAGCTTAGAAAATCAGTTTCTGCAGGAGGTGAAGAACGAAAGGTTTTCCGCAGAAAACAAAGGAGAAGACGAAAAATTAAATATTAACTATCTTCGCCGTATGCTTTCTAAGAAAACCAAATACGGCATCAAAGCCCTTACGTTCATTGCCAGGCAGCCGGGAAGGAAGCCTGTTCAAACCTCTGAAATTGCGAGAAGCGAGAACATTTCGCTCAAATTTCTGGAAACGATCCTGCTCGACCTAAGAAAATCGGGGTTTTTGGGATCAAAAAAAGGAAAAGGCGGTGGTTATTACCTCATCAAGGAGCAGGAGGATATAAAAATGACCGATGTGATCAGGGTGTTGGAAGGGCCCATTGCGATGGTGCCTTGTGTGAGCCTTAACTATTATGAAACTTGTGAGGATTGTCCAGATGAGAAAACCTGTTCAGTTCATAAACTAATGATCCAGGTAAGAGATAGCACCTTGAAAGTGCTTGGAAATAACACACTTGCCGATCTTACTGAGGTTTCTGAAAAGAATAATACTAAAGATTAAGAATACAATAAAAATGGAGATTTGCAGCTATTTTCCTTGGCTGCAAGAGGAAGGAGACTTATTTTTGTCGTAATAACCTACTAGCCCGATAGGGTAATAAAATAAAGGTATGGAAACGCTTATGTTGTTGAACCGATCAAAAACCAAAACGGAGTTTAGAACCGACAGAGTCTCGGAAAAACCTATCCGAAGTGTGGTGAAAGCCATTAGCTGGAGAACGGTGGGAACGATGGATACCATAGCTATTTCCTGGATCCTTACCGGGGAAGTAAAGACCGCCTTAGCCATTGGTTCGGTGGAATTAGTGACAAAAATGATCCTTTATTTTGGTCATGAGAGAATCTGGAACCTGATAAATTTTGGAAGAGAATAGTCATGAAGAAATACACTGAGAAAGAATTGAAACTGTTGAATCAGCAGTTTAAGGGCATCACTCCCGAAGAGATCGTGCAATGGGCCATCTCCAATGCTGAGAAGCCCGTGGTAACCACCAATTTCAGACCTTATGAGGCAGCGATTTTGCATGCCTGCGCCCATGTTGATCCCAATATCAAGGTGATATGGTGTGATACCGGCTATAACACGCCGCAAACTTACAAGCATGCCCGGCAGGTGATCGGGCAACTCGATCTCAAAGTGAAGCTTTATATGCCGAAACAAACTGCGGCATACCGCGACGCGATGTTCGGAGGAATTCCGCAGGTGGATAATCCGCAGCATGCCGAATTTACAAGGCAGGTAAAACTGGAACCATTCCAGCGCGCCATGAAGCAGCAGCAACCCGATGTTTGGTTTACCAATCTGCGAAAGGGGCAAACCAGCTTTAGAGACAGTATTGATATTTTGAGTTACAGTAAAGACGGACTCCTGAAAGTGAGTCCTTTCTATCATTGGAGTGATCAAAAACTCGATGTATATTTGGAAAAATATGGGCTGCCAAATGAATTCAAATATTTTGATCCAACCAAGGCGTTGGCGAACCGCGAGTGTGGTTTACACGCCTAATAAAGACCTATAAATGACACCAATTTTGAAGCAAAATACCCTGGAGAGCGAAGCCATTTACATCTTTCGGGAAGTAGCTGCCCAGTTTGAGAATCCTGTGCTGCTTTTTTCCGGCGGAAAGGATTCCATTACGCTGGTTCGACTGGCGCAGAAAGCTTTTTTTCCGGCTAAGATCCCTTTTCCGCTATTGCATATTGATACCGGGCATAATTTCCCTGAGACCATCGAATTTCGGGATAAACTGGTAAAAGAACTTGGACTTCAGCTGATCGTGAGCCACGTGCAGGATGATATTGACAACGGAAAAGCCATTGAAGAAAAAGGAAAATATTCCAGCCGAAATTCCCTTCAAACCAACACTCTTTTAGATGCGATCGAAGAGCATAAATTTGATGCCTGCATAGGCGGGGCGCGTCGCGATGAAGAGAAGGCCCGCGCCAAGGAAAGAATTTTTTCGGTAAGAAATGATTTTGGGGAGTGGGACGAGAAAAATCAGCGGCCCGAGGTTTTCGATATGCTCAACGGCAGGATCGAAATTGGGCAAAATGTGAGAGTGTTCCCAATCTCGAACTGGACCGAGCTTGATGTGTGGAGCTATATTGAAAGTGAAAAGATCGAAATTCCTTCCATTTATTACTCTCACGAAAGAGAGGTTTTTGAACGCGATGGCATGCTCTGGACCGCTTCGGAATATGTTTACAGAGAAGATGATGAACTGACGGTGAACAAAAAAGTGAGATTCAGGACGGTGGGCGATATGACTTGTACTGCGGCAGTAGAATCTGAAGCAGATACCATTGCCAAGATCGTTCAGGAGATCAGAGAATCCTCAATTTCCGAACGCGGAGCAAGGATCGATGACAAGCGCTCTGAAGCCGCAATGGAAACCAGGAAACAACAGGGATATTTCTAATTGAGAAAAAGACAAGAATGGAAGTTTTAAAGATAGCAACAGCAGGTAGTGTAGACGACGGCAAGAGCACCCTTATCGGGAGATTGCTTTATGACACGCAGTCGTTGACCACCGATAAACTGGAGGCCATAGAAAAAAGCAGCCGCAAGAAAGGATTCGATTATCTGGACTTTTCTTTGGCAACTGACGGACTTGTAGCCGAAAGGGAACAGGGAATTACCATAGATGTTGCCCACATATATTTTTCAACAAAAAAGAAGAGTTACATCATTGCCGATACTCCGGGGCACGTGGAATACACCCGTAATATGGTGACCGGCGCCTCTACTTCCCAGGCCTCGATCATTCTAATCGACGCAAGAAAGGGAGTGATCGAGCAGACTTACAGGCACTTTTTCATCAACAACCTGTTGAGGGTGAAAGAAGTGATCGTGGCCGTGAATAAGATGGACCTGGTGAACTATTCTGAAAAGGTCTTTAATGAAATCGTAGCCGATTTTGAAGAACTCCGAAGCAAGAGTGATTTCAAGGAACAGCGGCTTACTTTTATTCCTGTGAGTGCGCTCTGGGGAGAAAATATAGCTGAAAATTCTTCGGAAATGCCTTGGTATAATGGAGATACTATCCTTGAGCATCTGGAGAAACTTAAGGCTGAAGATTTTCAGGAAGAAAGCCAGGCGAGATTTTCGGTACAAACTGTGATCCGGCCAAAGACCGATGAATTTCACGATTTTCGGGGCTATGCAGGGAAGATCAGCGGAAGTAGCCTGAAGGTGGGAGATGAGGTGACAGTGATTCCTTCGTTAATGACTTCGACTATCAAAGAGATCCACTTTTTCGATGAAAGTTTCGGGGAAGCTCCGGCCGGAAGTTCAGTAACCATAAGCCTTGCTGATGATATTAATGTGGCCCGGGGCGATATGTTGGTGAAATCGGGAGAGGTTCCACAGCAAACAAAACTGCTAAATGCCACCGTTTGCTGGATGGATAACAAGGAGCTGCGGCCGGGAACCAAGTATGTGCTTCAGCATAACACCAATGACGTGCTGGCGAAAATCGATAAAATTGAGGGCCATATTGAGACTAATTTCGGCGGAACCAGTGAAGCATCCAGTTTAAAATTGAACGAGATCGGGAATGTTTCTATCAAACTGAGCAAACCCATTTTCGCCGATAATTTTGAAAATAATAAAGCAAACGGAAGATTTATACTAATCGACTCCCAAACCAATACCACAGCAGGGGTAGGATTTATAAAATAGAGCACAAGATGCGGAAATTTATGATGAACATCTGGTCTGTAATTATGTGTATGTGTATGCGCTTTTCGCCTCACACTTAGAAGTCTATTATATAAACTGAAGTTTATAAAGTCCTTTTAGGTGTAGCTCTAAAAGGACTTTTTTTATGCTGAAAATTAACTAATTAAAACCCGTAACCAATGCAAAGTTTTAGAACCGAAATCGAAAAGCCTATTGTCGAGCAGGACATCCTGGATTTGGAAAAGAAGATAAGGCTATTCCGGGAAGGAAAAGCTGATGAAGAGAAATTCCGAAGTCTCCGCCTTGCGCGTGGAGTTTATGGACAAAGACAGGCCGGTGTACAGATGGTTCGCATAAAACTGCCCTTTGGGAGGGTGACTTCTGAACAATTGCATCGTATTGCCGATGTTTCTGATGAATATTCCACCGGAAGGCTGCACATTACCACCCGCCAGGATATTCAGATACACCACGTGAGCCTGGACCGCACGCCGGAACTCTGGTCACAACTGGAAAAAGATGACATCACCCTGCGGGAAGCCTGCGGGAACACGGTAAGGAATATTACCGCTTCGGAAACCTCCGGGATCGATCTAAAGGAACCTTTTGATGTGTCTCCTTATGCCGAAGCTACCTTTAAATTCTTTCTGCGGAATCCTATCTGCCAGGAAATGGGTAGAAAGTTCAAGATATCTTTTTCAGCTTCCGAAGAAGATACCGCATTGAGTTATATCCACGACCTTGGTTTTATCGCCAAACTGAAGGACGGGAAACGCGGATTTAAGGTGATGCTGGGTGGCGGACTTGGTTCTCAACCCCGCCACGCCGACGTTTTATATGATTTCATTCCTGCAGAGGAAATCATACCGCTAACGGAAGGTGTACTTAGGGTTTTCGATCGCCATGGTGAAAGGGCAAAAAGAATGAAGGCCAGAATGAAGTACCTGATCAAGGATATTGGAAAAGATGCTTTCATGGACCTGGTGGCCGAACAACAAAAGTCGCTTTCAGGAAAACAGCCTGAACTGCGCATCGATGCTTTCGAAGCTGCTCCGCCACTTCAACAGGTGGAAGTGCCTTGGGTAGAGATCGAAGATCAGAAAGATTATGAGGCCTGGAAAAGCACGAATGTTATTCCGCAGAAACAAGAAGGATTATTTGCTGTTGGGATTCGGGTTCCGCTGGGTGACTTCTACACGGGTGGAGCGAGAAAGCTTGCCGACCTGGTGAAGAAATATGCCGGAAATGAGGTAAGGTTAAGCCTGAGACAGGATATTTTGATACGTCACGTAAGGAAGGAATTTTTACCTTTTTTCTATTCGGAATTAAAGAAGCTGGGCTATGCCGAAACCGGCTATAGTAAGACCGTAGATATTACCGCTTGCCCCGGTACGGACACTTGCAACTTGGGGATTGCAAGTAGTACCGGGATCGCAAGCGTGTTGGAAGATGTGCTGAAAGAAGAATATTCCCATTTTGTGAATGGCAGGGATATCACCATTAAAATTAGCGGTTGTATGAATGCCTGCGGTCAGCACAACATGGCAGAGATCGGTTTCCAGGGAATGTCCAT
>JBAWAB010000139.1:0-1721 GCA_049589035.1 Salegentibacter sp.
TCTTTTCCAGCTGAGTCGCCGCACCAAATTCGGGCGTCATCACGTAAAGAGAAACATCGGAGTGATCGAGGATTTCAGTATCAGATTGACCAATTCCGGAGGTTTCAAGAATGATCAAATCATAGGCAGCCGCTTTCAATACCTCAACAGCTTCAGCAACATACTTTGAAAGGGCGAGATTCGACTGACGGGTAGCCAGTGAACGCATATAAACCCTCTTATTATTAATGGAATTCATCCTGATGCGGTCACCCAAAAGCGCCCCACCAGTTTTTCTTTTCGAAGGATCTACGGAAACAATCCCGATGTTCTTTCCGGGGAAATCGATCAGAAATCTTCTTACCAGTTCGTCTACCAGGCTGGATTTTCCAGAACCACCGGTACCGGTGATCCCCAGCACCGGAATTTTACTTTTTTCCGAAGCCTTTGCGGGACTGAAATTCTTTTTAAACTGCTCATGGTCATTTTCGGCAAGGGAAATAAGCCGCGCAATAGTGTTTACGTCTTTTTCCTGAAGGGCTTCACAAACTCCGCCGGTTTTCTGCAAGGGCAGAGTAGGCTCATCGGCCTGCTTCACCATATCGTTGATCATTCCCTGCAGCCCCATCTCGCGGCCGTCATCGGGAGAATAGATGCGGGTGATCCCGTAATCCATCAGTTCCTGAATCTCTTCGGGCAGAATTACTCCGCCACCGCCGCCAAAGATCTTAATATGGCCGGCGCCTTTCTCCTGCAACAGGTCATGCATATACTTGAAATATTCATTATGCCCGCCCTGGTAAGAAGTCATCGCGATGGCGTTAGCATCTTCCTGGATCG
Source organism: Salegentibacter sp. (assembly GCA_049589035.1). Classification (GTDB taxonomy): domain Bacteria; phylum Bacteroidota; class Bacteroidia; order Flavobacteriales; family Flavobacteriaceae; genus Salegentibacter_A. The sequence goes on from JBAWAB010000139.1 coordinate 820, forward strand.
CGCAGTTCACCACTTCTTCCACGCTGCGGTCGTGCCCCAGGTGGATCACCTCAACGCCGGTAGACTGGATGATGCGGCGCATGATGTTTATGGCGGCGTCGTGCCCGTCAAAGAGCGAAGCTGCGGTTACAATTCGAATATTATTTTTTGGAGTATATGGTTGCTGTGGTTCCATTGTAAATTTTATCGATTTTTTGATGCTGCAATTTACGAAAATTGTAAAATTTAGCAGGCTTTTCTGACAATTGTCTAATACTGACACTGTTTCTGCGGAAAGGCTTGAAAATGCCCTATTTTAGCTGAAAAAGAGCCAGAAATGACCAGGATCACCCTTCTTATTCATTGCCCCGACACCTCCGGAATTATTGCCAGCGTTACTTCCTTTTTCCATGAGCGCAAAGGGAATATAGTGTATATAGATCAATATGTGGACAGGGAGAACAAGATCTTTTTCATGCGGCTGGAATGCGAATTTGCTGAAGAAATTGAGCTGAAACATCTCAGGGAGCGCTTCGGCTCTGCGATAGCCGCAAAATATGAAATGTCCTGGAAAATGGCTTCGGTCGAAGCACCTTTAAAAATGGCCATTTTCGTCTCTAAATACGATCACTGCCTCTATGATCTCCTCGGAAGGTACAAATCTGGAGAGCTGGCGGTTGAAATCCCCCTCATTATCAGCAATCACAATACACTTCAGCCAATCGCCGAAAGCTTCGGAATCCCGTTCTTTTATATTCCGGTTAAAAAAGGCCGGAAAGAAGAAGCTGAAAGGAGGCAGCTGGAACTACTTCAGAAGGAAGGAATAGATTTTATAGTGCTGGCGAGGTATATGCAGATCATTTCAGAAGAGATGATCGCGGCTTTCCCAAACCGCATCATCAATATTCACCATTCCTTTTTAC
>JBAWAB010000140.1:0-3075 GCA_049589035.1 Salegentibacter sp.
ATTTTGTAGAGGCATTGCTGCTGTCTTCCCGCCAGGCGATCTCATTTTCCAGGGCGTATGCTTCAATTTCCTGCCGTGAAAAAGCGAGCAGCGGCCTAATGATCCTGTTCATTTCCATCTTTATCCCACTCAGGCCTTCCAGGCCTGTGCCGCGCAAAAGATTGATCAGGAAGGTTTCCAAATTATCATTCGCGTGGTGGGCAGTGAGGACATAATCAAATTTGAAAGCGGCACAAAGCTCATCAAACCATTCGTAACGCAAATCACGGGCTGCCATTTGTATGGAGCGGGAATGCTCTGCCGCATATCTTTCGGTGTCGAAATTCTCTATAAAAACCTCAACATCAAGATTATCGGCTAATTGAGAAACAAATTCCTCATCGCCGTCGCTTTCTTCTCCGCGAAGATTGAAATTGCAATGAGCAATGGCAAAATTCAGTTTTGCCTTGTGACAAAGATTGACCAGGACAATGCTGTCTACCCCGCCACTCACCGCCAGCAGGACTTTACTGTCGATAAGAAATGGCAGCTGCGTTTTAACAAGCTCCTTGAATGCTTTTTCCATCTGCGATCAAATATACAAAAAAGCGCTTCTGAAGTTCCTTTTTCCTGAAACAGCTATTCCAGAACCTGCAGCATTGCTTTTGCCTTCAGAAGACATTCTTGGTATTCTTTCCGGGGAACCGAAGCCGCCGTAATAGCGCCACCTACCGAAAAGGATACATATTTATTTTCAGAATTATACAAAATACTGCGAATAACAACATTGAAATCGAAATCGCCGGAAGGAGTAAAATAGCCCACGGCACCGCTGTAGAGTCCGCGTTTTGTTTCTTCCAGCTCTTCAATGATCTTCATGGCCGAAATTTTGGGCGCACCGGTCATGCTACCCATTGGAAAAGTGACCCGCAGGGCTTCCACCGCAGGAATTCCCTCTTCAAGTTCAGCCGAAACAGTGGAGATCATTTGATGCACCTGCCGGAAAGAATAAACTTTGCAAAGTTCATCGACCTGCACGCTTCCTTTTTTGGCTATCCTGGAGAGATCATTGCGAACCAGGTCTACGATCATCACATTTTCTGACTGTTCCTTGGGATCTAAAGCCAGCTCCTGCGCGATCTTTTCATCTTCAGCCTTATCTTCCGATCTCCTCGCGGTTCCCTTGATGGGCTGTGAAAGAATAGTATTTCCTTCCTTTTTCAGGTAGCGCTCCGGGGAAGCACAAAGCAGGTAATGCTCTTCCAGTTTCAGAAAGGTGGCAAAAGGAGGTCCCGAGATCTCATTGAGATCTTCAAAGACCTGAAAAGGCTCGATCTTCCGGTTCTCAGCAAAGAATTCCTGGCAAAAATTAGCTTCGTAAATATCACCCCGGTGAATATGTCGTTGCATTTCTGCTACCTTAGCCAGATAGGCATCTTTTGAAATACGCGGACGAATGGCCGGTTTTTCTTCGGAAATTGGCCGTTTTTCAACCTCTGCTTTCGCCGAAAAAACCTGAATTTCTTCAAAATCATCATCCATCTCGTCATCTACCATTCTCAGGTATTGAAGTTCCACGGAATTCCCCTTCAGCAGAAAAAGTTTCTGCGGCTGGAAAAAATACAGGTCCGGAAATCCCAGGCCATCATAATTGCAAGATTGGATGTTTTCGACATCGTTCTTCAGATCATAGGAAAGATAGCCAAAGATCCAGTCGTTTGCAGTTTCCTGAAATTCCTGCAGCTGTTTAAAGGCGCCATGGACATCGGTCTTTATCGCGGTGAAGGCCTGAACAGCCAGGACGGCATCAAAACTGCCATGCTGCTGCTGATAATCGTTGCTATCTAGCCAGGTGATCTCCTCAAACTGCCGGCTCCAGTAAAATAATTTCTTCCTGAACTCCTTCGGATTTTCTACAGAATAAGATTTTGTAGTGCGCACTTCATTTCCTTTTGGGCGACAAAGGTAGTCAACCCACGGGCATTTCAAATAAAGAAGCTGTTTTCCTTCGGAAATACCAAAGCAGAAAAACCTGCTATTGCCACTAATTTCAGGATTTGTATCTTTAAAGGGCAAACCAAAAAAGAAGCAAATTTGAAGACTTTCAGTATAAAGAACCAACATCTGAGTGTAAGCGTACTCAAAACGGGGGCCGAATTGTGCAGCATTAAAAACCTTGAAAACAACAAAGAATACCTCTGGCAGGCAAATCCCGACATCTGGAGCAGCCATGCTCCCAATCTTTTCCCGGTGATCGGGATGTTGAAAGACGGGAAATACTGCTATGAAGGAACTGAATACGAAATGCCCAAACACGGCTTTGTGCGGCATAATAACAATATAGACCTGAAGCACCGGGATGAAAATTCGCTTCGGTTCATCCTGGCACACTCCGAAGAAACCCTGGAGCTCTATCCCTTCAAATTCTACTTTGAGATCACCTTTAGCCTGGAAGGAAAATCTTTAAAAGTCTCTCATAAAATCTCCAATATTGACGAAAAGCCAATGTATTTTTCCCTCGGCGGACATCCTGCTTTTAATGCTCCGCTCTTTGAAGACGAAACTTACGACGACTATTTTCTGGAATTCGACCAAAACATGCAGCTCGATACTCACCTGCTCAATGAAGATGGCCTGGTGAGCAAAAAAACCGAAACGATTCTTGACAACGACAATAAAATAAGGCTGCGAAAGGATCTTTTTGAGAACGATGCGCTTATCTTCAAAGATATTCCTTCAAAAAAGGCAGATCTAAAAAGCGCTAAATCAGGAAAAATCCTGAGTGTGGAATACAATGACTTCAAGAACCTCGGTCTCTGGGCAAAACCCGGAGCACCTTATGTGTGCATCGAGCCCTGGCTGGGAATTGCCGACCCTGAAGATACCGATCAGGAGCTTAAAACAAAGGAAGGTATTATTGAACTGGGAGCCGGAGAAGATTTCACTGCAAGTTACACCATTAGTATTGTATGATCTATTCAATTAGAGAAAGCAGGTAAAACTTTGAGTTTCATGCCGTACCTTTGCACGAAATTAAACTTCACACTTTGAGTTTTCAGGACCTAAATTTAAACACCCCTTTACGCAATGCTTTGG
>JBAWAB010000141.1:0-1900 GCA_049589035.1 Salegentibacter sp.
GTATAGGCTGAAATTCAGTAATTTTAGAAGAGATTTTAATCAGCATCCTCATGGAGACCGCTCAATGTTATATCCTGAAAAAGGAATTTCCCATAGATCAACTTACCGGATATTCTTCGATAAAAAGGCAAATCCTGGAAATGATAAAGAAAGACCATCCCGGTTTTTCTGAAGACGATTACCTTTCGCATGAGCCTCTGAACAACTATCGCAAAAAATATCTCGAGTGGCTCATCAGGAAAGAACACCGGGAAGTAAGCAAATTTGAGCGCGAGGTGATCAGGGCCATTCAAAATAACACCCTGCTTTCAGAAAATATTGAACCTGAAATAGAGACCAAACTGACTGCCGGGCAAAAACTGGCCGACAGGATCGCGGAATTTGGCGGCAGCTGGATCTTCATAATCTTCTTTTTCAGTTTTCTGTTTATCTGGATGGCCATCAATATATTTATCATGGCGACACGGCCTTTTGACCCCTACCCTTTTATCCTGCTGAATCTTATACTTTCCTGTCTCGCTGCCATACAGGCTCCCATCATCATGATGAGCCAGAACCGGAAGGAACAAAAGGATCGTGCCAGAAGCGAACATGATTATAAGGTGAATCTAAAGGCCGAACTGGAGATAAGACTGCTTCATGAAAAAATGGATCACCTGATGGTCAATCAGAATCAGCGGTTATTGGATATACAGGAATTACAACTCGATTACCTGGAAGACCTGGCTGCACGAAATATTCGAAAACCCGAGGAGGGTAAAAAAAGTATATAAGGCTGTTGCAAAGGATTTTGATGATTAGCTTCGAAAAGGAAGGATGATCAGCAGCTTAGACTTCTTCAGCCTCGAGCGTACTTAATCCTTCTGCGATGGCCTCATCTATTTCTTCGATATTGTATTGGAGACGGCCCCAGCGGCGCACAAACTCGGATTTGAAGATCAACGGGATTTCTTTATCATCCCTTATTTGGGTAAGGATGCGAACGTGATAGGCATCCCCTTCCATATAGAAAAGCCCCGGCAGGGCGAATAGTTCTTTTTCGGGCAGGAATCTTTTAGTATCGTCAACCTGTATCGAATCGGCAAGGACCATACAAAGGTTTCGTGAAGAATCAAGCAAAGCATAGCGGACATCGTCCGGTCTTTCAAGGATGGTTCCGTCATACTTTTTTCCCCAGGTGGCACAGAAAATATCCCTGGATTTGTCTTTGGTGACAATGTAAATATCACCTTCTTCCATCCCGTCGAAAGCTTTGTAGGAAGAATAGGAATCCTTATCGGCAAATTGAATATCCTTCAACTCCTTTTCGATTTCTTCAGCCTTTTTTTGCAACGATAATCTCAATTTCATAAATCCTTTTCCCTAAAAATAGCGCATTCCGGTCAGTAAACAAAGCCGAAGCACTGTTCTTAAAGAAATTTTAGCATCTATTGAGGCGATGAAATCGAGCACACCCATCAATTTTTCCCTCTACAACAATGAAATGCTTCTTAATTGTTATATTTAAACCTGTAACAACCGGTTCCCTTTGACCACTAAATTCTGTAAATATGAAGATTTTTCTTTTGTTAAGCCTTTACGCGCTAAGCTCAGCTGGCTTTTCACAAACCAATAAGTCGGAAATTTTGCCGGCCGATGTCCAGATTAAAACCGCCTTACTTGCCGCTCCTGAAGAGGAACGAAGTGGCGCCATGGTGTATGGATATGATGAAAACGGAAAGCTGGTGGTGCTTCGTAAAGGAACCAACTACCTTGTTTGTCTCGCCGATAATCCGTTTCGGGAAGGAATAGAAGTTGCCTGTTATTCGAAGAAACTGGAGCCTTTCATGGCCCGCGGAAGGGAACTTGTTGCCGAAGGAAAATCGGAAATGGAGAAAAGAGAGATCCGTAAAAAAGAGGC
>JBAWAB010000142.1:0-43599 GCA_049589035.1 Salegentibacter sp.
ACCTGAAAGATGAACTTTACCAAAGGCAACTGGCATTTCCCGACCAGCTGGAGAAACAGGAGATCGCCAACTGCAATTCGCTGCTGGCCATCGACGAATTGTACACCAGCAAAGCACATGGCTACAAAAGTGCGCAGTACTACTATGAAATGTGCAGCTGCCTTCAGTTTTTGCCCAATATCAGGATTCCAAGCCTGATAATAAACGCTGAAAATGACTCCTTTTTGTCGGCTAATTCCTATCCTGTTGAGATTGCAGAAAAGTCTCAGCATCTTCACCTCGAGATTCCCAAACACGGCGGCCACGTAGGCTTCATTCGCCGCAATAAAAGCTATTACCACGAAGAAAGGGCGCTGGAATTTATTGAAAGCCGGATGTAGAAATTCAACTTTTTGCTCTTGCTACCATTCCTCCGGCAGATATTAAAACCGGGTTAAAAAATCTCCAATAGAGACAGATGTTACTTCTTCCATTTAAATTAGCTTTAAAAGGAGCAAATGAAGAACAATTCCAAGACGGGTAAGATCGCCAAAGTTCGTTCAGCCGGGTTTTTCACCAAGGGGCTCGTGTATTTCCTGATCGGGGCATTAACTTTTATGGCTGCCCTGGGTTTAGGCGGCGACATTTCCAGTAAGGACGGGGTGATTAGTTTTTTGCTGCAGCTTCCCCTTGGAAAGATCCTGGTGGGCATTGTAGCGCTGGGATTATTTGCCTATTCCCTGTGGAGGCTCTATCAGATCTTCAGAGAACCCATTGACCAGAACGGGAAAACCAAAGAGAATTTCAGAAAAGGTTTTAAGAAATTCCGTTACTTCTACTCAGGGATCCTGTATGCTTTTATCGCCTACTCCTTTGCCAAACCCTTGATTCAAAGTTTTGCAAAACAAGCTCAAAGCAGCGGAGGCTCCGGTGACAACGAAACCCAAAAAGCTGCATTGGGCGAACTACTTTCACACAGTTGGGGGCCTGCCCTCATTTGGATTGCCGCTATTATTGTTGCCGGGCAGGCTTTGAGGCAATTCTACCTAGCCTATACCGCGCAATTCATGAAAAAGATAGATAATTATCCCAATATTAAACATGAATACGACCTGATAAGAAATGCAGGACGAATAGGTTATTCCGCCCGCGGTGTGGTGTTTGGCGTCTTGTCTTTTTTCCTGGTAAAGGTGATCCTGCAGCACAATGCCAATGCCTATAAAGGAACTGAGGGCGCCCTACAGTACCTCCTGAGCTACTCCTATGGCTCCTTTTTGTTGGCGGCTGTAGCGCTGGGACTAATAGGATACGGAATTTTCAATATGATGGTGGCGCGCCACGCCAACTTCACTACCTTAAATTAATCCTTATTGGCTGTTCTCTTCGGAAAATCGCTAAGCCTTTATCTCAATATTTACGTAAATTTCCATGTGACTTAGCTCTTGCCGTGTCAACAAAATAGGCATCCCCTCGCTTTGCACTGCTGCAGAAATGCTTATCTTTGCGCAATCCTTTAAAAATCAAGCATGATTCAATCCATGACCGGCTTTGGGAAGAGCGTATCGCAACTTCCTTCGAAAAAGATCACTGTCGAGATCAAATCCCTTAACAGCAAAAATTTCGACCTGAATGCCCGAATTCCTTCACAGTACCGGGAAAAAGAACTTCAGCTGCGCAACATGATCTCACGCGAACTTACCCGCGGAAAAGTCGATTTTTCCCTTTTTGTAGAAATCACCGGCGAGGAAACTACAGCTTCAGTCAATCCGGCAGTAGTGAAAAAATATATTCAGCAGTTAAGAGAGATCGTTGATGGTAATGAAACCGAACTGCTAAAAATGGCCGTAAGAATGCCTGATGCGATGAAAACGGAACGGGAAGAGATCGACGAGACCGAATTCCAGGCAATTACGGAGTCGGTAGTAGAAGCATTAGTAGAAATCAACAATTTCAGGACTACCGAAGGAGAAGCGCTTGAAAAAGATCTTCAGCTAAGGGTTTCCAATATTAAGAATCTGTTGAAAGAAGTGATTAGAATTGATCCTGACAGGATCGACGCGGTTCGCGAGCGCCTTCGGAAGGGAATAGAAGACATCAAAGAGAATGTCGATGAAAATCGTTTTGAACAGGAACTGGTTTATTACATCGAAAAATTCGACATCACCGAAGAAAAGGTGAGGCTCGAAAACCACCTGGATTATTTCAGCGAAAACATTAACAGTGATGACTCCAACGGAAGAAAGCTGGCTTTTATCTCCCAGGAAATGGGTCGTGAGATCAACACCATTGGAAGTAAATCCAATTACGCGCCCATGCAGCAGGTGGTGGTGCAAATGAAGGATGAACTGGAAAAAATAAAAGAGCAACTCTTAAACGTACTTTAAATGAACGACGGCAAACTTATCGTCTTCTCGGCGCCTTCAGGCTCGGGAAAAACCACGATAGTGCAGCATCTATTAAAGCAACAGGAACTCAACCTGGAATTTTCTATTTCGGCGACCTCCCGCGAGCCCAGGGGAAATGAAGTGGACGGGAAGGATTATTACTTCCTGAGCCTGGCCGATTTCAAAAAGAAGATCAAGAACGACGAGTTTTTGGAGTGGGAAGAAGTTTACCGCGATAATTTCTACGGAACCCTGAAGAGTGAAATCGAGCGTATCTGGTCGCATGGCAAACACGTGATTTTTGACATTGACGTGGTAGGCGGTCTGGACATCAAGAATATTTATCCCGATCATACACTGGCGGTATTTGTGAAACCGCCGAGTATTGAAGAACTCAAGATCCGCCTGAAAAAGCGCAAAACCGAAACTCCCGATAAGATCAATATGCGGGTAGCGAAGGCCTCTATCGAGTTGGCCACAGCGCCGCAATTCGACTTCATTATTGAGAACAACAACCTTGAAGTTGCGCTTAAAGAAAGCTACGATCTCGTAGCTTCTTATGTGGGGGTAAAAAAAACCGGGAATGAGTAAAAAGAAAATCGGACTCTTTTTCGGCACTTTTAACCCAATTCATATCGGGCATCTCATCATCGCCAACCACATGGCAGAATTTTCTGACCTGAATGAGATCTGGCTGGTAGTTACACCTCATAATCCGCATAAGAAAAAGAGCAGCCTTCTTGAAAATCACCATCGCCTGGAAATGGTCTATAAGGCCTGTGAAGAATACGATAAGCTGAAACCCAGCAATATCGAATTCAACCTGCCGCAGCCCAATTATACGGTAAATACGCTGGCATATCTTCAGGAAAAATATCCCGATCAGGAATTTTGCCTCATTATGGGAGAGGACAACCTGAAAAGCTTCCACAAATGGAAGAATTTCGAGGTGATCATTCAGAATCACCAATTGTATGTATATCCGCGCATCTCCGGCGGAACGGTAGAGAACCAATTTAAGGAGCACCCAAAGATCACGAGGGTTGCTGCGCCAAGAATGGAGATCTCGGCCACTTTTATCAGGAAATCCATTAAGGAAGGCAAGAACATCAAGCCGCTGCTTCCGCCACAAGTGTGGGAATATGCCGATCTGATGAATTTCTACAAGTAAGGATTGAATAAAAAAGAGACTGTTTGAAAATCTGTTTTTGAGCGCTCAATTTTAGCTGATTGAACCTGCTTTTTTCATTGCGGAACTACAAGCTATGGAACGTCGACTGCCCTCAATGTAGCTCTCTCAAAATTTTTAAACAGTCTCTGATTTCTGGTTTTTCCGAGTTTCAGCCGGCGGAATTCGCAGTACCTGGCCCGGATATATCTTTTTAGGATCTTTCAACATAGGTTTGTTGGCTTCAAAGATCAGCATGTATTTCTTTGGATCGCCATAGTGTTCTTCGGCTATTTTCTCGAGGTTATCGCCAATTTCTACGGTGTGAAAAACCGCTTCGGGCTCGCAATTCTCCACGTCCATCTGGTCATCAACCTGGCGTATGCCTTCGGTATTGCCCACTACAAGCACCACTTTTTCACGTGTCGCCTGGTCTGAAGCTTCTCCCGAGACCGTGGCCATATCTTCTTCAATCTTCACCTTAAGGTTATCGATATCGAGTTTATGCTCCCTTATCTTTTCTTCCAGCTTTCGGGCAGCCTTTTCATTTTCCTTTCTCTCCAGTGCCCGGCTCTCTTCGGTTCTTTCGGCAGTCTCTTCGGCCTTTGATTTTCCTATTCCAAATACTTTATTTCCGGCCTCTTTGATAAACGAAAAAATACCCATTCGTGGCTTTAATTTTTTATGCTGAAGTAAGATACGAAAGCCTTGCAGTTTGTCAAACAGCCAACTCCTAAATTTTTGTTAGTTTTTAACTGAAAAAAAGCCGACCCCGGTTTTCTCCGGAGGCGGCTTTCAAACTAAATAACCAACCAAAAAACAAAGAAAATTCACCTTTCCAGCTTATCGCGGAAAGTGTATATCTACAACGCCACTTTCGGGTTTAAGATTGTTCTTTTCCACATTCTTTTGTGTTAAAGTTTGAGAACCTGCCTGTTACGAATATTTCAATATTAGGCGGTAAAAATTGTCTTTCATCGCAAATCCTTATTATTTTGCTTATTTTTGGGAATATAAATGAAATGTATGGAGACATCACCTAAGTTCGCCGTAATAGGTGGCGGAAGTTGGGCAACCGCGATCGTGAAAATGTTGAGTGAAAACGTCGATACCGTGCACTGGTATATGAGAAGCGTTTACGCGATCGAACATATAAAGCAGCAGGAACACAACCCGAATTATCTGAGTTCTGTAGAATTTGATACCCGACAACTTGACCTGAGCAACGACATCAACCACACCATAGAAGCGGCAGATTATCTAATATTCGCCATTCCGTCGGTTTTTCTGAAGCGCGAACTCGATATGCTCCAGACCTCTCTGGATGGCAAGGTGATCTTTTCAGCAATCAAAGGCATTGTTCCCGAGAGCAGCCTTATCGTGGGAGAACATTTCAACCAGTTTTACAATATCCCGATGGAAAACATCGGGGTGATCACAGGTCCTTGTCACGCTGAAGAAGTGGCCCTCGAAAGACTTTCCTATCTTACCATCGCCTGTTCCGATGAAGAAAAGGCCAAAACCCTGGCCAATCACCTTAGCAGCGACTATATTAAATGCAAGATCAGTGACGATGTTACAGGTACCGAATATGCCGCGATGCTGAAAAACATATACGCTATTGCTGCAGGCATTGCTCATGGCCTTGGCTACGGTGACAACTTTCAGAGTGTATTGATGAGCAACGGCATTCGAGAGATGAAGAAATTCATCAAGAAAGTGCACAAGATGAAGCGGAATATTAACGATTCTGCTTACCTCGGAGATCTACTCGTTACCGGCTATTCTATCTTCAGCCGAAACCGGATGTTCGGGAATATGATCGGGAAAGGCTATACGGTAAAGAGCGCGCAAATGGAAATGAGCATGATCGCCGAAGGTTATTATGCTACTGAAAGCGCCTATAAGATCAACCAGGAAAAAGGTGCAAAAACACCAATTATTGACGCGGTTTATTCCATTCTTTACGATGGAAAAAACCCGAAGAAGGTAATGAAGAAACTCGCCGATAAGATGAATTAAAGGCTGGCGCTACTTTAGCAGCACTCCTTTTTTCTGCATTACCGGTAATTCCCGAAGAGCATTGCTATTAATAGTGTTTTTCCGGAAGAGGAATTTCTTTTCGTACATTTTGCCGCCGGCAAAAAAAGTAACCCAAAATTCGTTATTCAGGGCCAGTACCTCATCCTGCAGATATTCGATTTTAGCAAAAGATTGCGGTGGCAGCTTTTCGAGTCTATGCCGCATAATTGAGGTCTGCTTTTCACCTTCAAAGCCCCGGGTTACGATAAGCACTGTCTCCAGGTCTTCTTCCCGCTCATTAATGATGTAGGCATTCCACTCCTGTGCCCCGAATTCTTTATTGAATTCCTTTACCGCAGCTATATAGACCTTTTCAACTTCAGGTATTTCAATATCCTTCTTCACTAAAAAAGATTATTCTGGTTCGTCTTCAAAAGTTTCCTCCCATTTGTGTTTGATCCTGGACCACAGGAACCACAAAAGAGCCGCAGCTATAACAAGGATGATGAGGCCAATAGTGATCTTCACCACTGCGATCATCAGGTAAATTACTACCCCCAAGACCACTAAAGTCAGAATAAAAAAAGCTGTTTTATGCATAAGATCAGTTTTTTAGTATAAGAGATCAGGGGGCAGGTTTAAGTTATAAAGCAGACTTAAACTGTTCCAGGAAACGCACGTCGTTTTCATAGAACATGCGAATGTCCCCAATCTGGTAAAGCAGCATGGCAATGCGTTCTATTCCCATTCCAAAGGCAAAGCCGGAATATTCGGTAGGATCAATTCCGCAGTTTTTAAGCACGTTGGGATCTACCATTCCGCAGCCCATAATTTCCAACCAGCCGGTTCCCTTTGTAATTCGGTAATCGGTTTCGGTTTCCAGGCCCCAGTAAATATCAACTTCGGCACTCGGTTCGGTAAACGGGAAATAAGAAGGGCGCAACCTGATCTTCGATTTTCCGAAGAGCTGCTTTGTAAAATACAATAAAGTTTGCTTTAAATCGGCAAAGGACACCTCTTTGTCAATGTACAGCCCTTCCACCTGGTGAAAGATACAGTGTGAGCGCGCCGAAATCGCTTCATTTCTGAAAACCCTTCCGGGCGAAATTGTACGAATTGGCGGCTTGTTATTTTCCATGTAGCGAACCTGCACAGAAGAGGTATGGGTACGCAGCAGAATATCGGGATTGGTCTGAATAAAGAAAGTGTCCTGCATATCACGTGCGGGATGATATTCGGGAAGGTTAAGCGCGGTAAAGTTGTGCCAGTCGTCCTCAATTTCTGGACCTTCGGAAACGTTGAAACCAATATTCGAGAAAATCTCGATGATCTGGTTCTTAACGATCGAAATTGGATGTCTTGCACCTATCTCTACCGGCTCTCCGGGTCGGGAGAGGTCACCGTACACTCCTTTTTCTTCCTGTTTGCTTTCCAGCTCTTCCCTGAGCTCATTTACTTTATCTTCAGCAGCTTTCTTCAGGGTATTTACGGCCTGCCCGAAATCTTTTTTCTGCTCATTCGGAACATTTTTGAACTCGGCGAAAAACTCGTTGAGAATTCCTTTTTTGCCAAGATATTTAATCCTGAAAGCTTCAATTCCTTCTTTAGTTTCAGCTTTAAAAGATTCAGCTTCAGCAATATGTTCCTTTATTTTATCGATCATGAGATGCTATACTTTTCAGAAGGGCAAATTTAAAAAAAATTACTCCTTAACCCGTTGGTTCTTCAGATAATTACTTTCAGGCGCTGAAGCGGAGAAATCTGCAGTCTTCCACTCCTCCCGGGTTTCTGCTTCCTTGTCCAAATAAATGTACTTGACGAGAAAGAAAACAGCCAGCGCGCCAAAGCTATGCCATAGCCAGTGAGTGCCCATTGGCAGGAAATACAGGAATCTGTCCAGGGTGCGAAAGGTGATGGCAACTCCAAAACTGCCAAAGGCAAGGAAAATATATTTTGAAAAGCGGAAGTGAGTTCTAATTAAATATACCACCAGCGGCAGAAGCAGCCCGAGGGACGTCCCGATGTATTCTGCCGAATTTTCGATCTTGGGGGACCAGGGCAGAAATTTCGTTCCGAAGATCAGCAATAATACCACCGTGATCATCGCCGCTTTTTTGCGTTTTTTCAGATCTACTTTCAGAATAAAATAAATAGAAACCGCAAAGCAAAGCAGCATGATAGGCACCCAGTCGAGATATAGCCAAAAGGGATGGCTTCGCGTGGCATGGTACACCGTACCGCCTATGAAACCAAGAAAAATGACCGGTAAGCTGAAGGCAAGGAACCGCTGTTGCCGGTAATTACCGTATACCTTCACCGAAAAATAGATCACAATGGCCAGAAACAGGAAATTGCTGAAGGTATTATAGGGTTCCACGGGGAATCTACCTGCGATGGTTTCCTGGTAAATGGGACCGCTATCATTTGGAAAAGCTGCAAGTGCTAATAAAATAAGGTTCATGGTTAAAGAATATTCGCTACGAAATATACTCTTTTTCCAGAAAATATTGCACTATTGCTTCTTTCATCAATACCGTCTGTTCGCCGGCCTTTAGCTGCGGTAATTGTTCCAGGATCTTGTAGTGTGGCCAACCCTCTTCATCAAAATAATCAAATTCGTAATAGCCGTAGGGTTCCAGCAACCGGCAAATCGCGATATGCATAAGATCCAGCTTGTGATCTTTCTTGAATTTGCGATGAATCTGCCCCAGTTCCTGAACTCCGATAATATAAATAATAGCATCAAGGTCCATTAATTCTCCGTCAGCAAATTGGTCGGAAAGCTTCTTTTGAAGGCCTTCCCAACGCGCTCTAAGTTGTTCGTCTTTTGCCATGCGGCAAAGATAATATCTTACTTGCTTAAATTAGTATATTTGGAACATGAATACCGTAGACATCATTCTGGCCCTTATTCTGCTGTACGGCTTCATAAGAGGTTTTATGAGAGGCTTCCTGGGAGAGGTCGCCTCGCTGATAGGGATCATTGCGGGCATCTTTGGTGCCATCCACTTTTCCTACTTCGCGGGAGAATTCCTGCGCCGCCACCTCGATTGGGACCCCGAATATGTGTACCTGCTGGCTTTTGCTATTACCTTTCTCGTTATCGTGATCGCCATATCCCTGGTGGGAAAGGTCCTTACTAAAATTGCCGGACTCGCCGCCCTGGGAATGCTGAACAGAATCTTTGGCGCTTTCTTCGGATTTCTGAAAGTAGCCTTTGTTCTTAGCGTGATCCTCATGTTCTTTAATGCCTCCCGCCAGGACTTCGAACTCATTCCAGATAAAACGCTCGAAAATTCTGTCCTCCTTCCTCCTGTTGAAGCCGTTGCACCTGTACTCTTGCCTACGATTCTTGACCAGGCCCGGCAGCACGGAATTCTGAAGAAATCGGAAGATCTGGGTATAAAAAAAGAGAGCTGAAACTACAGCCCTCTTTAGTATTACTTCAGAAAAAATCCTTAGAAGTTAAGCTGATACACGGTATCCAGCTGAGAATCGTTACTCACATTCACCTCCAGGTCTTTCACTATTCCTGAACCTACGCCGTAAGCCCAGCCGTGAAGGTGCAGCTCCTGACCGCTATTCCAGGCGTTTTGCACTATGGAAGTCTTGGCCAGGTCAAAAACCTGTTCCTTGACGTTAATCTCCACAAAACGGTCCCAGCGTTCCTGCTCATCTTCAATAGAATCGAGCTCTTGCTTATTAAGCCTGTAAATATCCTTAATATGACGAATCCAGTTATCGATGATCCCGATAGATTGATTGTTCATTGCCGCCTGAATTCCACCACAACCATAGTGGCCGCAAACGATCACGTGCTTCACCTTGAGCACATTCACAGCAAAATCGAGCACACTTAGCATGTTCATATCACTATGCACCACCATGTTGGCAATATTCCGGTGCACAAAAACCTCGCCGGGCTGCGCACCAATGATCTCGTTGGCAGGGACACGGCTGTCGGCACAACCAATCCAGAGAAGTGGCGGCTGCTGTCCTTTTTCAAGTTTTTTAAAGTACTCAGGGTCGATAGCGAGTTTACTTTCTACCCATCCCTTGTTGTTTTCAATTAGCTGTTCATAAAATCTGTCCATATTCTGTTTTTTTAAGTTTTTAGAAGTTCATTAAACCGGCATATCCAGACCAAAGTACCCGCGATAACTTTCGGGATTTAGGATTTCTCCTCTTTGCGACACTAATTTAATGGTAATATTACGATGTTTCGCTTTAATAGCAAACTCATCCAGGATTTCAAGAATATCATAATCCAGGACGCGGGTATTACTCACATCAAGCTCAAGATAAGCATTATCGGGAAGCGAGTGCAGCTCCCGAAGAATCGCGCCTTTGTTTAGAAAGGTCACCTCTTCAGCTAAAGTTATGCGGAATTTTCCTTCTTGGCTGTCATACCCTTCCTTATGGAGAAAATGCGAATTTTTATAGCTGTTGATGAGGATAACACTGATGCCAACGATGAGGCCAAGACCAATTCCGGTGAGAAGATCTGTAAAGACCACACCCGCAATGGTGATCACAAACGGCAGAAATTGCGATTTCCCCAGTCGGAACATCTGCATGAAAAGTGCCGGCTTCGCAAGCTTGTATCCCACCAACAGCAGAATGGCCGCCAAAACGGCTAGCGGAATCGTGTTAAGTAAGGCAGGAATCGTAATGATCGAAAACAGGATCAAAAAGCCGTGAATAATAGCCGAAAGCTTTGTTCTTCCGCCTGATTGAGCATTCGCAGAACTCCGCACGATCACCTGGGTGATGGGAAGACCCCCAATGAGTCCTGAAACGATGTTTCCCGCACCCTGGGCAAAAAGCTCCCGGTTTGTAGGCGTAGACCTCTTCAGCGGATCAATCTTATCTATAGCCTCAACACTGAGAAGAGTTTCCAAAGAGGCCACAACCGCAATAGTTGCCGCTACAATCCAGATATCCGGATTGGCGATCTGTGAAAAATCAGGAAGGGTGAATTGGCCAAGAAAGGAGGAGAATCCGTCAGGTACCGGCACCGTCACTACCTGATTTTGGGCAATTCCAAAAACCTTTCCGGGAACGAACATATAGTATAAAATTCCGAAGGCCACTGCGACCAGGGAACCAGGAACAATGGTGAAGATCCGGTGTTTTTTAGACAAGACCTTTTCCCACAAAAGTAGAATTCCGAGGGAAATCGCACTAATGATCACCGCTCCCGGTGAGATCATTTGTGTAAACATGGCGATGGAAGTGTAGATCCCTTCTCCCGGATCGTGTATGCTTGCAATTCCTTTTTCAAGTCCGAAGACATTGGGAATCTGCTGGATCAGAATAGTGATCCCGATCCCCGCCAGCATTCCCTTGATTACTGCGGAAGGAAAATAGTAACCAATGATCCCCGCCTTCAGCAGCCCGAGAATCAGTTGAATCCCTCCCGCCAGCACCACGGCCAGCAGAAAGCTTTCAAAGCTCCCAAGAGAGTGGATGGCTCCAAGAACGATGACCGCAAGGCCCGCGGCCGGGCCACTAACCCCAAGCGAGGAACCCGAAAGAGAACCTACCACGACCCCGCCTACCATCCCGGCGATTAGCCCGGAAAAAAGAGGAGCACCACTAGCCAGGGCGATACCAAGGCACAAGGGCAAGGCCACAAAAAACACGACAAGACTTGCCGGTATATCTTTATTTAGATGTTTAAACATTATTATAATTTTTACAGGCTGTGCTGAAAAGAATTCAGTTCTCCCGCAACTTCAGTCTGGCAGCGTTTCTTTTTACTGCATGCTGAAATTGGGCTTTTCAGAAGCCTTTGATTTTTTTAAAATTGAATTGAGGAAACAAGAGCGTAGCCCTGCAGATACAGCAAAGCCTTCACCCCGAAAGGCGTAAAAATGTTCCCGAAAATTGAAAGTATTATGCCTGTTTAGGAGGCGGAGAGATCACGTCAAGAAAGACGGGACGGTAATTATCGAGGTATTGATGAAGATCGTCTTGCTGCTCCTTCAAAAAACGAATACTTTCGTAATTGGAGTGCAGCTCTTTTAGATCGAATTCAAACGCTATCTTTTCCTTCGACTTTTCCTCTTCATCAATAGCAAAAACTATAGATGCCTTGTCGTCCACAAGGGCGACAATGGTCGGCAGCGCTATAACAGCCATGAAGATAAAAGTCAGGATATAAGCGAATTTTTTCATCGCCGCGAAAATAGGTAAAATTAAATCTGCCTGAAAGTCAGCGCCGATTCTTTATGAAAAGATACCTATAAAATTTTTCTATAACTCTTTTAGATTATCTTCCCGGGTCCAGCCCTGGCTACCATCGGCCAGTTCGATCTTGACCCAGCCCTGGTAATCTTCAAGGACCTTGGCGCGGGTGCCTTCGTGTAACATAAAAGCTTCATCACCCCTCATGCTAGGTTCGCTTCGCACTTCAGCTTCTTCGCTAAAGATGATTGCATACTTATTATTCATCTGAATATCCTGCTGCTCATAGGCAAAAAAGACACAGGCTACCGTACAAAGAAAGGCCAGGCCAGCCCCGGCAAAGAAGAGTCTTTTGGCCAGCGTTCTTCCGGAGAAATAATAGAGAAGAAACAAGATGACAAACAGCACGCTGCCAAAAACGGCTAATGCAGCCCAGGTATCGAATGTAAAAGTTGAAATTAGCCCATTGATGGTCTTGCTGAAGCCGGTTTTCTCATTTTCGGGAATATCATCGAGGGTCATATTACGCGCAAACTGTATGTTATTCTGAATATCTTCATCATGAGGCTTTAGCTGCAGAGCTTTTTCATAATTGTAAATGCTGGGCGCAATATGGTTGAGCTTGTAGTGCGCATTCCCAAGGTTGTAATAAACCTCGGCCGAAGCTTCTCCGTTAGCGATGATCTGCTGGTATTTTTCAATCGCCTTTTCGTAATTCCCTTTTGTATAGGCCGCATTGGCGTCCTGAAAGAGGCTCTCATTTTGCCCAAAAACAGCGACCGAGAACAGAAGAAATGTATAAAATAAGATCTTTTTCATCATCATAACTGTTTGTCCAGAGTTGAAATCACACGTACGGCTTTTTCGTAATCCTGTTTCATAGTAGCCATGGAAGCCGGCGTATACCGGGCAAATTCGCAACTTTCCAGCAGGCTTAGGAAATCGGCAATGCTGGTCTCATCCACATTTCGCTCCTGAAGAATCCCGCGAATCCGGTCTTTGCTCATTTCGGAAGTTTGGATGTGCAGCTTCGCTTTCAGGTAATTATGCATTGCCCTTTCCAGAGCCACATAAAAAGCACCCTGATCTCCGAGATTCTTTTTAGCTTCTGAAAGATACTTTCTCGCAAGCTTATCAGCTTTTCTGCTGCGGTTGCCCTGCACATCATTGGCCAGGGCTTCACGTTTTCTTCCGAAGGCAATTGCAAGTGGAATAGCCAGCAAAGGCAGGAAGAGCGAACTCCAGAAAGGCCAGCTCCTGAAAAAGGTATCGTGCTGAATGGGCTGCAGATCGGTTTCGGGCTTTATAAAACGGAATTGTTCTGCGGAAAAATCAGGCTTTTGAGTCGTGGTTCCCGAAGTGCCGGAATTCGACGCTACAGGCGTGCTCACTGGACCGTTCTCCACATCAATGAGGATCTCGTCGGAATTGATGGTTTTGTAAGATTCTGACTTGGTATCGAAATACGAGAAATTAAGGGCCGGAATAGGATATTTTCCCTTCCTGGTGGGCACGATCGTGTAATTCTCACTAATACTGCCCTGCATTCCATCAAGGGTGGTGCGAACATTTTCCTTTCTTTCAGGCTCATACATCTCCAGCGAACTGGGTGCGGTAAGCGTGGGCAAATCGAACAATTTCAGGTTTCCATTTCCTTTTGCTTCCACCGTGGCAGTAAGGGATTCCCCTGCATCCAGCTGCGTTTTGCTGGCCTTCACACTAAAATCAAAATTCCCCACTGCTCCGGAGAAATCGGCGGGTTTTCCTTCGGTTGGCAGCGGCTTTACCTCAATGGTCTTATTGCCGGCAGCCACGGTTTTGTTCACCGTTTGATAGATTCTGCTGCCAAAGATGTCCCGTCTTTCTCCCGGGACGTCTACAGACACCGAAAGCGTAAGGGGCTCAATATCGAGTTTCCCCGTTTTTTGAGGATAAAGGATGGTTTTGCGCAATACCACGTAGCGGTAAGGCTCTCCCTCATATTGGCCATTTTCGACCCGAAGTTGCTTGATGTCTATATTCTGACTCCAGAAATCGGTAAATTTCGGGTTGTCCATTTCCCGCCAGTTGCTCACGCTAATGCGCGGACTCACATAAAGCTTGTACACCACCGTAATGGCTTCGTTCAGGTAAGGGTTGGTATTGGAGATCTCGGCTACAAGGTGCAGATTTTCAGAAGCCAGAACATCGCTGTCGTTACCGCCGGTTGGTTTGTCTACGGCCGCGGTGACCTCAACATCTATGGGCACCGTTTTGTAAACTTTTCCGTCAATGGTGATCTCTGCCTGCCCAATAGTGTGTTTTCCACGGGATTCAGGCTGAAGAAAGTAACTGTAAGTCTTGGAATAGGTGCTTTTCCCGTTGATCCAGCTGTTACTTACAGCCTGGTTGGGACCTCCTACCACCGTAAATCCGGAAAATGAAGGTGGCTTGAAGTTATCACCGTCCTCGTTCATTTCGAAATCTACGCGCAGGCGTTCGTTAATTCCCAGCTTTTCCTTGCTCACGCTGGCTTCGAATTTCACCTGCGCCTTGGCCATTCCGGCCACGAACAAAAACAAACTTAATACTGCAATTTTAATCTTCATTTTGATCCTCCTTATTAGGATATTCTTTCATTGATGTTACCAGTCTTTTTCTGATCTTACTTTAGCACCTTTGGCTTTTTTGGCGTTCACCTTGTCCTGCACCTTCTTCTCCTCATTGTTCATGGCCTCCAGCAGACTCTTTATCTGCTGCTGAGACAGCTGCCCCTGCACAGGCTGCGGTTGCTTTTGCTGATCTTTGTCGCCTTCCTCTTTCTTCTCCTGATTTCCTTTATTCTGATCCTGATCCTTCTTCTCCTGGTCCCCTTTTTTCTGATCTTTTTTATCCTTGTCTCCCTGGTTTTGATCTTGCTTATCCTGATCTTTCTTGTTATCGCCCTGGTCTTTTTTATCCTTGTCGCTGTCGCCTTGCTTATTCTGATCCTTTTTATCTTTATTATCCTTGTTGTCCTTATTGTCTTTGTTCTTATCCTGATTTTTCTGCTGCTGCTCAAGCATTTTCTTGGCTAGCGCATAATTATACCGGGTCTCATCATCGGTAGGATCATTTCTCAAGGCATTCTTGTAAGCTTCAACGGCTCCTTTATAATTTTTTTCTTTCATAAAAGAATTACCAAGATTATGAAAGATCTTGTGCTTTTCTTCTTTGGTCCCCGCAACTTTGGCGGCCTGCTTCAATCGTTCTCCTGCTTCAGAAGCTTTCTCTTTGTTGTAATAGAGATTCCCCATATTATAGCGTGCAACGGTATTCGAAGGATCTATCGCCACCGCCTTGCGGTAGGAAGCTTCAGCCGTGGCAAAATCATTTTCAGCCATCGCTTCTTTGGCCTTCCGCAGCAGCTCCTGTGCTTCTTTCTGTTTCTTTTCAGGTTTATCCTGCTGCGCCATAGCGGGGATGGCTGCAAACAATAGCAATACCAGCAGGCTAGAAACGTATTTTTTATTAAGAAAATCAGCTTTCATCTACTTCTCCTTTTTTCTTTTTCTCGTTAAACAGGTTAAGTTTTTTCACCCATTCCGTTTTTCTTTCCAGTAAGAAGATGTCCAAAAATAACAACAAAAGGCCTAATCCCAGGAACCACTGAAACTGCGATTTATAATCGGCGAATTCCTTGGCCTCATATTCGGTTTTCTCGATATGCTGCAGGGCATCTTTTACCTTGTCTACCACATTAGAAGTTACATTTCCTTTTATGTACTCCCCATCTGTGGCCGAAGCGATGTCCTTCAGGGTTTGCGGATCTAACTTCGTAATCACCGTTTCTCCCTGGTTGTCCTTTTTATAATTCAGGACTACCCCATTTCGTTTAATAGGAATAGGGCCTCCTTTTTCGGTTCCCACTCCAATGGTAAAGATCTTAATTCCTTTTTTGGCCGCTTCCTCAGCAATAGATTCCACATTTCCTTCGTGATCTTCACCATCGCTTATCACGAACAACACCCTGTTGGTCTGCTGCTCATCATCATAAAAGGTCGTCGCCAGGTCAATCGCATCACTGATGGCTGTTCCCTGCGAGCTCACCATGTCGGTATTGAGCGCCTGCAAAAACATTTTAGCCGAAGCATAATCGGTGGTGATCGGTAGCTGCGGAAAAGCACTTCCTGCATAGGCGATAATTCCCACGCGATCGCCTGCCAGGTTATTAACGATCTGCCTTACCAGTTGTTTGGCTTTCTCAAGGCGGTTGGGGGCAATATCTTCAGCCTCCATACTTTTGGAAACATCTATCGCAAAAACAATATCAACTCCTTGTCTTTTAACTGTTTCCAATTTTGTGCCAATCTTAGGATTTACCAGTGCAATTACAAGGGCGGTAAGAGCCAGTAAAAAGAAAATGATCTTTACTGTGGGTTTAAAGGAAGATCGGTTGGGGGTGAGAAAGGAAAACATGCCAGCCCCGGCAAATTTCCTTCGCGTACGTCTTTGCCACAGCAACAAAATCACGTAGAACAATAGCACCACGGGAATGGCGAGCAGCAACCAAAAATATATTTTCTCTTCTAATATGTACATTCTTCAGTCGATATTCAAAAGGTTCGGCTTTAAATAAAGCTTCGGAAAAGAGTGTATCTCAGCAAAATCTCGAAGAACAGTAATCCGAAGGCTAAAAGTGCCAGTGGCCGGTATTCTTCGTCGTAATTATAATATTTGAACTCTTCTATTTTCGTTTTTTCAAGGGAATCGATCTCCTTATAGATCTCTTTTAGTTTTTCATTATCGGTGGCTCTAAAGTATTTCCCGCCGGTTTCCTTCGCGATCTGTTTCAACAGATCCTCATCGATCTCCACCTGCACATTCCCGTATTGGATTCTGCCGTTAGGCAATACTGCCACTGGTGAAAGCGCCATTCCATTGCTCCCCACGCCAATGGTATACACTTTTATGCCGAATTCCACGGCCAGTTCGCTGGCGATCTTTGGATCAATAAACCCGGAATTATTCACCCCATCGGTGAGCAGGATGATTACCTTGCTTTTGGCTTTGCTGTCCTTTAGCCGGTTCACAGCAGTCGCCAGGCCAGAGCCAATGGCAGTTCCGCTTTGAAGAACATTGGTATATTTTATGTCGTGCAGGGAATTCAGCACTATTCGCTTATCGCTGGTAATGGGCGTTTTAGTGAAACTTTCTCCGGCATAGACCACGAGGCCAATCCGGTCGTTAGGCCGGCCTTTTATAAAGTCAGACCCCACCTCCTTCAATGCATCCAGGCGGTCGGGCTTGAGGTCGCGGGCCAGCATACTCGCTGAAACATCTATGGCCATCACAATATCTATCCCACGCGTACTGCTGGTTTTGGTCGAAACATCAACCGTTCTGGGCCTGGCCATCGCAGTGATGATCAAAGCCAGGGCAATTAGCCTCAGCACGAATAACACAGGTTTTATTCGGGCCAACAGACTTCCTTTCGCTTTAAATCCTTTGATACTCGAAATGCGAAGTTCGGCGGTTTGCCTGTTGCGCTTCCAGAAATACCAGGCGATTGCCAAGGGCAGCAGCAGTAACAGCCAGAAAAATTCGGGATTTTCGAAAGTGAAATTCGCAAACATCAGCTATTCAGGTTTAAAAGTTCTACAGAATCTATAATTCGCTGGGCGATCTCTTGGGCTGAATCATCTCCTTCGCTATAGATGACGATCACCTGTTCGTAACCATTATTTTCAGCGAAATTCAGGATCACGTACTTATTCTTAATAAGCTTATTGGTCACCGGACTTTTCACTTCAAGCGTTCCGAAGACTTTGATACCTTTGGCTCCATTGAGCGTGGTGAAATCCTCCTGCTTCATCACAATATTCTTCGCGCCCTGCTGTTCCAGGTAATTGTAAATTCCGTCTACCGCCTTGTCTAATTTAAAATTCACCTTCCCCTGAAATTTGATGGTATTCACCACCGTATAAAAATTGCTGATAAGGCTGCCGTACATAAAGGTCTCGCTGTCGGCAAGATTGGTGTTCTTTACCTCGGGATTTGCCATCTCCCCGCGTTTCAGCACTTCGGGCGTGGTGACTGCCACAGGTGGATTTCCATATTCGCTGCGGATCCAATCTCCTTCTAAAAGTTCCTTGGTTGGATGACCAAGAAAACTGTCTTTTAAGTAGGTCATGCCTTTGGTCGCCATTAGAGAGCCCACAACCACAACGAGAACCAGAGCTCCCACAATTGACCAGGCGAGGATGCGCTTTCGTTTGCGCTTCTTCGCTGCCGCCTCGCGGTAGGCTTCATCTCTCAACAATTCTTCTTCAGTAGGCTCCGGAATAGAGGTTTTCACATCATTGATCACGTGTTCTACCTTGCTGCGGTCTCCCTTAGCAGTGATCACATCAGGCCGGGAATTGGCAAATTTCGCCAGGTCGGCACGTTGCAAGACCAGCTGAAGGTCCTGAATGGTATTTTCATCTAAACGAATCTTCCCATTACTCCTGCTCGCTTCAAGAAAAGCGATCAATTCGGCAGTAGTGCTTTCCAGCGCTCGGTCATAAACCTCCCGATCCAGGTATCTCCTTACCGAATCGGTGAGTCGGGAATAATATTCCTTAATTTCCCTTCGCTCCAGCAAGGGCGAATTGTCAAGTGAATTTAAGGCTGTAATAGCCTCTTCATAAGGGGGCAATTCTTTCGCGGCTTCCTCTTTTTTCTTTTTTCTCCGGAAGAAAAAGAAGACAACGGCAATAAGTACCAAAGCTCCCAACAACCACCAGATCCAGCCCGGAATGGTAAACCTGTCTGGGATATCTACCGAAGCTTTGATGGGATACATCTTCTGCTTTGTTGTGTCCACAGCCACGGTAGCAACTTCCACCGGGATAGAGTCGGTTAAAAATTGCCGGCTGTTTACCAAAACCTTTTGCTGCGGAATTACATATTTTCCTGAGTCGAACTGTGTAAGAGCGTACTCCTTGAGCAGCCGAAAACGGTCCTGAACTCTGGTGGTGTCGGTTTTATGGGATTCGACCACTTCCAGAGGAGAAAAGGAATTTTCCGGAAAAACTACCAGGTCGCTGGAATCGGTCTCTACCGAAATATAATAGTTTAGTTGTTCTCCAATCTTTATCTGGGTAGAATCAACAGTAGCATTCACTTGAGGTTGCTGGGCCCGAAGCAAAGGGGAGACAAAGAGCAGTAGGATTAAGAGAAAGGCTGTTGTTATTTTTCCAGTATACAATCTTTGAGATAATTTCAATCTGAACGGTGCCGATAATTCTTTTTTCATCTTGACTCCTTATGCTCTTCTTTTAAAATAGCCGAGTAATTTTTTTACGTAGCTTTCGTCAACGCGATTGCTTATCACGCCTCCACCGCTAAGAGTGAAGCTTTCCTGAAAATAATCTCTCCTTTCCATATAATATCTGGTGTAGGCATTGCGAACCGATTTTGAGCCGGTATTAACGGTCAAAATTTCGTTAGTTTCTTCATCCAACATTTGTACCAAACCGAGGTTAGGAATCTCTTTTTCACGGGGATCGTAAACGCGGATGCCCGTAACATCGTGGCGTTTTCCGACGATCTTTAGAGTTCGCTGATAACTTTCATCCATAAAATCGGAAAGAATGAACACAATGGCCTTCTTCTTCATCACGTTCGAAAGATACTTCAACGCGCCCTCAATATCGGTTTTTTTGCCTTTAGGCCGAAATTCGATCAATTCGCGAATGATTCTAAGCACATGTGATCTTCCTTTTTTCGGCGGAATATAGAGTTCGATCTCATCGGTAAAGAGCATCAGCCCAATCTTATCATTGTTCTGAGTGGCAGAAAAGGCCAGCGTAGCAGCGATCTCGGTAACAACATCTTTCTTGAGCTGCTCCTGAGTTCCAAACATTTCCGAGGCCGAAACATCTACCATCAACATCATGGTAAGTTCCCGTTCCTCCTCGAAAACCTTTACAAAAGGCTCGTTGTAACGCGCAGTAACATTCCAGTCGATATTCCTCACATCGTCCCCAAACTGATATTGCCTCACTTCGCTGAAGGTCATACCGCGCCCCTTAAAGGTAGAGTGGTATTCTCCACCAAAGACGTGATCGCTCAAACGGCGGGTCTTGATCTCTATTTTGCGTACTTTTTTAAGTAACTCCTTGGTTTCCATCAGAAAATATTATCTGCTTTGGATTTGCAGAAAGAAAAATGACATTTCAACTAAACTTTAAGAATGAAAAAGTGCCGTTTAT
Source organism: Salegentibacter sp. (assembly GCA_049589035.1). Taxonomy (GTDB): domain Bacteria; phylum Bacteroidota; class Bacteroidia; order Flavobacteriales; family Flavobacteriaceae; genus Salegentibacter_A. The sequence goes on from JBAWAB010000142.1 coordinate 19,959, forward strand.
GGCACTTCGATCTCATTGACGATGTTGTTGATGATGTCTTCAGAGGTGATGTTTTCGGCTTCAGCCTCGTAGGTAATTCCAATTCTATGGCGCAATACGTCATGTACCACCGCCCTTACATCTTCAGGAATCACATAGCCTCTTCTTTTTATAAAGGCATAGCACTTGGCCGCAGTCGCGAGGTTGATACTACCCCTTGGAGAAGCTCCAAAACTGATGAGTGGTTTTATCTCTTCCAGTTTATATTTCTCGGGAGTCCTGGTTGCGAAAATTATATCGAGAATGTACTTTTCGATCTTTTCATCCATATACACTTCTCTTACCGCCTGTTGCGCACGCTGTATCTGCTCGATACTCACCACCGGATTCACCTTCGGAAAGGCTCCCTTCAGATTAGCCCGAATAATGAGTTGTTCCTCATCCATCAGCGGGTATTTGATGACGGTCTTTAGCATAAAACGGTCAACCTGCGCCTCGGGCAGCGGATAGGTACCTTCCTGCTCCACCGGGTTTTGGGTAGCCATTACCAGGAAGGGGCGGTCCAAAATAAAGGTTTCTTCCCCAATGGTCACCTGCTTCTCCTGCATGGCCTCCAGCAAAGCGGACTGCACCTTGGCGGGCGCCCGGTTGATCTCATCGGCAAGGACGAAATTGGCGAAAATAGGACCTTTCTTAATGCTGAAGTCATTCAGCTTCATGTTATAAATAAGCGTACCGATCACATCGGCAGGAAGTAGGTCTGGAGTAAACTGGATTCGGCTAAAGCTGCCGTGAACGGCCTGAGAAAGTGTGTTGATGGCAAGGGTTTTGGCGAGGCCGGGAACTCCTTCGAGTAAGATATGCCCCTGCCCCAGTAATCCGATCAGCAAACGTTCAACCATATGCCTTTGCCCTACAATGACCTTATTCATTTCGGAGGTCAGGATGTCTACAAAGGCGCTTTCTCTTTCAATTTTTTCATTAAGGCTTGCGATATCTACCGAAGCATCATTTTCAGTCATTATGTCAAATTTTAAAACGTGAGATAGTCAGTTCGGATTAACGGCGCAAATTGTGAAATTCTGCGCAGTAAGCCTGTTAACGGATGGTTAAAAAACCAGAAGAGCAGCCCGTGGGCTGCTCTCTAATTTTCGCTCACAAGGCAGGGTTTATTCCATAAAAATCGTGCCAAGATCAAGGCTTGCATTCTCTTCGACTACGATATTATCCTGAACCACTGCGGGAATTCCACTTTCAGGAGCCGGAGTAACGGTTAGTTGGTAAGTTCCGGCAGGCACACCATGCAACGCAAACTCTCCCTGCTCGTTGGCATAAGCCGAAATAGTAGTGGAAGCATTCTTTAGCTCTACCAGCGTTTGAAAGTTCGTAGGATGAACAGCGCCCACCACAGTGCCGGCTCCTTCTTCAGCCGATACTCTTATGACTGGCTTCAGGATGTATCCACCATTGCCCGTAGTTACTATAGATTGGTCTACATCAAAATCGAGCAGGTAAGAATACTGTTTTCCGGCCTCAAGTTCCTGGTTGATCTGTAGTTTTAAACCAGATTGTTGCGCACTGGGAGTACTTAATGGCTCCGGAGTATCCTGCCCGGCCAGTTTTACATTATTGTCGGTTCCAAGAACCAGGCGTATTTGCCCAACATATCCTGCAGGTACTTCGGCATCTGCCAACAATTGTGTAACTCCACCGGTAAGATCCAACAGGTTGTATACTCCTGCCTGCACATCACCTACGCTCACCCAGTTTTCACCATCACCTTGAGCAGCAGCAGTCTGGATCATCACATCTTTCACATCAATGTTCACCTGTTCATAATCACCAGGAGCATCGGTCATTGACACGCTTAAATGCGCGGTCTGGTCTCCTTTGGTCGAGTCGTTATTATCACTACAGCTCACCAGCCCTGAGGCCAGCACGGCCAGTAAAAGCAAAGCTTTGAAATTCATTTTTCCCATAGACATTTTCATAAGTAGATTGTTTTTGTTTGGCAGTGATAACGCAGAGAGGAGCATTTCATTTTTAAGTTTGCTCTGAATTAACGAATTTTAACAGCAATTAACCCCTCCTTAATAACTACAGGGGTTTTACCTTTAAATACTTTACTACTTTAGAGATCAAAAAAGAAAAAGAATGAAAACAGCATTAATTACCGGCGCCACCAGCGGTATTGGAAAAGCCACAGCCATTGCGCTCTCAAAAGAGAATTTCAACCTGATCATTTGCGGTCGCCGCAAGGAAAGACTGGAGAAACTTCGTGTTAGCCTTTCTCAGGAATGTGAGGTACATGCTCTTTCTTTCGACGTAAGAAACAAGGAAGAGGTCTTTGAAAAGTTGCAAAACCTTCCGGAAGAATTCAGTAAAATTGATGTACTGGTAAACAATGCCGGTAACGCCCATGGCCTGGATCCTATCCAGGATGGTAGCATTGAAGACTGGGATGCGATGATGGACATCAATGTGAAAGGTTTGCTCTATGTGAGCAAGGCGGTCTTTCCGAAGATGATTAGTCAGAATTCGGGTCATATTATCAATATTGGCTCTATAGCGGGAAAAGAGGTGTATCCTAATGGGAACGTATATTGTGCCAGCAAACATGCGGTTGATGCCCTGAACCAGGCGATGAGGATCGACCTGAATAAGCACAACATACGCGTTGGAGCCATCAATCCGGGGTTGGTACAAACCGAATTCAGTGAAGTGCGGTTTAAGGGAGACACCCAGCGGGCCGAAAAAGTATATGAAGGATTCAAAGCCCTGCAGCCGGAAGACATTGCCGATATCATCCGCTTCATGGTGACCCGACCATACCACGTGAACATTGCCGATCTTACGGTTCTGCCAACTGCCCAGGCCAATGCTACTATCGTTAAGAAGGAATAATTCTTCTTATTAGTATGGCATACTTCAAAAAGCTGGAGAATCTGGAAATCTTAAGGCTCACACGGTTAAAATACCGGAATTTTCTGAACCACGAGGTTCAAAATTTGATTAATAGAAATAAGAAGTATCAATAGATAACAATCAGGAATGATCAACAAGCGCCTTCTCATAAAGAATCTGCTCGCGCACAATGACGAGAACAGCTTTTACGACAAAAAGCGGCAGCTCAATATTGGCGAAAAAGAAGGCAAGGCGAAATTCCTGAAACACGTTTGCGCGCTCTCCAACTCTAATCCCGAGAATAATTCCTACATCGTGATCGGGGTAGAGGATGCTGATAATACCATTGCCGGTATCGACTTTTTTGACGACAGTAAGATCCAGAACCTGGTGAATGCCTACCTGCATAATCCACCGTTGATCTCCTACGAAAACATTCCGTTCCCTCACCTGCCAGATCAACTGGTAGTGGGGCTGGTGACCATCAGACCAAACCACGGCAAAGTCTGTTCGCTCAAAAAAAACATCTGGAAATATATGGCTGGCACTGTATTTCTACGGGACGGCAGCATGAGTATGCCTAAGAGCTATGGGATCAACATCGAAGATGTGAACTCTAAAATTGTAGCTTCCGTAGAAAACCACTCCCATAACAATATAGAACTTACCCTCGACGGGGTATTTGATTTTATGGCCAAGCGCCGCGATTATAACCCGTCGTACAAGGTCTTTAAAGAATATTTCGTGGTTTGCTGGGCCGGAAAAGAGAAAAACCTCAGGAATGAGACCTACTATTCCCGGGTTGATATTGAGCTAATTAATGAACAGGTAAAACTCTTCTATTCCGATCTTGATGAAGTCACCATCGGGATGGACCAGGATTCATTCAGGATCCAGGAGTTCGTGCATTTAGGGCTGCACGACAAGTATAAATATTACCCGCTGGAAGAAGTGGTCATCCATTTTAAGGACAATGCCAGTTATGAGATCGAAAGCAAATTGCTGTTCGAACCGCCGAAATTCGACAAAAAGATCCTGCATCATATTTATAACAGTAACAACAGTCTGCTGGAACGGCTAAAAATGCATTTGCCGCTCAATTCCCAGCAGTTCAAGGACCTGAAGAACCTGCCTTCCACTTATTTGATATGTTACCTGAACAATTTCAGGAAAGCCCTGGAGAAACTGGAAGAATCAAAGCCCTATTTGAAAGAATATAGCGCAGAAGCCTACAATTATTACAAGGAAAGCATGCGAATTTTAAGAAAAGTAAAATATAACTAATATGGGTAGAACCATTGCCATAGGAGATATTCACGGAGGATTGAAAGCGCTTCTCCAGCTGTTGGAGCGCATCAACATTACACCCGAAGACAAGATGATCTTCCTAGGAGATTATGTAGACGGCTGGAGCGATTCTGCAAACGTCGTCTCTTACCTTATCGACCTGGCCAGGCAAAATACCTGCATTTTCATAAGGGGAAATCACGACGATCTCGCGCACCGATGGCTCAAAACTGGTGAACTGAACCCGCAGTGGCTGGAACACGGCGGGCAGTCGAGCATTGATGCCTACCGGAATTTTTCTTCGGAAGAGATCGCCAGCCATATCGAATTCTTTAACCAGATGCTCAATTATCACATTGATAAAGAAAGCCGTCTCTTTGTGCATGCCGGTTTCACCAATCTGCACGGGCCAAAAAGCGAATATCACAAAACAGGGTTTTACTGGGACCGTACCCTTTGGGAAATGACCATCGCCCTTGACCCCAGGCTCGATGAGGATCACGACCATTATCCAAAACGGCTGCAACTGTTCAAGGAGATCTTCATTGGCCATACTCCGGTAACGCGCATTGGCCAGTCGAAACCCTACCACCGAGCGAATGTGTGGAATGTGGACACCGGCGCGGCCTTCAAGGGAAAACTTTCAGCAATAGATGTGGAGAGCAAGGAGATCTGGCAGAGCGATCCCGTACATACCTTATACCCTGAAGAAAGCGGAAGAAATTAAGAGAATTTTATCAAAGTCCTATTTCCTTCTTTATACCTTTGCAGTTCAAGCATTTTGCACTTAATTGCGCAAAATTCCGGAGCAGCAAATAGCTGCACGGTTATCGAGATTAAAGTACAAAACGGGATATTTCATTAAAAATGAACAAGTCCCACCAAGAAATAGAATTATATGGCCCTGGAAAATATACGATTAGAAGTAATGAAAACTGTCGAGAAATCTATCGATAGTTTTGTGGAGAAATACCTGATTCCGGTTGAGGATATCTGGCAGCCCACCGACCTTTTGCCTAACCTTCAGGATGACGACGGATTTGAAGTTGTTCATCAGATACGGGAAGAAGCCAAGGAACTTGGCTACGATTTCTGGGTAGTGCTCGTTGCCGACATGGTAACCGAAGAAGCCCTTCCCACCTACGAATCCTGGCTTATGGATATGGAAGGAGTCGAACAGCATGGCGCCTCAAAAGCTGAGCAAAACGGCTGGGCCAAGTGGATACGCCACTGGACCGGAGAGGAGAACCGTCATGGGGATGCGCTCAATAAATACCTTTATTTATCCGGAAGGGTGAACATGAGAGAAATCGAGAAAACCACACATCACCTCATCAATGACGGCTTCGATATCGGGACAGGACGTGATCCTTACCGCAATTTCGTCTATACAAGCTTTCAGGAGCTGGCTACCAACATCTCTCACAAGAGAGTGGGACAGCTGGCAAAGAAAAAAGGTAATAAGATGCTGGCCAAGATGTGTAATATCATCGCCGGTGATGAGATGAGGCACCACCTGGCTTACAGGGAATTCGTGAGGACCATCTTTGAATACGATCCAAGCGAAATGATGCTGGCCTTTGCCGATATGATGAAGAAAAAGATCGTAATGCCCGCTCAATTCATCCGGGAATCAGGACAGGGAATAGCTGAAGCCTTTGAGAATTTCTCAAACGCCGCACAGCGACTTGGAGTTTATACTACTCACGATTACGTTGATATTCTGGCTAAGCTGAACGCTCACTGGGAGATTGACAAGATGACCTCTCTTACCGATGAAGCTGAAAAAGCACGGGACTTCCTGATGAAACTTCCCGATAGAATGACAAGAATCGCGCAACGTATCTCTGTGCCCGAAGATCCGCATCAATTCAAATGGGTTGAAGCCAACGGAATGCTGTAAAAGACAATGATTACAAAACAGAAAGTCCGCTTCACGAGAAGCGGACTTTTTTGTTGAACGCTGTTTTTATGAAATTAGGCTATTCAGAGTAGCGCTTCCAGGCCTTATAGGCCGCCAGGTCTTTCTCGATAAGAGTCAGGCAAAAAGCGATCACCGCGGCATCATCAAGATAACCTAAAACCGGAATGAAATCGGGAATGAGATCTATAGGAGAAAGCACATACAGCAAAGCCCCGCCTACAGAAGCTATGATATTCCACGGAATTTCGCGGTAAGTGCCGTTTGCATAGTCGCGCACCAGGGAAAATAAGATCTGCACATCATCTATATAACGATGCAGTTTGCTTTTATTTTCGAATTTAGACTTGATCTTTTCTTCTTCATTCAGGAGTGTATGCACATCCTTTTCCTCGAATTCGCTTTGTTGTTTATTGTGCTGCTCTTCTGCTGTTTCTTTTGAAATTCGGCTCATTCCAATTAATTTTAGGTGAATTCCGAAAATAAAAAAAAGCGGAACACGAGCCAAGGCTGTACTATGAGTTTAGCGGAAAATTAACTCTGATGCTATCAATCTCAGCAAGAAAAGAAGGTATTTTTTCCTAATTTCGGGTTATAATAGCATCTAAAAACTTCCAAAATGATCGCCAGACACTGGGCGGGTCGCATAAAACCCGAAGAAGCCGAAAATTACGTCCAATATCTACAGGAAGAGATCCTGCCGCATCTTTCAGAAATAGAAGGTTTCAGAGGGGCCAGCATCAGAAAACGAAAACTTCAGGATTCGATTGAATTCCTGTTCATTTCTGAGTGGGCTTCCGAAGAAGCCATAAAACAATTCGCCGGGGAAGATATTAGTACCGCGGTAGTGGCAGAAAAAGCTCAGCAAATGATGCTGAATTTTGACCAGGAAGTGCGGCATTACGAGATCGTTTCTTGATCCAGTCGATATGAACTTGCTGCTTTCTCGACTGTCTTATCAGGCCGTGCACAACTTCACTTTTGCCGGAATAGACTTCCTTCGCCACCTGCTCTTTCAGCTATTCATCATTTGCTTTTGTCAATGAGATATTTTGTCTTGCCATGATAATTCCAATTTAATGTAAAATTATACATTCCGCTTACAAGAATTCAACCTTTCACCTCTTCCTCCTGCAGAATGATCTCGATCCTGCGGTCTGGTATCAGCCACATCAAAGCAACCCCCACATACAGTGCGCCGGCGATCCAGGTACTGAACCAGCAGGAAATGATGGCCGCTGCGTAAAGGATAGGCGAAAGCTTTCCTTTAAAATCTTTTCCAATGGCCCGTGCCAGTAAAGAATCGGCACCATGATTTTTGATGATCTGCCGCTGCAGAATAAAATATGCGATAGCCGACATCAGCAAAACTATTCCATAGAATGCCATGGGCATGCCTGTAAACCTGTTCTCCCCGATCCATCCAGTCACGAAAGGAATCAGCGAAAGCCAAAATAGCAAATGCAGGTTGGCCCATAATATACTGCCACTAACTTTTTTTACGGTATGCATCATGTGGTGGTGATTGTTCCAATAGATGGCCAGGTAAATAAAGCTGAGCACATAACTGAGAAATATCGGCACCAAAGGTTTCAGGTCCTCAAGCCTGTCTCCGTGCGGCACCTTGATTTCCAGGACCATGATGGTGATGATGATGGCCAGCACGCCATCGCTGAAAGCCTCCAGGCGATTTTTCTTCATAACAGAAGCTATTGTTGAACTTCATGAAATTACCGATAATTTCTGAATTTTTTCCGATGCAGTTAAACTTCAGGAAATTACTACGAAGTATATTTAAAGAAAAAGGCCGCTTAAAAAGGGGCGAATTCTTCCGAAGAAATCCAGAAACCACACCGCTCTTTAAACAGCCTCTTTTTTAACCAATCTTAGCCCTGAGACTTCAGACCTCTCCTCTATATCTACAGTCTCCCGCCTAATGTCTCAAGTCCAATATCTCGCATCTACAGATCGAACTTAATTCCCTGCGCCAAGGGAAGCTCGGTAGTATAATTGATCGTATTGGTTTGACGACGCATGTAAACTTTCCAGGCATCCGAACCAGACTCGCGGCCGCCGCCGGTTTCCTTTTCACCACCAAAAGCACCACCAATTTCAGCTCCGGAAGTTCCAATATTGACATTGGCGATCCCGCAGTCAGATCCCGCAACCGAAAGGAATCTTTCTGCCTCGCGAAGATTATTGGTCATAATCGCTGAAGAAAGCCCCTGTTTCACCCCATTCTGAAGATCGAACGCATTCTCAAGATCACCTGAGTATTTCATGATATACAGCACCGGCGCAAAAGTTTCGTGTTGCACGATCTCGTAGTGATTTTTAGCTTCGGCAATGGCAGGTTTTACGTAGCAACCGCTTTCGTAACCTTCACCTTCCAGCACTCCGCCTTCAACTAAGATCTTACCACCTTCTTCAACTACTTTATCCAGGGCAGCCTGGTAATTCTTCACAGCATCTTTATCGATAAGCGGGCCCACATGATTGTTCTCATCCAGCGGATTTCCGATCCTAAGTTGTTTATAGGCATCAACGATAGAATCTTTTACCTTATCGTAAACGTCTTCGTGAATAATAAGCCTTCTTGTAGAAGTACAACGTTGACCACAGGTGCCAACCGCACCAAACACAGCGCCTATTACCGTATTCTTCACATTTGCATCGGGAGTCACGATAATGGCGTTGTTCCCTCCAAGCTCGAGCAAAGTTTTACCCAATCTCGCTGCTACTGCCTGAGCTACGATCTTACCCATTCTTATGGAACCGGTAGCCGAGATCAAAGGCACCCGTTCATCATTGGTCATCATCTCACCAACCTTGTAATCACCGGTGATCAAAGAAGAAATTCCTGCAGGAACTCCATTTTCAGCAAAAACTCTCGCCGCTATATTCTGACAGGCTACCGAAGTGAGTGGTGTCTTTTCTGAACCCTTCCAGATGCAGGCATCGCCGCAAACCCAGGCAAGGGCGGTATTCCATGACCAAACTGCCACCGGAAAGTTAAAGGCCGATATAATTCCCACTACTCCCAGCGGATGGTATTGTTCATACATCCTGTGGCCGGGGCGCTCGCTGTGCATGGTCAATCCGTGCAACTGCCTGGAAAGCCCCACTGCAAAATCACAGATATCGATCATCTCCTGTACCTCGCCAAGGCCTTCCTGGTAGGATTTCCCCATCTCGTAAGAAACCAGTTTTCCCAAAGGCTCCTTCAGGCGTCGAAGTTCGTCGTTGAACTGTCGCACCACCTCGCCCCGTTGCGGAGAAGGCCAGCTGCGCCATTCCTTAAATCCTTCAGTAGCCGTACTTACAACTTTTTCATAATCCTCTTTAGTAGTAGCTTTCACCTTGCCAATCAAGGCGCCATCTACAGGCGAATAAGATTCGATGATTTCCCCGTTTCCGAAGAAATCTTCGCCGGTAGAAGTTCCGTTATTGATTTCATTCAGGCCAAGCTCTTTCAAAGCTTGAGTGATCCCGAATTTTTTTGCAATTTCACTCATTAATTTGTGGTTTTATCTGTTCTTATGTGTAGTTATTGCGAAAATAGTAAAATTTGACCGCTATTCCTCATCGGCCACAAAACGCACATCTGCCGGCATGACCTCGCCACAATTATCGCAGGTGCGCAGATCTTTACTGCCGTAGAATTCCTTGAAATGCTTCAGAAAATCCTTCTCAATGTCGTGCAGCGGAAAGTAAACCTCGTACAGCTTATGATTGCAGTTATCGCAGTACCAGATGAGCCCGTCTTTCACGTCCAGCCCAATCCTCTTGCGCTCCACCACCAGCCCAATCGAACCATCTTTCCTCTCAGGAGAGTGCGGAACTTTGGCCGGATGCAGGTACATATCACCGGGACCCAGTTTCATGGTTTTTTTCTCCCCGTTCTCCTGCACATGCACCTCGATCTCCCCCTCCAGCTGGTAAAAAAGCTCTTCGGTTTCGTTGTAGTGGTAATCTTTCCGTGCATTCGGCCCGGCCACGACCATTACAATATAATCTCCCGAGTCTTTGTAAAGATTCCTGTTTCCTACCGGCGGCTTCAGCGTTTCCCGGTTCTGCTCCACCCATTTATCCAGGTTAAAAGGTTTAAGAATACCCATAATTTCGAATTTGAACTAAAATTAAGCATTCTCCCCCAGAAACATACTGGCAGCCACTGAATATCTCCTGATTGGAAAATCCTGAATTGGAACAAACACAAGCAAAGAACACTACAAACTGCAGACTGCGACTGATTACTTTTGCGGGCGCCTGCCGCTACCGCGGCACCGGGCTCTCCGCTTCAAGTCCTCGTCGCAAAAGCTCCTGCGGGCTTTCCGCTGCTACCTGCCTGCCAGTAGGCAGGTCCCTGGCGCAGGTTTTCTACGGTATTCCTATTTTCAATGATTTTCCATAACTTTCCATTCAAACCAGAATCTCATGAAAAAAATCATATTCCTTTTTAGCCTTTGCGCCTTCCTTGCCTGCAATGAAGAATCTCACATGTCCCGCAAGATTGTAGATGATCAACCGGTGAAAAAAGCCGAAAAAGACACGACGGTAAATTTTGGGATCGTCATTCATGGTGGGGCCGGTACCATCCTCAAAAAAAACATGAGCGATTCCCTGGAGGCCGCCTACAAGGCAAAACTGGAAGAAGCCATCAGGACAGGCCACCGCATTCTTGCCAATGGCGGCACCGCGATCGAAGCTGTGCAAAGAACCATCAATGTCATGGAAAACTCTCCGCTCTTCAACGCCGGTAAAGGAGCAGTCTTTACCCACGAAGGCAAAAATGAAATGGACGCCTCCATCATGGATGGCAATACCCTCAATGCCGGTGCGGTAGCAGGAGTGACCACAATAAAGAACCCCATCAACCTGGCTTACCAGGTCATGGTGAATTCCGATCACGTGCTGCTTTCAGGCCGCGGAGCAGAAGAATTTGCCAAAGAACAGGGCCTGAAAATTGTAGATCCCGAATATTTCTACACCGAAAAAAGATTCCAGAGCCTTCAGAAAATAAAAGCCGCCGAAGAGGCCAAAACTTCCATAGATACCCGAAAAATGGCCTTCCAGGATCCTTTCATCAAAGACTCGAAATTTGGCACCGTGGGTTGCGCCGCTTTGGACAAACACGGCAATCTTGCCGCGGGCACTTCCACGGGAGGCATGACCAATAAACGCTATAATCGCATTGGCGATTCGCCCATTATTGGTGCGGGCACCTATGCCAACAATAAAACCTGCGCGGTTTCCTGCACCGGCTGGGGAGAATACTTCATCCGTGGGGTGGTGGCCTACGATATTTCAGCAATGATGGAATATAAAGGCATGAGCCTGCAGGAGGCCGCCAAAGAGGTTATTCAGAAGAAAGTTCCGGCAATGGGTGGCGACGGCGGAATCATTGCCATAGATCACGATGGGAATGTAGCCATGGAATTTGACACCGCCGGCATGTACCGCGCCACCATGAACAAAAACGGAGATCTTAAAATTGGTATCTACGGGAAGTAATTTCAGTTGACAATATTTAGTATTGACGCAGTGTTTGAAAAATTGGGAATCGGAAAGCGGAAAGCGGGAAACGACAGCAGACCGCAATTCGAAACCCACTCCACAACTCAGAACCGACAACAGATAACAAACACTTCGACTGCTTCGTGCTCAGTGTACGACGGATGGGAGCATCTGATTATCCGGCGAAGGACGGAAGCAATCTCTGCTTCAAACCAGAAAGATTGCCGCGGCTCCGCCTTACAATCACGTACTCTTTAAACTCCCAGTCACAAACCGCAATCCAAAGTCCGAACTCCCACTCTCCACTATTTTAACAGAACATTATTTCCGCAGTTTTGAAGATTGTACGAACTGCTACTACCTTCGCAGATATCCTGGAATCTCAACACAACACCGGCAGTCTTTCTATGAAGTATTTTCAGCTTATTATTGTCCTTTTAGCCCTGATCCCTCTTCAGCTTCGGTCTCAGGCCCTCACCAAGGCCCAGGCGAATGACACTATCAAAACCATGCCTTCTTTTACCATTTACAAAGATAATTACTTCATAAGCGGTGTTCCCACCCACACAGGCATTTCCAAACATACGGCTGATGCGAAGTACCAGATTAGTTTTAAGCAGCTTCTCACCCGAAATACGCTACCGCTCGATACCTATCTTTTTCTCACCTACACCCAAAAAGCCTTTTGGAATGTTTATGAGACCTCCAGCCCTTTCAAGGAGATCAACTTCAATCCTACCATCGGCCTGGGAAAACCCATCTACAATAAGAACAATCGGCTTACAGGACTGGCCGAGTTAAAGTTTGAGCACGAATCCAACGGCCGGGACAGTATTTACTCCCGAAGCTGGAATCATATAACGCTGGCTTATACCACAGCTTTGGGCCAAAAAACGCTGCTAAGCCTGGAGGCCTGGTATCCTTTCCGCTATAAAGAGGACAATCCCGACCTCATGGAGTACCTGGGATATGGGCAAATAAACCTAAAATATGACCTGAAACCTGAGCAGCTCCTGCTCGATGTCTCTTTGCGCAAAGGCTTGAATTGGACCTGGAAAGGAGCCGTAAGGACAAGGCTGTTTTACAAGATCTCCAAGAACACCAATCAATACCTCATGCTGGAGTGGTTTGCCGGCTATGCCGAAAGCCTCATCTCATACCAGGACTACCGCAGTATGATCCGCGTGGGTTATGTCATCAAATCTTCGGACCTCAACTTCCTGAAGCCCATCCACAGGCAACTTTAACAAAATTTTACATTTTGATTGGTTCGGGAATATCCGAACTAATCATAATTTTGCCGTCTTATCTAAAAAAATGGGGGCAGCAAAAGATTTAGACGAGCAGAAAGAGCATTTGATTGAACGTCTTGGGGTGTATATGGAAAGTCAGGAGCAGTTGGCTCCCCTGGCAGCACGTATCTTTGCCACCCTTATTCTCACTGGCAGGAAAGGGATCACTTTTGAAGAACTGGTCACTTCACTCAATGCCAGTAAGAGCACCATCTGCACGCACCTCAATACCCTTCAGGCCAATGGCAAAGCCGGCTATTTCACCAAACCCGGCGACCGTAAGCGCTATTTCATCGTGCACCCGAACAACCTGGTGCAGGTGATGGACGAGATGCTAAAAAACTGGAAAATTCAGCGGGAGATCCACGAGGACATCCTTAGCTACAAGGAAGCCGCCAACAAAGAACTTCCGAAGAAAGAAGATAAATTCGATCTGGAATTCCATCGGGAGTATCTTGACTTCATCCATTTTGCAGGTGAAAACATCAAAAAACTAAAAGAAAAAATTATCAATAAACATTTACAAGATGAATAAATATCTCGTCCCTTTTATTGCGATTGGGCTCATGCTGTCTTTCACAGCCTGTAAAGATTCAGCCGATAATTCTAAGGCTCAGGCTGCATCGCAGGTTTCACCTTTTCCCGTAGTGAAGGTTGAAAGGCGTACCGTTACTACCTACAGCAGGTATCCCGCAAGCCTGGAAGGCGAAGTGAGCAGTGAAGTAAGGCCGAAGATCCCGGGATACATCCGGGAAGTTCTCGTAGATGAAGGCGAAAAAGTTAAAAAAGGACAGATACTGTTCAAGCTTGAAACCGAATCTCTCAACCAGGATGCTGCCGCCGCCAAAGCTAATGTAAATGCTGCCCAGGTGGAGGTTAATAAACTGAAGCCTTTGGTGGAGAAGAACATCATCAGCGAAGTGCAGCTGGAAACCGCCAAAGCTAAACTGGAGCAGGCAAAGAGCAATTACAACAGTATCGCTGCCAATATTGGCTATGCTAACGTTAAAAGCCCGGTAAATGGTGTTGTGGGTTCCATCAGTTACAGGAAAGGTGCGCTGGCCACGCCTCAGGATCCCAAGCCTCTCACCAGGATCTCTTCCATAGAAAAAGTGTATGCTTACTTTTCAATGAATGAGAAAGACTTCCTGAATTTTATTCAGAATGCTGAAGGAAAAACCCAGGAAGAAAAGATCAAAAACCTGCCGCCGGTAAAGTTGCTATTGGCAAACGGCGAAGAATATTCCAACAAAGGAACGATCGAGACTATCTCGGGAGATATCGACCCGCAGACCGGAACAGTGACTTTCCGGGCGCTTTTCGACAATTCCACCGGACTATTGCGCAACGGAAGCAGCGGCACCGTTCTCGTCCCCAAAACCTATGAAAATGCAATTGTGATCCCCGCAGTTTCAACCTTTGAACAACAGGGAAAAAAACTGGTTTACAAGGTGCAGAATGATAGCCTTGCCAGCCATGCCGTAGAAGTCCAGGACGAAGCCGGAAAACTTTATGTGATCAAAGAAGGAGTTGACGAAGGCGAAGTCATTCTGGCTAACGGAGTGAGCAAGGTGCGCCCGGGAATGAAGATCAAGCCCCAGCCTGTGGCTATGGACAGCATCCTCAATTCATTTGATACAGTTTTTAAATAGGAATTATGCTAAAGAAATTTATTGAAAGACCGGTTCTTTCCACCGTTATCTCCATTATCCTGGTCATACTGGGAATTCTGGGAATTCAGGAATTGCCGGTTACCCAATATCCCGATATCGCACCGCCAACAGTGCAGGTTTCCGCTTCTTATCCCGGGGCCAACGCCGAGACTATCCTTGAAAGTGTGATCGTTCCTATTGAAGAACAGATCAACGGGGTTGAAGGAATGAAATATATCACTTCCAGCGCGAGTAATGACGGCAGTGCCAGTATTCAGGTATTCTTCGAACAAGGCGTAGATCCCGACATCGCCGCAGTGAACGTGCAGAACAGGGTTGCGCGGGCCAACGCTCTTTTACCTTCGGAAGTTGTTCGTGCCGGGGTTATCACCTCAAAACAGCAAAATTCGGCACTTCTTTATGCCGCCTTATACTCTAAAAATCCGGAGTATGATGCCACCTTTGTTCAGAATTACCTCAACATCAATATAAAACCAGAACTCCAACGGATCAATGGCGTGGGTGCTGTGAATGTTTTCGGAGGACGCGATTATTCCATGCGCATCTGGTTAGATCCCACAAAAATGGCCAATTACGGCCTTACTCCCACCGATGTCATTAACTCCATCAATGAGCAGAGCCTTGAAGCCGCGGCAGGTTCGCTGGGGCAGAATTCGGGGGAATCTTTTGAGTATGTGATCAAATACAAAGGCCGCTACAAAACGGCTGAAGAATATGGCGATATCATCATCAAAGCCTTGGACAACGGAAAATTTCTACGGGTAAAAGACGTCGCCAAAGTGCAACTAGATGCCTTCAACTTTTCATCTGTTTCCAGGTCTAAAGGCTATCCCGGCATCAACTTCGGGATCTTTCAGACGCCGGGATCCAATGCCCAGGAGATCATTAAAAAGATCTATGACAAGATGGACGAGCTGCAGCAGGATTTTCCTCCCGGGATCGAATATCTGGTTAACTACGACACCAATAAATTCCTGACCGCCTCCATCAAGAAGGTGAAATCTACGCTAATTGAAGCTTTTCTACTGGTTTTTCTAGTGGTGTTTATTTTCCTTCAGGATATAAAATCTACACTTATTCCGGCCATCGCGGTGCCGGTTTCTATCATCGGAACCTTCTTTTTCCTGGGATTATTGGGCTATTCGATCAACCTGCTCACCTTATTTGCGCTGGTGCTTGCCATTGGGATCGTGGTTGATGATGCCATTGTGGTAGTTGAAGCCGTGTACGCCAAGCTCGAAGGCGGGGAGAAAGACCCTAAAAAAGCCTCGGTTTCGGCTATGGGAGAAATTAGCGGAGCCATTATATCCATTACGCTGGTAATGGCTGCCGTGTTTATTCCTATTACTTTTATCAAAGGACCATCGGGCGTATTCTACGAACAATTTGGGGTTACCCTGATCATTGCGATCCTGATTTCTGCCCTGAATGCTTTGACGCTGAGCCCGGCGCTTTGTGCCATTTTCCTCAAACCACCGAAGGACGAAAAGGATAAAAAGAAAAATCTGTTGGAGCGCTTTTACATCGCCTTCAACGCAGGATTTGGAGCTACCAGAAAAAAATACGTGCGCTCCCTGAGTTTCTTGATGAGACATAAGTGGATCCCGGTCTTAGCCCTGGGCCTCGCCGTAGCAGGTATTTTCTGGGCCGACAGCACGATCCCTTCAGGTTTTGTGCCTTCCGAAGACCGCGGCGTGATCTTTGTCAATATTGATCTTCCCGCAGGTGCTTCCCTCGACCGGTCCCAACGTGTGGCCGAAACCCTTTACGACAAAATGAAGGAAATCGATGGAATACGAACTGCTTCCATGATAAGTGGGAGGAACTTCTTCTCCGGTTCAGGAAGTTCCTATGCCATGGGCTTCATTATTCTTGAAGACTGGGGCAAGCGGGAAACCGATGAAACTTCGGTGCAGGGAATTATTAAAAAACTGAACCAAAAAGCCGCCGCTATCAGCGATGCCAAAATTCTGTTCTTCACACCTCCGAGTGTACCCGGCTTTGGTAGTGCCGATGGTTTTGAGTTGCAGGTGCTGGACAAGACGGGCGGGAAATTGACCGAATTGGACAAAACCGCTTCTGCTTTCGTCGGAAAACTGAATCAGCAGCCATCAGTGGCTTTTGCCTCGAACTCTTTCAGCACAGATTTTCCGCAGCTGCAATTAGACATTGACATAGCCAAGGCCAAGGAAGCGGGAATCTCGATCAGTGATATTCTGAAGGCCATGCAGGGCTATATTGGTGGATATTACGCCAGCGACTTTAGCCGCTTTGGAAAACAATACCGGGTTTTTGTACAGGCCCTTCCAGAAGACCGTAGCGACAAGGAGAGTCTTAACAGTATTTATGTAAAAACACCCGGCGGAGAGATGGCACCGGTTTCTCAGTTTGTAAGCCTTAACAGGGTTTATGGCCCTCAAACCGTCAACAGATTCAACCTCTTTAACGCCGTTACTGTAAACGGGACCACTGCGCCAGGGTATAGCTCCGGGGATGCAATTTCAGCCATTCGTGAGGTGGCCGATCAATCTTTGCCATCGGGATACGATATCGCATTTTCAGGATTGACACGAGAGGAGATCGCTTCCGCAGGACAAGCCGGCATTATCTTTATGCTAAGTATCCTGTTTGTGTATTTCCTTCTGGCAGCACAGTATGAGAGCTATCTGCTTCCATTCGCGGTAATCTTTTCACTACCTCTGGGAGTTGCCGGAGCCTATTTTACTACCTGGTCAATGGGACTGCAGAATAACATTTATTTCCAGATTGCGCTGATCATGCTCATCGGATTGCTGGCGAAAAACGCCATTCTGATCGTGGAATTTGCCATTCAACGGCGACGCCACGGCCTGGGACTTGTAGAAGCCGCCGTAGAAGGTGCAAAAGTAAGGCTAAGGCCAATCCTTATGACTTCCTTTGCCTTTATTCTTGGGTTGATGCCACTTGTGCTGGCCAGCGGGGTAGGCGCAGAAGGAAACCGCTCTATCGGAACAGGTGCTGCAGGAGGACTCTTCTTCGGAACTATACTTGGTATCTTTGTGATCCCTACCCTTTTTGTGGCCTTCCAGTGGCTACAGGAAAAAGTGACCGGCGCACCAACCCCCGAAAATGATGAAAACATTAAAGAAATTGAATAGAATGAAAAGCAGCCGAATATATTCATTCCTGATCTTAGCCGTTACGCCGCTTCTCCTTGTAAGCTGTTTCGCGGCCAAAGAATATGAACGTCCCGATGTGGTAAAGACCGAAAATTACAGAACCGATCTGCTCCCACAGGACAGCCTCAATATGGCTGAAGTTTCCTGGAGGGAGATGTTTACCGATCCCAGGCTTCAGTCCTATATAGAGGAAGGGCTGGAAAACAATATCGACATCAGGATCGCAATTCAGCAGATGCTGGCCGCCGAAGCTTATGTGAAGCAGGGAAAAGCCGGTTATCTGCCGACACTCGACCTCGGCGCGAATGTGAACCACCAGATCCTGTCAAAGAATAGCCAGTTTGGTTCTTTTTTCAACGGAAATATTACACAATACGACGTGACCGGTAACCTTTCCTGGGAAGCAGACATCTGGGGCAAGATTCGCAGTAATAAAAGGGCTCTGCAGGCCGATTACCTGCAAACTGTTGCAGCGCATAAAGCTGTAAAGACCCGCCTGATCGCCAATATCGCCATCACCTATTACCAGTTGCTGATGTTGGATGAGCAAAAGCGCATCACTCTTGAAACCATAAATACCCGCAGCAAAAGCCTGGAAACCACCAAGGCTCTAAAGGAGGCGGGGAATGTAACTGAAGTGGGCGTACAGCAAACCGAAGCGCAGTTATACTCTGCTCAATCCCTTTTGATCGACATTAACAATGAGATCAGGCTCCTGGAGAACAGTTTTTCTATCCTGCTCGGTACCGCGCCTCAGCAGATCGACCGTGGGGAGCTGCAGGATCAGGAGATCAGCACTCCGCTTCACACGGGTGTTCCTGCGCAGCTTTTAAGAAACCGACCTGATGTAATCGCAGCCGAATACAACCTGGTAAACGCCTTTGAACTAACCAATGTTGCGAAAAGCAACTTCTATCCTTCGCTGGTACTTTCGGCATCTGGCGGATTCC
Source organism: Salegentibacter sp. (assembly GCA_049589035.1). Classification (GTDB taxonomy): domain Bacteria; phylum Bacteroidota; class Bacteroidia; order Flavobacteriales; family Flavobacteriaceae; genus Salegentibacter_A. Next base: position 38,640 of record JBAWAB010000142.1, read on the forward strand.
AAAGCCTTGACCTGAAAGACCTGTTCAACGCGAACTCGCTTTTTGCCAATCTGGCCGGCTCCCTTGCTGAACCCATTCTTCAGGGAAGAAGGATCAGGACCCAATATGAGGCTGCACAGGCGAGACAGCAGGAAGCTTTGCTCAATTTCAGGCAATCGATCCTCACCGCGGGAAAAGAAGTTTCGGACGCGCTCTACAACTACCAGGCGAGCACCGACCAAATAGAAGTGAAAACCAAAGAATTTGGGGCCTATCAAAAAGCTTCGGACTATTCCCAGGAACTGTTGAACAACGGTCTGGCGAATTACCTGGAAGTATTAACCGCACGCGAGAATGCACTCAATTCAAGATTAAGGCTTATTAACGCCGAATTCAATCAGTTGAAATCAATAGTAGAGCTGTATGAAGCCCTTGGCGGTGGATGGCAATAGTTGGTTTACGTTTGTTAATTGTTGAAGGGAACAGCCCCGGCCTTTGTTAAAGCCGGGGCTGTTTTGTTTCGGGCATTCTTTAAGAAAACCTTGTATGCCTTCCTTTTCGGAATTCCTTATTTTAAGAAGGTAAAGGAGGAGAAATGAACACAGAAATGCGCAAAAAGAGGAATGCCTTCGGAAAAGCTGTTTTCCTCTCTTCCATCGCGGCTTTTGGTGGCTGGCTCCTTAGCCGAAAAATCAGAAGGAACAACCAGCATTCCGCTTCCATTAGCAAAAAATTGAGGTATGACAGAAAGAGCCTTGGCGGCGGTTTCAAAAAGACCTACGCACGGCCATTACACTGGCAAAAGAAGGAAATGATGGCTGCTTTGCTGATCTTTTCGGGAGTTGCTGTTTTGTTCAGTTTTGATGAAGAGTTCAGCCGCTGGTTCAGGAAACAGGAAAAATATATTCCGCAACCTGTGAAGGATTTTGGCTGGTATTACGGCAGCCCGGAGATCAATTACCCGCTCAACCTGGCTCTGTATCTCTTCGGAATCATGACCGAAAACGAAAGCTTCAGGCGCACCGGAATTCGCCTATTGACCGCAGCCTCTGCAGCCGGACTTGTCCAGACCATCAGCAAAAAAACCATCGGCAGGGCCAGACCCTACAAAGAAGAAGGCAAAGCCAGTTTTCAGCCGTTTACGAATAAGCAGAATTATTACAGTTTTCCGTCAGGTCATTCCATCCTTTCCTTTACAACCGGCTACGCCATCAGCAAAGATTTTTCAGATCCCTCTGTGAAAATGGCAATTATGGGTATTGCTTCCATTGCTCCGGCTTCTCGGCTTTGGGCGGGTGCTCACTGGTTGACCGATGTATACCTGAGCCTGGCGCTTAGCCTTTCCGCAGTAGAAAGCGTAGATTCCTATCTGAACAACGAAAGGAACTACTTAGAAGAATAAAAAAAGATCAATGGGTGGGAGACCAAAATCATTGGACACCTAGAATTCAGGAGCAGCGTTCTAATTTAATTTACCACCTTTAGCTGCCCACCAGGGATGAACCTCCACTTCGAGTCTACCCGACTTTACCATGGGATCAAGCTTAGCAAGACTGTCGGCTTCTTGTTGAGTGGGAGTATTATAAACTACAATTCCTCTTATTTCGCCATCATCTCCAAAGGGGCCAATTAAGCTGGCATAGCCTTCCCGGGCCATTCGTCCCAGATGTTCCAGATGCTTTTTCTGAAGTTGTGCAGCCTCTGCGGAATCCTGGCTGCGGATTTTTCCGGCTTTCAGGAAAACCATATAATATTGCTGCATCAGGAAGGTAGTGTCGCCCTCATTATAGATGAAAGTTTGATAACCTTGTTTCATTAATTCTTCCGACCTGCTTTTAAGATCGGGCAGCGAATCCTGAATTTCGGCTTCCTCCTTTCCCTTTGCGGGTATCTCTTTGGATTTTGTTACGGGTTGGTCACAGCCAGTTAAGAGCAGGGCCATACCCAGAATTCTAAATCGGTTACTCATAACGCTTCTTTTTTCCAGTCTTTGTATGGATACTTGCTCAATTGTGAATTGTAATAGCGTTTGTCTCCGGTTACTTCTTCACCTAACCAGTCGGGTCTTTCAAATTCTTCCTCCTCCGAATTCAGTTCGACTTCAGCAAGAATAAGCCCCTCATTATCCCCGCAGAATTCGTCCACTTCAAAGGTGTGATCGCCCAACTCCACCTCATACCTGATCTTTTCAATGACTCCGGGCTCACAAAGTGCAATGAGAGCTTCAGCTTCTTCAGGGTCAATCTCTTTTTCCCATTCAAACCTGCTCATGCCACTATCATTAGAAATTCCTTTAACGGTAATAAAAGCCCTGTCCCCTTTGGTGCGCACCCGAACGGCACGCTCAGGATCTGAATTCAAATAACCCTGCAGGATCTTCGTCTTTCCTGAAGCCTCATCTTTAAAGACATCGGATAAGACGAGGAATTTCTTTTCAATTTCAGTCATGGTAGTAGTTCTTCAGATCGGCTTCTTCTGCAAGTTCCTGAATTTTGTCAGATTCAATGATCTTTTTTCCGTAGCCTTCATTGGCTGCAAAGATCATAGCTTTGGCGATAGTTTCAGGATGAATAGAGCGATATTTTTTCAGGGAACCTGTCAAAACCTTGTCGAGAAGTTTCATTCCGCCTTTTGCCACTCCCTCAAAAAGTCGTTTTTCATCGCGATCTCCGGCAATAAGCGATGGTCTCAGAATATACGTATGTTCAACATTGGTCGCACGCACATCGCGTTCCATCTCACCCTTTGTTCGGTTGTAGAACATCCGGCTATTGGCATCGGCGCCCATAGCTGACATGACCACGAAGGTGGGAATTCCATTTTCCGCAGCCAGTTTAGCGGCAGTAACGGGAATTCCGTAGTCGATCATCCTGTATGTATTCTCGTCGGGAGTTTTCTTTTTGGTTGTTCCGATACAGCAATAGACCTCATCGGCCCGGAACTTTTCCTTTTCATTTTTCAACCAAAAAAGATCGATCAGGTGCTCCTCGATCTTTGGGTTGACAATTCCCGTAGTACTGCGCGAGAAGAGAATAAGCTTTTCGTAACGTTCATCGTTCAATAAGCGGTGCAACAGAATATTTCCAGTAAGTCCTGTTGCTCCCAATAAAATAGCCGTTTTCTTCATAATTTCAGGATTTAAAATGCAAGACCTACTCAAATATAAGTCTTTCCGGGCCACTTTTGAGTTAAGGAAAAGGTAAGGCCCGGCCGTTTGTGTAAATTTGCAGCATGCAACAGCTCCGCAAGATCATACATGTAGATATGGACGCTTTCTATGCCTCGGTAGAGCAGCTCGACAATCCCGAATTACGCGGAAAAGCCATTGCCGTGGGCGGAAGCTCCCAACGTGGCGTTGTGAGTGCCGCAAGCTATGAGGCGCGTAAATTTGGAGTAAAAAGTGCCATGAGCAGCGTCATTGCAAAGCGCAACTGTCCGCATCTTATCTTTGTGAAGCCAAGGTTTGAGCGTTACCGCGAAATTTCACAGCGCATCCGGAGCATTTTCCTGGAATATACCGATCTCGTGGAACCGCTCTCCCTGGACGAGGCTTACCTCGACGTGACCGAAAATAAAAAAGGAAATCCCAGCGCCACACTCGTTGCCAGGGAAATCCGTGCAAAGATCAAAGAGAAAACCGGCCTGAATGCTTCAGCCGGAATTTCTATCAATAAATTCATTGCCAAGGTTGCCAGCGATTACAACAAACCCAATGGCCAGAAGACGGTAAACCCCGAAGAAGTAGAGGAATTTCTCGAAAAGCTCGAGATCAGGAAATTTCATGGCGTGGGAAAAGTGACGGCGGAAAAAATGTACAGATTCGGTATTTTTACCGGTGAAGATCTGAAGGCAAAAAGTCTGGATTTTCTCAACGAAAACTTCGGAAAAAGTGGCGAATATTATTACAATGTCGTCCGCGGAATTCATTTAAGCGAAGTAAAGCCCAACCGCATCAGAAAATCGCTTGGTGCCGAAAGAACCTTCAATGAGAATATTTCTTCCGAAGTATTTATGCTGGAAAGGCTGGAAAATATCGCCGAGGAAATTGAACGCCGCCTCAAGAAGAGCAAGGTGGCCGGAAAGACAGTCACCCTGAAGATCAAATATAGCGATTTTACCCTCCAGACCCGCAGTAAAACCATCTCCTATTATATCTCGAGTAAAGAACTGATCCTGGAAATTGCACAGGAATTGCTGTACCAGGAAAAGATGAAGGATTCGGTGAGATTGCTGGGAATTTCACTTTCCAATCTCAATACCGATAAAGCAGCGCAAAAAGAAGAAAAAAAGGAGATTATCGTGCAGCTGAAGTTTGAATTCTGAAGAAAAAAGAAGCCACGAATAAGAATCCGTGGCTTCAGAAAAATAATGGAAGGGTAATATTCTTAATGAATTTCAGAAACGCGCAGGGTATTTACCATTCCCTTTTCAGAAATAGGCATTGCGGCCAGGTTGATCACAAAATCTCCCTGAACAACATAATCTACTTCCTTAGCAATCCTGTTAATGTCATCGATCGTATCGTCGGTACTTACAAACTTGTCGTAATGGAAGGCTTTCACTCCCCAAAGCAGACTCAACTGAGATAGAATCCTGTTATTAGAGGTGAACACAAGAATGTGCGATTCAGGCCTCCATGCAGAGATCTGGAAAGCTGTGTAACCACTATTGGTAAGGGTACAAATTGCTTTCGCCTTAATTTCGTTGGCCATGTGTGCCGCGTGGTAACAAACAGCCTTTGTGATGTATCTTTTGGTACGAACGTGTGGTGGGTCGTGTGGTACCTTGATAAGAGGTGAATTCTCAACACTTTCAAGAATCTGGCACATTTTCTCGATCACCTGAACGGGATACTGCCCCACTGAAGTTTCTCCACTCAACATTACGGCATCGGCACCGTCCATTACCGAGTTTGCTACATCGTTCACCTCTGCCCTGGTTGGGGTAAGGCTGGTGATCATAGTTTCCATCATTTGAGTGG
>JBAWAB010000143.1:0-16135 GCA_049589035.1 Salegentibacter sp.
CTCAAAGCGGGTGCAAACTTACAACCTTTTTTTCGACTTCCGCAAAACTTTTTTTGAAAATTTTTTTAGGCAATCTCTTCAGAAAATAACTCCCTCCAAAATCATCGAAAACCAGGTTTTTTAAAGAACGCCGCTTAGCTTATTTCAAGGTCACCCTCGTTGCTTAAGCGGCTGCAAATATACAGGGGTTTTTAGTTTAAGCAAGCTTAAATTTAAAGTTTTTGAGGCGTTTTTGAAAATAGTTTTACAACTAATTGAAGTAACGCTATTTAGCTTCCAAACTTTTTTTGCGTTAGGGACAGCAGCGGCATCCCTTTGGTGGGCGAATTTTAAAGCAGGTCAAAATTCCGGGAATTTCAACCTTTCTCCTCTCTCCTTATATACACGAATCGAATTACGCCCGGCAAAGGATACAGCGAATGGCCCGGCGCCGACCAACGGAAGGCGCAACGCCCTTATACTACTTGGTACGGGTATTGGAATTATGCCACTTGTCGGTAAGCTCGAGATAATGGAAATCGAGAGCCGTGGCCTGGGGTTCCAACACACCTGACTGAAATGAACGCTGAAGAATATCTTCTATAAGGTAATCCTCTTCATTGCTCTCGGGATGATATTCTTCCTTTAGGGAGATATCAAAAAGACTCGCGGTGGTATTGTACCAAAAGGCCCTCCACCCGCTTTTGAGATCCTTCACAAGATCAAAAGCAGTGACGCCGGTTTGACGATAGATGAGTTTCACAAGGATCTGCCCTTCGGTATGGGTAAGTTTTTTGAGCTCTGCAGAGAATTCATCTTCTATATAATCCTGAACAATCTTGGTGTATTTCTTCTGGGCATGACGCGACTTGATCTGGTCCAACCTGCTATTGAGCTGCACCAATCTGTCGGAAGCCAGTTTGGCGTACGGGTACACCTTTCGCGTCTTGCGGCGCAGAATGAGGTAGCGGCGCTTTTCTTCAAGAGATCTGAAATGCAGCTTCTTAAGAATAATCACTTCATCCAGATCTATGGCCTCCCGCGGAATGGAATCTCCTGCGATGATCATATATTTTTTCTGAACAGTATCAGTCTCAGCCGTATTCTCCTGTGAATACATGCCCCCTGCCATCATTAATAATATTCCTAATAAAATCCTCTTCACAAAGCTATCTTAAAATTCATTCTGACTTCAGCCAAAACCATTCCAAAATTAATGAATCTCCGGCTGCCATGTATTTAATTCTTACTAAATTCGTGTCAAATTTACAGATATGGAGAAAAATAATATTTTGGATGATAAGTCGATGGACTTCCTCGAAAAATACCTCAACAATGCCGCTCCCACAGGATATGAGTGGGAAGGGCAGAAATTGTGGATGGAATACCTGAAGCCTTATGTAGATGAATTTATTACCGATACCTACGGCTCTGCTGTTGGGGTGATCAATCCTGAAGCAGAATTTAAAGTGGTTATTGAAGGGCACGCCGATGAGATTTCCTGGTATGTGAACTACATCACCGACGATGGACTTATTTATGTTATAAGAAACGGTGGAAGTGACCATCAGATTGCGCCTTCAAAACGAGTGAATATCCACACGAAGAACGGCATCGTTCCCGGCGTTTTTGGCTGGCCCGCTATACACACCCGCGATAAGGAAAAAGAACAGGCCCCAAAATTAGACAATATCACTATTGATGTGGGATGCACTTCTAAAGAAGAAGTAGAAAAACTGGGAGTGCATGTGGGCTGTGTGATCACCTACCCCGATGAATTCTTTGTACTAAATAAGGACAAGTTTGTTTGCCGCGCACTCGACAACCGTATCGGCGGCTTTATGGTGGCCCAGGTAGCAAAACTTTTGAAGGACAATAAGAAGAAACTGCCCTTTGGTCTTTACATCACCAATTCGGTTCAGGAAGAAATAGGACTTCGCGGCGCCGAAATGATCACCCAGCGCATCAAGCCTAACGTGGCGATAGTGACCGATGTTACTCATGACACCACGACACCTATGATTAAAAAAGAGACCAATGGGCTTGCCAAGATTGGCGATGGGCCGGTGATCTCCTACGCCCCTGCGGTGCAGAACCGGCTGAGGGAATTACTCATAGAAACTGCCGAAAAGAAGAAAATACCATTCCAGCGCATGGCCGCCTCCAGAATGACAGGAACCGATACCGATGCTTTTGCCTACAGTAATGGCGGTGTAGCTTCGGCATTGATCTCCCTGCCCCTGCGGTACATGCACACTACTGTAGAAATGGTGCACAAGAATGACGTGGAAAATGTGATAAAGCTTATCTATGAAAGTGTACTGCAAATAAAAAATGGCGAGACCTTCAGCTATTTTAAATAGTAGATATCGCTCAACAAGAAATAACTCCTTTGCAGGTATTCTGCAAGGGAGTTTTTATTTTTCTTTAATTCAACTTTCACAAATCTTTATTACCGGCGCAGTCTGATTCCCGTTATCTTTAGAAAAAAAGAGATGACCATTTCTCCCAATGAAGTAGATACGCTAATCAAGAACCCAGACGAAGCCGTGGAATTAGCTAATCTCATCTATGTTTCTGAAGATCATCTCAGCATTGAGCGCCGCCGAAATGGCCGGGGTTTCATCTATTTAAGGGAAGGAAAAAAGATCTCTGATTCCAATCTTATTGATCGTATAAAGAAACTCGTGATCCCGCCGGCCTGGAAAGAGGTTCGCATCTCTCACCTTGAAAAAGGACACTTACAGGTAGTGGGGCGGGACGAAAAAGGGCGGAAACAATACATGTATCATCCCCACTGGAGTAAAATAAGAAACCAAACAAAATTCTTCAAAATGGCTGCCTTCGGAAAGGTACTGCCAAGAATCAGGAAACAGGTAGACAAAGATCTTGATCTCCCCCAGATGTCGCAGCGCAAGGTATTGGCCCTGGTGATCCGCCTGATGGAAGAAACCCATATCAGGATTGGAAATGACTATTATGCGAAGCAGAACAAGACCTATGGCCTTTCTACCTTCCGTACCCGTCATGTTAAAACTTATAAAAATACGGTACAATTCGAGTTCGTCGGGAAAAGCGGAAAAGAACATTCGGTGAGCGTAAAAAACCGAAAACTCACCAAATTGGTAAACCAGTGCGAAGATATTCCAGGTTGGGAGCTCTTTAAGTTCTTTGATGAAAATGGGAAAAAACAGGCCATCGACAGCGGCATGGTGAACGAATATATTCACGAAATAAGCGGCGAGATATTTTCAGCGAAGGATTTCAGAACGTGGTCGGCCACCAAGATCTTTTTTGAAACCCTGCGGCAGATTGGATACACAGAAGATGAGAAGGAAAATAAAAAGAATATCCTCCAGGCCTATGATGCGGCTGCCTCGGGGCTGGGAAACACAAGATCTGTTTGCCGCAGCTATTACGTGCATCCGAAGGTGGTAGAATCTTACGAAAACGGGGATATCGTGCCTTACTTTAAAAAAGTAAAAGCCGATGAAGAAAAAGATTATGCCAGCCTGAGCGCAACCGAAAAAGTAATCCTGAAGCTTATTCAGGAATACGAGATCGAGATTTGACCCTCGCAAACTACGGAAAAAACCATCCGAAGAAATCGGCAGCTTTCATAAATTAGCATTATGAAAAATACGATTGCGGCCCGCATTGCCGATTTCCTTCAGGAGTTCCCCCCTTTCGATCTCATAGACGAGGCACAGCTTCTTAGCATTTCCGAAGAAGTGAAGGTGATTTATCTTGAAAAAGGAAAACAAATCTTCAAAAAAGGTGAAAAAGGTCATAATCAGTTTTACGTGGTCAACAAAGGGGCGGTAGCCCTTCAAAAGGAAGAGAACGGAGAGAGTGAAACCGTAGATGAATGCGATGAAGGAGATATCTTTGGTTTGCGGCCGCTCTTTGCCCAGGAGAATTACATGCTGAGTGCCGAAACAGAAGAAGAGAGCATTCTCTACGGAATTCCTATTGAAGCCTTTAAACCGGTGACTGAAAGTAATGCCGGAGTGGTGAATTTCCTTATTCAGAGCTTTGCCTCCAATACCCGAAATCCTTATTCCACCGAACATAAAGGAAAATTATTCTCAGAGAACGACCTGCAGGTGACACAGCCTTCGGGACTTTTCGAGTTGCAGCCTGCGCCGGTTACAAAAAGGATCATTACTGCCAGCCCAAATACCAGTATCAAAGAGGCAGCAAGGCTCATGAGCAGAAAAAGGATAGGCTCGGTTTTGGTGACCGAGAATAATCTTCCCATCGGGATTGTGACCGATGAAGATTTCAGGAATATGGTCGCTTCAGGAATTTTTTCTGTAGATATGCCGGTGTCTGAAGTGATGAGCTCACCAGTAATCTGCTATCCGAAAGGCCTCACCATTGCCCAGGCCCAGCTCACCATGATGAAGCACAGGATCAATCATATTTGCATCACACTAGACGGCACCCCAAATTCAGAGGTGCAGGGTATTCTTTCAGAACACGACATTATGGTTTCGGAGGGACACAGTCCTTCGGTACTAATGAAGGCGATAAAACGTTCCAGCAGTACCAAAGAACTCAAAAAAATAAGACATAAGGTAAACCTTTTGCTAAAGGGATATCTCGACCAAAACATACCACTCACCCACACTTCTAAGATTATTTTCGAGTTAAATGATGCTACAATAAAAAGAGTCGTCTCCCGCTGCATCACAAAATTAGGTACACCCACACCTACAGATTTCGCGTGGCTTAGCCTGGGCAGCCAGGGCAGAAAAGAACAATTGCTGCATACTGATCAGGACAACGCTATCATTTTTGAGGATGTGCCTCCCGAAGACCTGGAAGAAACCCGCAGGTATTTCCTGGAACTGGCGAAAAAAGTAAACAAGCGGCTAAATATTATTGGCTATGAGTTTTGCCCTGCCGATATGATGGCAAAAAATCCCCGGTATTGCCTGAGTCTGAGTGAATGGAAACAACAGTTTTCGAGGTGGATCAATCAGCCGGGCAGCGACGAAATTCTGCTGTGTTCCATTTTTTTCGATTACGATATTTCCTATGGAGACGTAAGGCTGATGAATGCCCTTACCGAGCATATCTTTTCCCTGACGGAAAACAACAAAAAATTCCTTTCGATGCTCACCACCAGCGCCCTTAGGAATCCTTCTCCTCTAGGATTCTTCCGGCAATTTCTCGTGGAACCAGGGGGTGGAAAAAAGGATTTTTTCGACCTCAAAAAGCGAGGTCTCATGCCCATCACCGACGCGGGACGTATATTGGCCCTGGCACATAGAATCAAGAACATTAGCAATACTGCCGAGCGTTTCGAAAAACTGGCACAGCTGGAACCAAATAACAAGGAACTCTTCCTCTCCTGCTCCTATACCTCCAAAGCCCTTCTCAAATTTAGGACCAGGCATGGTTTGCAACATCGGGATAGTGGAAGATATATCGAACTCGATCAACTCACCAAGGAAGAACGAATGAAGCTGAAGCGTTGCTTTAAGACAATTAAGGAAGTGCAGGAGCTCATCAAATTCCGTTATGAAATCGGCACCTTTTTATGATTTTTGACTTATTCAGAAAAAAACAGGGTGAATTGCCCGAATACTGGCAGGAGTACGAACAAAAATTCAAAGCAGAACCTCCGACTTTTGCAGAGGAGAGCACTTTTGTAGTTCTTGATACCGAAACCACCGGTTTTCATCCAAGGAAAGACCGTATGCTTTGTATTGGTGCTGTAAAAATTAGCAGTAACACCATAGAAGTGAACTCTGCCTTTGAGGTATATCTCGAACAGGAAGAATTTAATCCCGAGACCGTAGAGATCCATGGAATTCTAAAGAATGAGAAGACCCCCAGGATTTCTGAAGAAAAGGCCATCAGGGAATTTTTGAATTACATAGGAAATTCCATTCTCGTGGCCCATCATGCCTCTTTCGATATCAGGATGATCAACGAGGCGCTAAGGCGGCTGCAACTTCCGAAGCTGAAAAATACAGTACTAGACACCGGGGTGCTTTACCGAAGAACCCGCATTAATTCTAACCTGGTAAACCGCGACAGAGGCTATACCCTTGATGAAATAGCCGAAGCCTACAGCATTGATACCCGCGACAGGCACACCGCCGCCGGAGATGCTTTCATCACAGCCATAGCTTTCCTGAAGATCCTGGGCAGACTAAAAAAAGATTCCCGTCTCAAACTGAAGGATCTTTTTTAAAATAAAAAACGCCATCTCCGTCAGAAATGGCGTCTTTTTTTATGAAGCTTAGCGAGCTATGCCTGCTGTTGCGCCTCATAATAACGAAGCATGCGAACCACATCGGCTTCATCCTTGATTTTATTCTCACTAAAGTATTCTTTCATCCCGGGAGCATCTTCCAAAACTTTCCTAAAATCTTTCTCTTTTAGTTTTACATGAATCAGCGGCCGGTTTTCCAGCACCAGATAATAATCGATAAAGACATCCCTTCTCAAAGAAGTCCGATCGTTAAATGCTGTACTTTCCCGGCGGGGTCTTATAACTCTGGCGGTAGGCTTGGCATAGAAACTGGCTTTCTCTCCGGAATAGTAATCCATGAAATAGCCCTCAATCCCTATACCTTCATCAGTGGTAACCCGCCTTAACTTATAGACATAATCCTTTAGTTTGTATGAGATGGATTGATCTTTAGGCAGGACGTAGGTACTTTCAGCATTTGGAGCGACCCTCACCTCTACCTGGTCATCTACCACATTATACCGAAGATACGCCCTGAGGCTTTCCTTTCCTTCCATCATGATGACGCCCGGTGTAAATTCATCCTCATAATAAGGAGAACCTACGATATTGTCTTTGGCATCGGGAAGGATGACATATTCAAGCTGAGATGCACTTCCCGGCACCCAGTCGGTCAATTGAGCCTTTGCTGCGGAAGCAAGTAAACTCAGGCTCATTAAAAGAAATAACTTTTTCATTGTTGTATTATATTTATATAATTTCCTGTTTTTAATTCGCTTCCTGAATAATGTCTTCAACAACTTCGGGGTTAAGCAAGGTAGAAGTATCTCCAAGATCGGAAGTATCGTTGGAAGCAATCTTCCGCAGAATTCTCCTCATGATCTTACCGCTGCGGGTTTTTGGAAGTCCTTTCACGAACTGTATCTTTTCGGGTTTTGCGATAGGTCCTACCCTATCGGAAATCTGTTGATTGATCTCCTTTCTCAGGTTGTCACGATCACGGACCTCCCCAATATCCTTCAGGATCACGAAAGCGTATAGGGCATTTCCCTTGATCTCATGCGGATATCCCACCACCGCAGATTCAGCCACAGCCGGATGCTCATCTATCGCATCTTCTATAGGTGCGGTTCCAAGGTTATGACCAGAAACGATAATCACATCATCTACCCTTCCGGTGATGCGGTAATAGCCCACTTCATCTCTCAGGGCGCCATCCCCTGTAAAGTACATTCCCTCAAAAGTACTGAAATAGGTGTCCTTATATCGTTGATGATCGCCCCAGATAGTTCGGGCAATAGAAGGCCACGGATATTTGATGCACAACCTCCCGTTCACATGATTTCCCTTCAGTTCAACACCATTCTCATCCATGATCGCGGGCTGAATTCCCGGAAATGGCAAGGTGGCATAAGTAGGACGCGAAGGTGTTACATAGGGAATTGGGGAAATCATAATGCCCCCGGTTTCGGTTTGCCACCAGGTATCGACAATAGGGCTCTTGTTTTTCCCAATATTGTCATTGAACCAGTGCCAGGCTTCTTCGTTGATAGGCTCCCCTACCGATCCTAAAACCTTCAGGCTTGAAAGGTCATGTTTTTCCACAAAATCGAGGTTCTTTTTAGCCAAAGCTCTGATGGCAGTTGGAGCTGTATAGAACTGGTTTACCTTATGCTTTTCTACAACTTCCCAGAAACGGCCGTAATCGGGATATGAAGGTACGCCTTCAAACATCACCGTGGTGGCGCCATTGGCAAGCGGTCCATACACAATATAGGAATGGCCGGTAATCCAGCCGCAATCGGCGGTACACCAGTATACATCGTTTTCGGTATATCTGAAAATGTTTTTAAAGGTATAGGCCGTATAAACCATATAACCACCGGTAGTGTGCAACATTCCTTTGGGCTTTCCGGTGGAACCAGAGGTGTAGAGGATAAACAAGGGATCTTCGGCATCCATAATTTCAGGAGCACAGTCATCGGAAGCTTTATCCAGCAAAGGCTGCAGCCATTTATCCCTTCCTTCTTTCATAGTTACCTCGCTCCTGATTCTTTTGGCGACCAGCACGGTTTCCACATCGGGACAGTCTTCCAGAGCTTCATCTACAATACCCTTTAAATCTATAGTTTTGCTTCCGCGGAAAGAACCATCGGCAGTGATCACCATCTTACAGCCGGCGTCATTGGTTCGGGTGGCGAGTGCTTTCGAGGAAAAACCTGCAAACACCACCGAATGAATTGCCCCTATACGGGCACAGGCCAGCATGGCGATCGCCAGTTCCGGAATCATAGGCAGGTAGATGCAAATGCGATCTCCTTTTTTGATTCCATTGTCCTTCAAGACATTGGCAAATTTGTTCACTTCCCTGTGAAGCTCGTTGAAGCTAATATTCCGCGCCTCTTCCTCCGGATTGTTGGGTTCCCAGATAATGGCCGTTTTATCACCGCGGGTAAGCAAATGCCGGTCGATACAGTTTTCAGTGATATTGAGCTTTGCATTTTCAAACCATTTAATCTCGGGCTTGGAAAAATCCCAGCTCAAAACATTGTCCCATTTTTTTCTCCAGATGAAGTGCTCTTCCGCTACTTCTTCCCAGAAATTCTCTGGTTCGCGCACCGATTTTCGGTACACCTGAAAATACTCCTCTAAATGCTTGATGTGGTAATTACTCATAATCTAAGAATACTATATAATTGATCTTTATTTTTCAGAAATCGACATTAAAAAAGGTTCCTTAACGCGCCTTTGCAATCATTTTTCTCAATTTTTTGCTGAACCCGAAGTATAAAGATATAATTTTTAAGGAAGCTACGGACTTCTACCAATAAAAAAGCGGGATGAAAACTATCATCCCGCTTTATATTTGCAAAATATGACCAGCTTATTTCAAATATGCCAGCACATTTTCTTCTATGCGCTTTTCAATATTGGAAACATCGGCCTTCTGAAATTTCTCCCCGGTGATATTTTCATAGAGTTCAATATAGCGTTCAGAAATAGTTTCGATGTATTCATCGCTCATTTCGGGCAACTGCTGCCCTTCTTTTCCCTGAAAACCGTTTTCAATGAGCCATTGACGAACAAATTCCTTAGAAAGTTGTTTTTGAGGCTCCCCTTTCCGCTGCCGTTCTTCATAGCCTTCTATGTAGAAATAACGCGAAGAATCAGGCGTATGGATCTCGTCTATCAAAACAATCTCTCCGGAAGAATTTTTTCCGAATTCATATTTGGTGTCCACCAGTATCAGCCCACGTTTTTCTGCAATTTCAGTACCTCGCTGAAAGAGCTTACGGGTGTAATCTTCTAATTGTTCATAATCGTCTTTAGAAACAATACCTTTCGCCATGATCTCTTCCCTTGAAATATCCTCATCATGATCGCCTTGTTCAGCTTTGGTGGCCGGAGTGATTATTGGAGTGGGAAATTTGTCATTTTCCTGCATTCCTTCAGGCATTGTTACTCCACACAACAACCTTTTTCCCGCTTTATATTCGCGTGCAGCATGTCCAGAAAGATAACCGCGAATAACCATTTCCACCTTAAAAGGCTCGCATTGCTGGCCTACTGCCACGTTAGGATCGGGAGTTGCTTCCAGCCAGTTGGGTACAATATCGCTGGTAGCCTTCATCATCTGCGTCGCGATCTGGTTGAGAATCTGCCCTTTGTATGGAATACCTTTCGGCATCACCACGTCGAAGGCCGAAAGCCTGTCGCTGGCGATCATGAGCAGACGGTCATCTTCAAGAGTATAGACATCCCTCACTTTTCCTTTGTAGACACTCTTCTGGCCAGGAAAATTAAAATTGGTTTTCGTAATCGTATTCTTCATGCTATTTCTTCTGAAGCCAAACCTGAAAACAGATCGGGCGTATTCGTTTGTCCTTTATTCAAAAAAGCCCCACAAGTTTCTTTGCGGGGCTTCCGTATTACTAATTTTCAGTATGTTCAATTTCCTTGTAGGCAGCAATGATCTTCTTCACCAACCTATGCCTTATCACATCCTTATCGTCCAGGTACACCATGCCTACTCCTTTTACTTCTTTCAATACGAGAAGCGCCTCTTTCAATCCTGAAATCACTCTTCCCGGAAGGTCTATCTGTCCGGGATCGCCCGTAATGATGAATTTAGCATTTTTCCCCATCCGGGTAAGGAACATTTTCATCTGGGCATGGGTGGTATTTTGAGCTTCATCCAGAATTACGAAAGCATCATCAAGGGTACGACCTCGCATAAAGGCAAGGGGAGCGATTTGAATTACTCCTTTTTCCAAAAAAGAATCCAGTCTTTCCTGTGGGATCATATCGCGTAGGGCGTCATATAGCGGCTGCATATATGGGTCCAGCTTTTCTTTGAGGTCTCCGGGAAGGAATCCAAGATTTTCCCCGGCTTCCACCGCAGGTCTGGTAAGAATAATTCGCCTTACTTCTTTCTCTTTCAGAGCTTTCACTGCAAGTGCAACACCTGTGTAAGTTTTCCCGGTTCCCGCCGGACCTATGGCAAAAACAAGGTCATTTTTTCTTGAAAATTCGACCATCTTACGTTGATTGGCCGTTTGCGCTTTAATCATTCGGCCACTCACGCCATGAACCAGCACTTCCCCACTTTCTGCGGAAGTTTGATAATCTTCGCGGCTCTCGCTGGTGAGCACTCTTTCAATCACATTCTCATCAAGTTTATTATACTTGGCGAAATGCTCCATCAGCATGTGAAATCTCTTGTCGAATTCTTCCAGCATTTCTTCATCACCAAAAACCTTAATTTTACTGCCCCGGGCCACAATCTTCAGCTTCGGAAAGTATTTTTTTAGAAGTTCGATATGCTCGTTATGCTGTCCGAAAAATTCCCGCGGATTGATCTCTGATAGTTCGATGATGATTTCGTTCAAAAGCCTTTGATTTTAGGTTAAACTGATTGAGGGCATTGTCTCTTAAGTATTTAGAACAAGTCTGAATGCTCCTGGTTTCTCTGCCGCTATTTTTCTTAATCGGAACGGGGCCTGAAAGCATATTTTTTTCGCCTAATTCCGGCGAATTGACCAAAATAAATTTATCTTCGCTATTACACAAACTTACACAAAATTAACCACTAGGACTTTAAAAAAATATTAACAATTTCGTATGGCCATCATCACCTTAACCACCGATTTTGGAGAAAAAGATCATTTTGCAGGAGCGGTTAAAGGAGCTATTTATAGTGAGTTGGAAGACATCAGAATTGTTGATATTTCCCATTCGGTTTCGCCTTTTCACATCAGCGAAGCTGCCTACATCATCAAGAATGCCTACAGGAGCTTTCCACCAGGCACCATTCATATTATTGGAATAGATTCTGAACTTACACCTGAGAACAAACACCTGGCCGTGCTGCTGGATGACCATTATTTTATTTGCGCCAATAACGGGATCCTCTCGCTTATCGCTTCCGAAGTAAGACCCGAGAAGATCGTGGAGATCAATATTCACGATAAAGTGAGCACAAATTTCCCTGTCCTGGATGTCTTCGTGAAGGTTGCCTGTCACCTGGCCCGCGGCGGAACACTGGAAGTTATCGGCAAGAACGTGGGGGAAATGAAATATCTCAAACAGGTGGAGCCGCTTATCAACAGTGAGAAAAATCAGATTATTGGCCATGTGTTGTATATTGATAACTACGGAAATGTGATTACCAATATTTCCCGCAAACTTTTTGAAAGCGTGGGAAAAGGTCGCAATTTCACAATAAACGCCCGCACGGCTAATCTGGACGAGATCCATGAAACCTATAGCGATGCCATCAACTTTAATGTTGAGAAGGAAAAGCGCGGAGAGGAAGACGGAAAGAAACTGGCTGTTTTCAATTCAGGCGGATATGTGGAATTGGCCATTTACAAGAGCAATCCTTCTACGGTGGGCAGCGCCGCAAGCCTTTTCGGGCTCCAACACCGTGATACCGTAACCATAAATTTCAATTAAGATGCTGGTAAGAATAGTGAAAATGAGCTTTATTCCTGAAAAGATCGACGAGTTTCTCTCAAATTTCGAAGAAAACCGGCATAAGATACGCGCATTTGAAGGCTGCCAGTTTCTGGAATTGTACCGGGGCAAAGACAATAGAAATATATTTTTTACGTATAGTTATTGGGAAGACGAAGCGGCTCTTGAAAACTACCGAAATTCAGAGCTTTTTAAGGAAGTTTGGGCAAAGACGAAGGTCTTTTTTAATGACCGGCCAGAAGCCTGGAGCGTCGATAAAGTGTGGAGCAGCGAATAGACTTGAGATCTTAGATGTGAGATATGAGTATTGAGAAGTGAGAAATCTGAATTGTTTGTTGTTATCACAAAAGTGGAAAGAGGAAAGAGACAAGAGACAAGAGACAAGAGACAAGGCCAAAAACTTCAAACCTGAAACGAAAAACCCTGAACTACAAACCGTAAACCAGAACCAAAAACAGATAACTCACAACAGATAACTTATAACTAACTGTGCTGGCGATATTAAATAAAGAAATACAATCTTTTTTTTCCTCTCCGATAGGCTACCTGGTGATCGGGATCTTTCTGGTGGTATGCGGACTTTTCCTGTTCGTATTTTCGGGAGATTACAACATTCTTGACAACGGGTTTGCCGATGTGAAGCCCTTTTTCAACCTGGCTCCCTGGATCTTTATTTTCCTTATTCCCGCCATTACCATGAAGAGCTTTGCCGAAGAAAAACGCCAGGGCACCATGGAAATACTCCTAACAAAACCGGTGAGTCTATGGCAGTTGATATTGGGCAAATATGCGGGGGCTTTGATCCTCGTGATCCTGGCCGTTATCCCCACCATGCTCTATGTCTTTACCATCGATCAACTTGGAAATCCTCCAGGCAATTTCGACCTGGGAGCGACTTTGGGTTCTTATTTCGGGCTCTTATTCCTGGCCGGTTGCTATGCAGCCATAGGTATTTTTTCTTCCAGTCTCACCACTAACCAGATCGTGGCCTTTATCATCGCTGTTTTCCTCTGTTTTATCAGCTTTTTTGCCTTTGAAGGCCTGGCAGATTATCATTTCTTCGGAAACAGCACTTATGGCCTGGAATATCTCGGCATAAGTTATCACTACCGAAGCATCAGCCGGGGCGTGGTGGATACGCGGGATGTGATCTACTTTTTAAGTATCATCCTACTTTTCCTGAAAGCCACCCAGTTGAACCTAAGGTCTATTCAGAAAAAATCATAAGCTTGAAGAAATTCCAGTCATATCGTTCCCTGATCCTTCTCATCATCGCCCTGGTGATCCTGAATATTCTGGCTTCGAAATTCTTTGAACGATTCGACCTCACGCAGGATCATCGTTACACCCTTTCCCCTGCCGCGCTCAAGATCGTTGAAGATGTAGAGGAACCGGTGATGATCGACGTCTTTCTCCAGGGAGACTTTCCACCAGAATTTCGCAGGCTTCGGAATGAAACAGGGCAGCTGCTGGAAGAATTTGCGGCCTATAACCCCAATATCAAATTCGACTTTATCGACCCTCTGGCGGAAGGAGATGATGCCAGAAAAGTGGCCGGCGAATTTTACAAAATGGGCATGACCCCTGCCCGGGTGAATGTGAAGGAGAACGGAAAGACCAGTGAGGCCATAATTTTCCCCTGGGCTATCGCCAACTACGGAAAGAAAACGGTTAAGATTCCGCTTTTAAAGAACAAAATCGGGACGACCGATGAAGAACGAGTAACCAATTCGGTGCAGCAGCTGGAATACGATTTCGCCGATGCCCTGAGCAGACTTATTTATCCGCGGAAAAAGAAAATTGCCATCATGCGCGGCAACGGCGAATTGCCCGATGCCAGGATCGCAGATTTCATAAAGACCATTCAGCAGTATTATTATATCGCGCCGTTCACACTGGATTCCGCAGCCGTAAATCCGCAGAAGACCTTGCAGGAACTGAAGGATTACGACCTCATTATTGAAGCCAAGCCTACAGAAGCTTACACGGAAAAGGAAAAATACGTGCTCGACCAGTACAGCATGAACGGTGGAAAATCGATGTGGCTGGTGGACCAGGTAGCCATGGAGAATGACAGTCTTTTCAATCCTTCTGGTACCGCTTTTGCCCTTCCGCGCAATCTCAATCTTGGCGATTTTTTCTTTTCCTACGGAATACGCATCAATCCTGAACTGGTAAACGATATTTATTCGGCACCCATAATTCTGGCTACCGGCAGCGGAAACAATACGCGGTTCAATCCTTTTCCGTGGTTCTACAGTCCGCTTACCTCCTCGCCCAACGATCATCCTATTATCAACAATATTGAAGCGGTGAAGTTCGAATATGCGAGCCCCATCGACACACTGAAGAATGACATTAAAAAGACCATCCTGCTAAGTAGTTCGCCACAAACAAAGCTGGAAGGAGTTCCGCGGCAAATAAGCCTGGAAATTGTTGGGAAAAAGCCCAATCTCGCCAGTTATACCTCCGGCGAGCAACCACTGGCTGTGCTCCTGGAGGGGAAATTCACTTCGGTATATAAGAACAGGGTAAAACCTTTCAAACTTGAAAATGACAAAACCCTCAGCGAGCCCACCAAAATGCTGGTTATTTCAGATGGAGACGTGATCAAGAATGACCTTCAGAAAGGCGTTCCGCAGGAACTCGGCTTTGAACGCTACACCGGAAATACTTACGGAAACAAGGAATTTCTTCTGAATTCCGTCAATTATATGTTGGATGACACCGGCCTGATCGATATTCGCTCCAAAGAGATCAAAATCTCATTCCTGGACCCTGAAAAAACTGCGGCAGAACGCGAAAAGTGGCAGCTGCTTAACCTGCTGCTTCCATTGGTCCTTTTAGGCATTTTCGCCTTTCTCTTTAACTTTTTCAGAAAAAGGAAATATACACGTTAGGCTCGTGCCAAACGGCAATTTCTTCAGCTTCCTCTACATATTAACAATTCGGGATAGCTAATTCTTTGTATTTTCCTGATTAACAGCACAATACTTTATTTTGTCGAATTTTCAATGTTAATAAAAACTGGGTTAAGCCACCGTGATTTTTAAAGTATTAAAATATATTTGTAACTGATTCTAATTAATCAATAAAAGCCGATGAAATTTATTGTATCCAGCAGTTATTTGCTGAAACAGCTACAAATATTGGGCGGTGTGATCAATAACACCAATACTTTACCCATTCTTGATAATTTTTTGTTCGACCTGAAGGAAGATGAGTTGACGGTTTCTGCTTCGGACCTTGAAACCACCATGTCTGCCAAACTTAAAGTAGAATCTGATTCTGAAGGTAAGATCGCTGTACCTGCGAAACTGCTTTTGGACACTTTGAAGACCTTTCCTGAACAACCTCTGACTTTTGTAGTGGAGGATAATAATACGATTGAACTTAGTTCCAACCACGGGAAATATGCGCTGGCCTATGCCGACGGGGAAGAATTCCCGAATCCGGTAGAGCTGGAAGAGCCTAGCAGTACCGTGATAGAAGCTGATATTCTTGCAAACGCGATCAGTAAGACCATCTTTGCCTCCGGAAATGACGATCTTCGCCCAGTAATGAGCGGAGTATTCTTTCAGTTTTCTACAGAAGGATTAACTTTTGTGGCAACCGATGCTCACAAACTGGTAAAATATTCGCGGGAAGATGTGCAGGCTTCCCAGACTGCAGAATTTATCATGCCGAAGAAACCTTTGAATCTTTTGAAAGGCATCCTTGGCGGAAGTGAAAGCGAAGTATTGATAGAGTACAACGAGTCGAATGCGAAATTCACTTTTGATGATACTCAGCTGATCTGTCGTCTTATCGACGGAAAATATCCGAATTATGAAGCGGTAATTCCGAAGGAAAATCCGAACAAACTGAGCATTGAAAGAAATCAGTTTTTGAGTTCCGTTCGTCGGGTATCGATCTTCTCGAATAAGACCACGCACCAGGTAAGACTAAAAATTGCCGGGGCCGAACTGAATA
>JBAWAB010000144.1:0-20435 GCA_049589035.1 Salegentibacter sp.
CGAAAAATACTTCAGGCCGAACGGGAGCGAAAAGATCTTTCCGGAATACGTAAACTCGCCAAAGAAAGAGCTAAAAAAGCCAGCCTGCACAACAAAAAATTGAGAGATTGCCGCATTCACCTGGGCGACAGCAAAAAAGAGCGTTATCTTGAAACCACGCTTTTCATCACCGAGGGAGATTCGGCCAGTGGCTCTATCACCAAGTCACGCGATGTCAACACCCAGGCGGTTTTCAGTTTAAAAGGAAAACCTTTGAACAGCTACGGTCTCAGTAAAAAAATTGTTTACGAAAACGAGGAATTTAACCTGCTGCAGGCCGCCCTTAATATCGAAGAGTCTATGGAAGACCTGCGGTATAACAATATCGTGATCGCTACCGATGCCGATGTTGATGGAATGCACATTCGCCTTTTGCTCATTACCTTTTTCCTTCAGTTCTTCCCCGAACTCATCAAGGAAAATCACCTTTATATTTTGCAAACGCCATTGTTCCGCGTTCGGAATAAAAAGGAGACGATTTACTGCTATTCAGAAATGGAACGCAAGCAGGCGATCAATAAACTGAAGGGAAAAGTAGAGATTACCCGCTTTAAAGGTTTAGGTGAAATTTCGCCCGATGAATTCCAGCATTTCATTGGAGATGATATTCGCCTGGATCCCGTAATGCTGGATAAAGACAAATCTATTGATGAAATGCTGAATTTCTACATGGGAAAAAACACCCCCGACAGGCAGGAATTCATCATTGACAATCTGAAGGTCGAACTTGATTTAGTTGAAGAACTGGGCATATGAGGTTCACCAACAGATCTGAGGTCAAGGTAATCCCGTCCATCTATATTGTGTTGGTGGCGGTCTTCGTTACCAATGTTTTTGTGAACATTGAATTGATGACATCCCATCCTGATGATCAGCCGGTCAATTTTGGGCATTTTGTGCCTAATATCCTGGTGTTGTTACTGGGCTTTTACGTGCACAAGATAGGCCAGTCCTTTGATTTCGACAGTGATGGAGAAACGCTGAATTTCAAAAATAACGGCGTTTTCTTTTCAAAATTCATGGAATACAGGGTGAAAAAGGCCGAGTTTCCGAAGAGAAAATTGGCCAAATTTCATTTTACCGACTACGGAATTTATTCGGCATTGACCATCTATATCAAATCGCGCAGAAGACGCGGTTATAAAAAATATACATTTAACACCACATTTTTGTCTCGTAAGAAGAAAAAGGGGATGGTCGCTTCCCTGAATTCTGTATTAGAGAAGACTAAAGAAATTGCCTAATGGAAGAAAACCAAGAAGGAGCTCAGGAAGAACAATTTGAACAGCCAAAGGAAGAACTGATCCGGGTAACCGGAATGTACAAAGACTGGTTTCTCGACTATGCCTCCTACGTGATCCTGGAACGTGCCGTACCGGCTATTGAAGATGGCTTCAAGCCTGTGCAGCGGCGTATCATGCATTCCATGAAAGACCTGGATGACGGCCGTTACAATAAAGTGGCCAATATTGTGGGGCATACCATGCAGTATCACCCTCACGGGGATGCCAGTATTGGTGATGCCATGGTCCAGATTGGGCAAAAAGACCTTCTTATTGATACGCAGGGAAACTGGGGAAATATTCTTACCGGCGACCGGGCTGCGGCTCCACGTTATATCGAAGCACGGCTTTCGAAATTTGCGATGGAGGTGCTGTACAACCCAAAATTGACCGAATGGCAACTTTCTTATGATGGGCGTAAACAGGAACCGGTAAATTTACCGGTGAAATTTCCGCTGTTATTGGCCCAGGGTGCCGAAGGGATTGCCGTGGGTTTGAGCACAAGAGTGCTTCCGCATAACTTCAACGAACTTATCGATGCTTCTATTAAGCATCTTAAGGGCAAAAAATTCACGTTACATCCTGATTTCCCTACTGCAGGGATTGCAGATGTGTCGAATTACAACGACGGAAAAAGAGGCGGACGTGTAAGAGTAAGGGCTAAAATCACCCAATATGACAAAAACACCCTTACAATAACCGAAATTCCGTATGGCACGACCACTTCCAGCCTTATCGATTCTATCCTGAAGGCCAATGAAAAAGGAAAGATCAAGATCAAGAAAATCGAGGACAATACGGCTGCCGAAGTGGAGATCCTCATACATCTTCCAAATAATATTTCGCCCGACAGAACTATTGATGCACTCTATGCCTTTACCTACTGTGAGAATTCTATTGCGCCGCTTGGCTGTGTAATTATTGACAATAAACCCATCTTCCTGGGTGTTTCAGAAGTTCTAAGAAGATCTACCGATCATACGTTGCATTTATTGAAGCGGGAATTGGAGATCAACCTGGAAGAACTTCAGGGACAGTGGCATTTTGCTTCCCTGGAGCGTATTTTCATCGAAAACAGGATCTACCGCGATATCGAAGAGGAAGAAACCTGGGATGGCGTGATCAAAGCGATAGATGAAGGATTGAAACCCCACATAAAACACCTGAAGCGGGCAGTGACCGAAGAAGACATTGTACGACTTACTGAGATTCGCATCAAACGTATATCCAAATTCGATATTGACAAGGCTCAGCAAAAGATAGAAGCCCTGGAAGGGGAGATCGCTAATGTAAAGCATCACCTGGATCATCTTGTGGAGTATGCTGTGGCTTATTTCACAAAACTGAAAAAAGACTACGGAACAGGAAAAGAGAGACAAACGGAATTAAGGATTTTCGATGATATTGAAGCCACCAAAGTGGTGATAAGAAACACGAAGCTCTATGTGAACCGCAAGGAAGGCTTTGTTGGAACTTCCCTGAAAAAAGATGAATATGTCACCGAATGTTCAGATATAGATGATGTGATTTGCTTTACCGCCGATGGAAAAATGATGGTGACCCGGGTAGATTCAAAAACCTTTATAGGAAAGGATATTATCCATGTGGCGGTCTTCAAGAAGAAAGACAAACGCACCATCTATAATATGGTCTACCGCGACGGCAAAGCCGGGAATACCTATGTCAAACGATTCTCGGTGACCTCGGTCACACGGGATCGGGAATATGATCTTACACAGGGCAAGAAGGATTCTAAAGTGCTGTATTTTACGGCCAATCCCAATGGCGAAGCCGAAGTGGTTACCGTTCTCTTACGCCAGGTGGGCAGCATCAGAAAAGTGAAATTCGATGTAGATTTTGCTGATATCCTCATCAAAGGCCGAAATGTAAAAGGAAATATCGTCACCAAATATTCAGTGAAGCGAATTGAGCTGAAAGAGGAGGGTGTTTCTACGCTGAAGCCAAGAAGAATCTGGTTTGATGAAACCGTAAAAAGGCTTAATGTTGATGGTCGTGGGGAACTGCTTGGAGAATTCCGCGGAGAAGATCGTTTATTGATCGTCACTCAAAGCGGTATCGCCAAAACAATTTCTCCCGAACTTACTACACGTTTTGATGAAGAAATGGTGGTGCTTGAAAAATGGTCGCCCAAAAAGCCAATTTCGGCTATCTATTGGGAACCCGAAAAAGAGCGCTATTACGTGAAACGTTTCCTTATTGATAATCCTGAAAAGGAAGAGAAGTTCATCAGTGAAAATGAAAATTCATACCTCGAACTGGTATCCACCGATTATTACCCGGTTGCAGAGCTTGTTTTCTCAAAGCAGCGAGGGAAAGATCAGAAGCCGAATGAAGAGGTGAATCTAGAAGAATTCATCGCTGTAAAAGGCATCAAGGCGCTGGGCAATCAGCTTACCACCGATAAGGTGAAACAGATCAACCTTTTGGATCCGCTTCCGTATGAAGAAGAGGAAGTAAAGTCGCCGGAAGAAATAGAAGTGGTCGAAGAAGAAAGCCTTTCCGAAGACAGGAAACAGAAAGAAGTAGAAGTGAAGGATCAGGCAAAGAATGCTTCCGAAGAAAGCCAGACGAAACTTTTTGATGATTAGATGAAGTTCATAAAGGAATTCAAGGAATTTGCCGTTAAGGGCAACATGGTCGATATGGCCGTGGGCATCATCATTGGTACGGCCTTCAATAAGGTGATCGATGTGCTGGTGAAGCAGGTGGTGATGCCGCCGCTGACTCTCCTTACCGGCGGGATCCATTTTGCCGATAAAAAAATCATTCTGCGCCACGGAGCAGAGGCGGTTCAGGATGGCGCCGATGCGGTACAGGAAATAGCCATAGGTTATGGCGCACTTATAGAAGCATTTCTCGATTTCCTGATCATTGGCATGACCATCTTTATTGTGATCAAGGTGATGAATTCTTTTCGCAATAAGGCCGAAGATCCTAAAAACACTGAGGTGGTGACTCCGAAAAACATCGAACTTTTGTCCAGGCTAAACGACCTGATGGAAGAGCAAAATAAGCTTCTTCGCGAAAAACAGTAGACTTTAATCCACTTTGGTTACTTCACCGCGCTCTTTTCGCGGTTCGCCCACCACGCCGTACTCAAAGGTATAGCCGTGATCGTTGGTGGTGAGAATTCTTATTTCTAACGGCTTCCTCTCTTCAATATTCTTCGGGTTAAGATTCTTCAGAATATACTCACAGTCGTTCACCCAGCGTACCGAAGAGGTGTCCCTCTTATTCTGAAAAATATCAATTTCGGTAGAATCGGTTCTTATAAAACGGGAAGTGACCATTTCGCCATTCAGGTAAGACTTGAATTCAAAAGTACCGGTGCGGTAATCCTGGCAATTGCGTTTGGGTTGAAAGCAGCTGGTAAAGGCAGAAGCTATCACTAAAAACAGTAGAAATTTTCGCATACTGCAAAATAAATCCTTTTTCCTGATTTTATCAATTCTCGAAAGCCTCAAATGTGCCGTCGGCATAAAAAATCACGATTTTTCTAATTTCTTTTGAAGAAGACCTTGCGGAGGGCTGCGGAATCATTTCCTGCGGCAGTTTTTCTCTTTCTTCGGAATTTTCTCTCACGGGCTCTTCGGAAGCTGGTTGTGGAGAAGGAGCAGGTGCAGCAGAAACGGCTGTCTCGTTCTTCGGAAATTTTCCTTTACCATTCAGAAGCCAGTAGAGTTCAACTTCAGGAAAATTCTGAATCACCTTCATCACAAAATCCAGACTCGGCTTATTTCTCCCTGAAAGAATATGGGAGATAGATGAGCGTCCCACCTCGATCTGATCGGCAAAAGCAGCAGCAGACAAATCGTAGTATCGGAGGATTTTATGAAGCCGTTCAGCGAATTTTTCGTTGTTTACCATTGTGAACACAGGGATTAAAATAAGTGGTTTACAAATGTAAATATAAAGAATGTAGTCTGCAAATTACAATTGTAAATAGTAGCAATTAACTTAATTTTTCTATTCAATAGACAACATATAAACTACTAAAAACCACTAATATAAATCCTATAAAATAAATCGTTGGAAAAATTCCATCAACAGCAGCGTTGAATCCTATTCATTGTTTACAGAAGTAAATCACAGAAGCCTTGCAGAGTGTTTACAATTGTAAAAAATCGATTGTTTACTTTTGTAAACATGGAAAATTATTCTGAAAGGATCTCTGCTGTTTTGAGGCAGTACGACCAGATTAAAGCGACTCAGATTCACGGGCGATATATCACACAAAAAGATATAGCGCCTCTTCTTGAAAAACTTTCTGAGCAAATCGGGATTCATGAACTTGGTAAATCTGCTCTGGGAAAACCAATACATATTATAGAGCTGGGAAAAGGGAAAACAAAAATACTGGCCTGGTCGCAGATGCATGGAAATGAATCTACCACCACAAAGGCGGTTTTTGACCTATTGAACGCGTTTACCACTCTAAAAAACAATAAAACTCTCGGGGAGATCCTGGAAAATTGCAGTATCAGGATCATTCCTATGCTAAATCCTGATGGGGCGCAGGCTTATACCCGCGTTAATGCCAATGAAGTTGATCTTAACCGGGATGCGCACGTGCTAAAGGAGGTGGAGAGTCGACTGCTCAGGAAGGCTTTTGATGATTTTGAGCCCGATTTTTGTCTTAATTTACATGATCAGCGGACCATTTTTAGTGCCGGGCGGGTGAAGGCTCCTGCTACCTTATCTTTTTTGACACCTTCGAGCGATGCTAAACGCAGTGTAACGAAATTCAGGAAAAAGAGCATGCAGGTGATCGCGGGGATTGCAGAAGATCTTAAGCAGGCTCTGCCGGGGCAGATTGGGCGTTATGACGATGGCTTCAATATCAACTGCACCGGAGATACTTTCCAGAGCAAAGCTGTACCTACTATCCTGTTCGAAGCCGGACATTACCCCGATGACTATGAGCGGGAACAGACGAGAAAATTTGTTTTCGCTGCCCTGGTTTCCGCCTTGCGAAGTATAGCTTCAGCTGAGTATGAGCTCCTTGATCATGAAAAGTACTTCGAAATACCTGAAAATGAGAAGCTGTTCAATGATATTGTCCTCAGAAATGCCCAGAATGGGGGTGGTTCCGTAGATATTTCCATTCAGTTTAAAGAAGAACTGGAAGAAGGTGGAGTTCAGTTCGTTCCGATGGTCGAGAAAATTTCCGGCAAAATAGAAAATTTCGGGCACCGGGAAATTGACTGTGAAGAAAAAAAGGTGAGTCAGCTAAACGGAAAAAAACTTGCCGAAAACGTTGTAGTTGATAAAATTCTCCTAAACGGGCTTATTTTGGAGCTTAAATGTGAATAATTCTCAAAATACTTATCAATTATTCAATGATTTTATATTAATTTTGAACTTCATACAATAAAAGAAGTTTCAAAAAATGGCCAAGTTTAAATTAGACGAAACAGATCACCAGATTCTCGATATGTTGATCGAGAATACCAGGACTCCGTTTACCGATATAGCAAAAAAGCTGCTTATTTCGGCGGGAACAGTTCATGTGAGGGTGAAAAAGATGGAGGAGGCGGGAATCATTACAGGTTCTTCCCTGACATTGGATTACAAGAAACTAGGGTATGCCTTTATCGCATACGTAGGCGTTTTTCTTAAGAACACCTCTCAAACAAAATTTTTTCTCGAGCGGATCAATGAAATCCCGTTTGTGACAGTAGCACACGTGACTACGGGAAAATTTAATGTCTTTTGTAAGATTAGGGCTCGAAACACCCAGCATGCAAAAGAAATTATTTTCCAATTAGATGACATAGAAGGAGTCTACAGGACCGAAACCATGATTTCCCTAGAAGAAAGCATTAACGATAAGAAGCGTTTGATGCACTCTATTTTTAAGGAATTGTAAGCGTCCTAAACTTTTACTAAAAACCCTTTAGGCGCAATTGTTTAAAGGGTTTTTTTATAACTTTAATTAAACCAATTATTACTTATGCACAGAGAACCGAAACTAGAAAGATTTAATGATAATGTACTCGCTAAATATCAGGTATACAATAGTCTTTTTCTGACGTTGCCTTTTAGCGATGTTAGCAAGACCGGAGCCCTGTTGCCTTTGTTTCAGGAGATTTGTGAAGCGGGTTTTCAAAAGAACCAGAACCCTTCAGAAATCATCGAAACCTTCTTCAATAAATATCAGGAAAATCCTTCCGAAGAAGAAAAGATTAACCTGCTCTTCAGATTTATTCAGTATATCGAGCGGCAGGTGGTGCTTTTTGATGCTATTGAGGACGCTGCTTTTCCTATTGTTAATAATATGGATGGCCGCGGAACCATGCGTAATGTCAAAGAGGAGGCAGAAGCTAAAAATAAAACGGAAGAATTGAGGGAATACCTCAAGAGATTTCAGGTGAGGCCAACGCTTACAGCGCACCCCACGCAGTTTTATCCGGGTTCGGTGCTCGGGATCATAACCGATCTTGATCAGGCGGTACAGCAAAATGATTTACCGAAAATCAAAAACCTGCTCGCACAGCTGGGGAAAACTCACTTCTTTAAAAAGGAAAAGCCCACGCCCCTGGATGAAGCGGTAAGCCTTATCTGGTATTTCGAGAATGTGTTCTATCAGAGTGTGAGTGCTATCTTTGATTATGTTCAGAATAACATCTTTGAAGGGGTAGAGATCAGTAACCAGGTCATCAACCTCGGATTCTGGCCCGGAGGGGACCGCGATGGAAACCCTTTTGTAACTACCGATATTACTCTTGAAGTTGCTAACCGCTTACATAAAGCGATCCTGTTAAATTACTATCGGGACATTCGTCGCCTGAAACGAAGATTGACTTTTAATGAGGTGGATCAGGTGATTGCTGAACTTGAATCGGCGCTATATGACAGCGCAGTTTCAAAGAAAGGTAAAATTAAACTTTCACTTGAGGACTTCAAATCTAAACTACACGAGATCAAAGGGGTAATTGTAAGTAATCATAATAGTTTGTTCCTCGATGAGATTAATGATATGATCAACAAAGTGAACCTGTTTGGCTATCACTTTGCCACACTTGACATTCGTCAGGATTCCAGTATACACGATGGGGTTTTGAAAGATATCATCTCCTATTCTTCAGAAAAAGGTAAGGATATACTGCCTTCCAATTTTGAAGAGCTTTCTGAAGAAGAGCAGGTAGATGCGCTTACAAGGGTGAAGGCGCAGGTAGATCCTGAAGATCTTGGAGAAGGAATGGCCCAGGCGACTTTGTCTTCCATTTATGCGATGCAGAGCATTCAGAAAAGCAATGGAGAAAACGGAGCAAACCGATATATCATTAGCAACTGCGGTGATGTACAAGGTGTTTTAAAACCGCTTGCCTTCATGAAGATGTGCGGCTGGGATGAACCAACTGTAGATGTGATCCCATTGTTCGAAACAGTTCCTGATCTTCAGGCGGCCCATAAAGTGATGGAAATTCTTTACACCAATCCGGTGTATAGTGAACACCTTAAAAGACGCGGAAATAAGCAGACTATCATGCTTGGTTTTAGTGATGGAACCAAAGATGGTGGTTATCTCATGGCTAACTGGAGTATCTATAAAGCCAAAGAAATGCTTACCGAAATCTCCCGGAAATATGATATCAAAGTTGTCTTCTTTGATGGTCGGGGCGGACCACCGGCTCGTGGAGGCGGTAAAACTCACCAGTTCTATGCTTCGCTCGGGCCAAACATCGAAAATGAGGAAATTCAACTTACCGTGCAGGGACAAACCATTAGCTCCAATTTCGGGACACGGGATTCCTGTACCTATAACCTGGAACAGTTACTTAGTGCCGGAATTTCAAATGAGATCCTTAGTGAGGGCAAAAACCTGTTGAGCGACGAAGATCGCCATACCATGAATGATCTTGCCGAGATTAGTTATAATACTTATACCGATTTCAAGAAGCATCCGAGGTTTATCCCATACCTTGAGAAGATGAGCACGCTTAAGTATTATGCGAAAACCAATATCGGAAGCCGTCCTTCCAAAAGGAATAAATCGGCCGAACTTAATTTATCCGATCTGCGGGCGATTCCTTTTGTAGGTAGCTGGAGTCAGCTTAAGCAAAATGTGCCTGGTTTCTTTGGAGTGGGAACAGCGCTGGAGAAGTACGAAAAAGAAGGGAAGTTCGATAAGGTGAAACAACTGTACGAAAATTCCGTTTTCTTTAAGACGCTACTGGAAAACAGCATGATGAGTCTTACCAAGTCATTCTTTGCTTTAACAGCATATATGAGAGACGATGCCGAATTTGGAGAGTTCTGGGAGTTGATCTATCAGGAATACGAACGCAGTAAAGCTATGCTTCTCAAGGTTACCGGTTATCAGGAGTTGATGGAAAATCAGCCAGCAGGGAAAGCCTCTATTGAGGCTCGTGAGAAGATCGTTTTGCCCTTGCTTACCATTCAGCAGCACGCGTTGAGAAAGGTACACGAATTGAGTTCTGGAGAAATCACGAATCAGGAATTGCTGGAGATCTATGAAAAAATGGTGACGCGTTCTCTTTACGGAAATATTAACGCCAGTAGAAACTCAGCCTAAATGAAGGTAACAGCTTTAGATACTTCGGAATACAACCCGTTTTATCAGAGATATATCAGCAAAATCCCCCAGGAGAAATCCTTGGGGGACTTATTGCTGAAAAATAAAGAGGAAGTGCTGCAGCTAATGCAAGGGCTGAATGCGGAAAATCTGCAATACAGCTATGCAGAAGATAAGTGGACGGTAGCTGAAGTTTTGCTTCATCTTATGGATGTAGAGCGCATTTTTCAATACCGCGCCTTGTGTATCTCCCGAAATGACGAGACTGCCTTGCCGGGCTTTGATCACGATTCGTATGTGGTGTTTTCCGAAGCCAATAGGCGTTCGCTGCAGGAGCTCAGGGAAGAATTTGAGGCGGTAAGGAATTCCAGCATAGTACTTTACAAAGGGTTTTCTGAAGAAATGCTTCAGCGGAAAGGGAATATGAACAATGCTCCCGCGAGTCCAAGGGCTATAGGTTTTATTGTCGTGGGGCACACCATGCACCATCTTGAAATTCTGAAGGAAAGGTATTTGAAATGATAAGGAAGTTAAAGACTTTCTGGGAATTGCTAAAAAAAGCTTATTTCAGCTGGAATAAGAACGAACCTTATGCCCGAAGCGCAACGATTGCGTATTATGCCCTTTTTTCATTGCCTTCGCTTCTGATCATTGTGGTGACCATTGCAGGTTATTTCTTCGGAAGGGAAGCCGTGCAAGGCAAAGTGACCGAACAGATTGGCAATTTGATCGGCCAGGATTCAGCGAAGGCTATCCAGACCATGCTGACGAATGTAGCTCTTTCCCAAAAATCAACTATAGCGATTATTTTCGGGGTGCTGATGCTGCTTTTCGGTGCTACCGGAGTCTTTTTTCAGCTGAAAATGGCTATGAATAACATCTGGAATGTAGCTGAAAAAAAGGCTAATTTCGGCCGGCTATTGCTCGATCGGCTCATTTCGCTCGGTATGGTGCTGGTCATTGGTCTGTTGTTGCTTATTTCGCTCGTAATTTCAGCTTTATTAAGTCTTCTGAAGGATGAAATTGGCCGATTTGCGCCGGCAATCTCTGCTTATATGGTAGATGTGGCTAATTTTGCCATTTCCTTCGCTTTTATCACTTTTTTGTTTGCGGCCATTTTTAAGCTTCTGCCTGATATCAGGATTCACTGGAAAACTACGCTCTGGGGAGCAACGCTAACGACTTCCTTATTTTTGATCGGGGAGTTTCTAATTGGCTTTTATGTAGGGCAGAGCGATCCGACTTCCGTTTACGGCGGAGCCTCTTCAGTAGTGCTGATCCTGTTATGGGTTTACTACACATGCCTGATCCTCTTTTATGGCGCCGAATTTACCGTGCAGTATGCCTTACACAAAAATGAAAAGGTAGAGCCTAATAAATATGGTGAGCCCGCAATCTATCAGGAAATGAAGAAGCTTGAGGAAAGGCGGCTTCAGCTCAAAGAAGAGAAGAAGATCATTGACAGCCTGAAAACGAATCTCAACTGGGATGAAAAGATGAAAATCGAGGAAGAGAAGAAAAAGAAAGAGGCCGAAGAAAGGACCAAAGACACCGAATAAATGTTTGCATCCCAGTCACACTTAATAAAGCTTTAACGCGGCCGGCCTTATTTTTACAACAGCCTTAATACAGATTTCTGGACCTGATCTCTATCTTTGGAAGGAACCAAAAAAATGACGAATTATGGAAAAGAGAGTAGCAATTGTGGCGACCAACGGCTTTGAAGAAAGCGAGTTGAAATCGCCTAAGGAAGCAATGGAGAAAGAAGGTTTCAAAGTTGATATTGTAAGTCTGGAAAAAGGCAAGATCAAGGCCTGGGACCAGGGAGAGTGGTCAAATGAATATTCTGTAGACCGAGTAATAGACGAGGTGAAGGCAGAAGAATATAATGCATTGGTGCTGCCCGGCGGGGTTATTAACCCCGATCATTTACGCCGAAGCGATAAAGTGATCAATTTCGTAAAGGATTTCTTTAAGCAAAGTAAGCCGGTCGCCGCGATTTGCCATGGCGCCTGGACCCTGATCAACGCTGAAGTTGTGAAAGGAAGAACAATGACCTCTTTCAATTCCATCAGGAAAGACCTTGAGAATGCGGGAGCTAATTGGGTAGATAAGGAAGTTGTAGTAGACAGCGGCCTTGTTACAAGTAGAAATCCTGGAGATTTGAAAGCTTTTAATGCCAAGGTGATCGAAGAGATCAAAGAAGGCAAACACGATATGCAACATGCCTAATGAACAGGCAGAATAGAAAAGAAAAAGGAACGCCGCGGCGTTCCTTTTTTATTTTATTTCTCCTCTTCGTCTTCCTCGTCAACTTCTTCTTTTTCGGGGATATCTACGATTGGTTCGTTGTAATCTTCGTCATCATAATCATCTTCATCAAAACTAGCCATGGTGTTTTCAAGACGGGTGCTAACTTTTACCAGGTAAACAGTGTCGTCGGTCTTAACTTCAACAGCATCTACGGTTTCGTTTTTTGCATTCTTAAATGAAATGATCTGATCATCATCATAGCCGTCAGGATACTTGTCTACCAGCAGGCCAAGAATTTCCGGAGTGAGTTTTTTATAGTCTACTATAACCCTTTTCATAAGCAGAATTTTTTTGCAATTATAAAGAAAAATATAAAACCCTTCAGACCTTTTTAAAAATCGATTTTCAGGACTTAAATATAAAAAAATCAGCTTCCGGCGTAAAATTCAAAGGCATTAAATATAATTTTATTCGGAACCTGCCGGTCTATAACGGGTTTCCCGATGTCTTGCAGGAGTACGAAGTTTATTTTTCCCTTTTCATTCTTCTTGTCATATTTCATTAGCTGGATGATTTCGTCTATTTCATGCTGCGTAAAACTCTCTTTTCCGAAGATATCAAGGATCTTATGAGTGATATCCTGCAGTTTGTTTTCCGGGAAACCTTCCAGTTCTTTGGAAATATAGGTTGCCAGGATCATTCCTATGGCTACAGCTTCCCCGTGCAGCAGTTTTTCGCGGCTCTTGCTGGTGAGACAGTAAGATTCGATAGCGTGGCCAAGAGTGTGGCCGTAATTCAGTGTTTTTCGGATATTTTTTTCGAAAGGATCCTGAGTGACCACTTCTTTTTTTATTTCTACCGATTCTTCGATAAGATCATCCAGATCTTCCAGGGTGAGTTCAGATAAAGCATTGGCCTTATTCCAGTATTCTTCGCTGCTAATGAGGCCGTGCTTAAGGATCTCTGCTAACCCGCTGCGCATTTCGTCCTTTGGAAGTGTTTTTAGGAAAGAGGAGATGATAAGCACCATTTCCGGCTGATTGATTACACCAATCTGGTTCTTCAGATTTCCCAGATCCACACCTGTCTTTCCTCCAACTGAAGCATCGACCATGGAAAGCAGGGTAGTAGGCACGTTGATGTACCGGATGCCCCGTTTGAAGGTAGAAGCTACAAATCCGCCAAGATCGGTCACAACACCGCCGCCAAGGTTTATAAGAAGGCTTTTGCGGTCGGCGCCCAGTTCAGAAAGCGCATTCCACACCCCGGAGCAGGTCTCTAAGTTCTTGTTGATCTCGCCGTCTTCGATCTCAATGATCTCAAATTTTCCTTTATTGTTTAGTCTGGCTAAAAACGAAGAAAGACAATATTCGTGGGTATTTGAATCTACCAGAATAAACACCATCGAATGATCGGAATTTTCCAGGTAATTGTTCAACTGCGAAATCGCATCTTCATTGTAAAAAACAGGAGCTTCAGTTGCCGCAATAGTCATAGTTTTTAGTGTTTTTGACATTTTCTAAAGTTTCGAAAATAAGGAGAAATATTGAAAAAAATTGAACAGCAATATTTATATTTGAATATAATTTTAAGGTAATGATTAGAAGAAAAATATTCAATGACACCAAAACCGCATTTAAGCTCAAATCGACTGCGGAATTGGACCGTGCCTTGTTTTTGTTCAGCCTCATGAACAGACAAAAACTTGTGCAGATGGGATCGTTTCTTACGCAACTTTCCCTGAAACTACACTTACCTGTAGAAGGCCTTATCAAAAAAACCATTTTTGAACAGTTTTGCGGCGGAATAACGGCCGAGGATTGTAAGCCTGTTACCAACAAGATGTATGAGGAAAAACTTCACAGCATTCTCGACTATTCCGTAGAAGGAAAAGAGACCGAGGCTGAATTTGATGCGGCCCTGGAAAAGAAAGCCGATCTTATCCGGTTTGCCGCTACCCGCAAAGAATTACCTTTCGCGGTTTTTAAGCCCACCGGGATAGGAAGGTTTGCGATCTGGGAAAAGGTCACTGAAAAGATCAATCTTACCGACGAAGAAAAAGAGGAGTGGAAACGCGTGCAGGAAAGAGTTGATATGCTTTGCCGGACTGCCTATGAAAATGAGGTGCGCCTTTATGCTGATGCTGAAGAAAGCTGGATGCAGACGGCTGCCGACGACCTGATGGAGGAGATGATGCGTAAGTACAATAAGGAAAAGGCGTTGATATTCAACACTGTTCAGTGCTATCGCTGGGATCGCCAGCAGTATGTGAAAGATCTTCATGAAAAAGGAAAAAAAGAAGGTTTTAAACTGGGAATCAAGATCGTGCGTGGTGCGTATATGGAGAAAGAAAATGCCCGTGCTAAAAAGCTGGATTATGTAACTCCTATTTGTGAGAACAAAGAAGCTACCGATGTTAACTTTAACAGCGTGATGTCTTACTGCCTTGCGAATTTAGATGATATCTCGGTGTTTATTGGTTCTCACAACGAAGTGAGTAATTACCTCGCTTTGCAGGTAATGGAAGACAAGAACCTGATGGTTGATGACCAGCGTATATGGTTCAGTCAGCTTTACGGGATGAGTGACCATATCAGCTATAATCTTGCAAGGAAGGGGTATAATGCGGCGAAACTTTTGCCTTTTGGCCCTGTAAGAGATGTTGTGCCTTACCTGATGAGAAGGGCAGAAGAGAATACTTCTGTAAAAGGCCAGACCGGCCGGGAACTTTCTTTACTTAGGGAAGAAAAGAAACGTCGCAAAGGAGAACCTACCAAACATGATAGAAAAGAATTTTAAAGTTCTTACTCTGTAGAATAGAAAAAGGAACGCCGCGGCGTTCCTTTTTTATCGTATATATTCTGAGAACTAATCTTCTTCGGAATCTGATTCTTCCATGGTGTGATATACATTCTGTACATCATCATCTTCCTCTAGCTTCTCCAGTAGTTTTTCGACATCGGCTGCTTCTTCGGTAGATAATTTCTTGGTTACCTGCGGAATTCTTTCAAAGCCGGAAGATAGGATCTCAATATCTCTGCTTTCGAGTTCTTTTTGAATAGCGCCAAAGTTCTCAAAAGGAGCGTAGATGTGAATGCCATCTTCATCTTCAAAAACTTCTTCAGCTCCAAAATCGATAAATTCGAGTTCGAGTTCCTCCACGTCAAGGCCTTCGCCGTTGATCCTGAAGTTGCAGGTGTGGTCAAACATGAATTCCACCGATCCTGAAGTCCCGAGGTTGCCGTCGCACTTATTGAAATGAGAGCGTACGTTGGCGACGGTCCTGTTATTATTGTCGGTTGCGGTTTCTACAAGAATCGCGATTCCGTGAGGAGCATAACCTTCAAAAAGCACAACTTTGTAATCGCCCTGGTTCTTGTCTGATGCCCGTTTAATCGCCCTTTCGATATTGTCTTTGGGCATATTAACGCTCTTGGCGTTCTGGATTACGGCTCTCAGTTTCGCGTTGCTGTCAGGATCAGGGCCACCTTCTTTAACGGCCATTACGATATCTTTTCCTATGCGGGTAAAGGCTTTGGCCATCGCAGACCACCGCTTCATCTTGCGCGCCTTCCTGAATTCAAATGCTCTTCCCATTATTTTTTGTAATACAAATTCGGGCAAAAATAGGAAAAAAGCTTTTAACTGGATTTACAATCAAAAGCTTTAATTCCCGGATTGCCCGTTTTTTTTAGCTGCTTGCTTCCACAATTCCTTCGATTGCGAGTGCAAGCTGGAAGTCTTTATCGGTGACCCCGCCGGCATCATGGGTTGAAAGAGATATCTGTAACTCATTATAAACGTTCTTCCAGTTCGGGTGATGTTGCTGGGCTTCGGCTTCAAAAGCAATGCGCGTCATCACCGTAAAAGCATCCTTGAAATTCTCGAATTCAAAAGAAGTGTGAATAGCATCTGAAGCGTATTGCCAGCCCTCAAATTCTTCCATTTTCTTATCAATTTCGGCTTGACTTAACTTTTTCATTTTAAGTGATTTTTGAGTTGATACTTAAAGTTAAGTAAAATGATGTAATAGCCGAATGATAGCCGGTCTAATAAAAGATTAATAGCTATTTTTTTGCTGAAGCTGCCACTACTTCCTGCACCGAAACCTGAAGATTTTCCGGCAGTAGGTTGTCTTTAGGAAGTACCGCAAGAAAACGGTCGTAATTGGAATCGTAAACATTTTTGAACAAAGGATGTTCATAGCCCAGCTCCTCGCAAACTTCCTGGATAAAATCCCGTTGATGGATCAGATCATTGCTGCCAAGATGGAAAACGCCGTGTTTTTTGCGATTGATGATGTAGTGGATTTGCTGCGTTATTTTTTGAATATCAGTAACATTGATCACGACATTTGGAAAAACCTCCACGGCTTCTCCCAGGTCGATCATTTGTCTTAATTCTTTGATTCTCGGGGAACCGTTACCAAAGACCATCGGCAGCCTGATAATATTGTACTTCTCATTAGGTAGTCGCAATAGCGCGTTTTCGATTTTTATCTTGAACCTGCCATAAATGCTTTGCGACAAAGTCTTATCGTATTCGTAGGAGGGGTAATTGGTGAAAGCGTCGAAGACGTTAGCCGAAGAAATAAAAATCAGTTTGCAGTCGTGATTCAGCAGGTAATTTATAATGGAAAAATGAGTGGCGATTTGCGCGTTAAAATTTCCCCGCAAGGCCGAGACTATTATCGTGGGTTTTAGGTTTTGCAGCAGGATTTCAACATTTTCCGTTTCGAGGTCGAATTGATGAAATTGGTGATTTTCACTGAAGGAAGAACTGGCGGTGTTATAGGTTCCGTGGGTATCAAAATAGGAGCATAGCTCTTTATAAAGGGCATTCCCTATAAAGCCGCTAGCTCCTAAAATCAATATCCTTTCCAAATAAATTATCCTTTATAAAAGGGCAATTTCACCTGCGTGGCCGGAACAGCTTTTTTGCGGATCTGGATGTAAATTTTATTTCCGATTCCTGCAACTTCAGCAGGAACATATCCTAAGCCTATTCCTTTTTCCAGTGAGGGTGACATAGTACCTGAAGTAACTTGGCCAATAACCTTGCCATTTTCGTCTACTATCTCATAGCCCTGACGTGGAATTCCACGTTCATCCAGTTCAAAGGCAACCAGTTTTTTTGCGGCGCCTTCTTCTTTTTCTTTCTTTAGTGCTTCGGAATTCACGAAGTCTTTATTGAATTTCGTGATCCAGCCAAGATTGGCCTCAATAGGAGAGGTGGTTTCATCAATATCATTTCCGTAGAGACAGAAACCCATTTCCAGCCGAAGGGTATCGCGGGCAGCAAGACCAATGGGTTTGATCCCAAATTCGGCCCCGGCTTCCATTATTTTGTCCCAGATATGTTCGGCATCTTCATTTCTGAAATAGATCTCAAAACCACCGCTTCCGGTATAGCCCGTAGCCGAAATGATCACTTTTTCCACACCGGCGAAGGTTGCCACTTGAAAAGTGTAGAATTTCATATTCGAAAGATCCACATCTGTCAGCGATTGCATAGCTTCAGCGGCTTTGGGTCCCTGGATCGCGAGTAAAGACATCTCGTCAGACATATCTTTGATATTCGCGTCCATCGTATTGTGTTGCGAGATCCAGTTCCAGTCTTTTTCAATATTGGAAGCGTTTACCACCAGCATATACTTTTCAGCGTTCATGCGGTAAACGATCAGATCGTCCACAATACCGCCTTCAGCATTTGGCATACAGGTATATTGCGCCTTCCCGTCAATGAGTTTAGCTGCGTCGTTAGTACATACCTTTTGAATAAGTTCCAGGGCGTGCTCTCCCGTAACGAGAAACTCTCCCATATGGGAAACATCAAAAACACCCACTTTTTCGCGCACGGTCTGGTGTTCTGTATTTACTCCTTCATAGGAAACAGGCATGTTATAGCCTGCAAAGGGAACAATTTTAGCATTCAGAGCTTTATGTTTCTCAATAAGGGCAATGTCTTTCATTTTTCTAAAAATTTGAGCAAATTTATTCAATTCACTCTGAAAATAATATTGAACAAGGCTTTTTTGTGAAGAAAATATCAAAATCTATAGCAGCGCGCTCAGAACTTTTATCTTTGTATACACACTTAATATTCGCGAAATATGAAGATCCTTTCAGCAGCCCAACTCAAAGAAGCCGACAAAACCACTATAGAAAAGCAGGACATCTCGTCAGAAGAACTTATGGAACGTGCCGCTACGCTGGTTTTTAATGAAATACATGAGAGAATGAAAGATGCCGGCGTTCCTGTGAAGATATTTTGCGGTATAGGCAACAATGGCGGTGACGGTCTTGTGGTTGCAAGGCTTCTGAAGGAGCACGATTATGAGGTAGAGGTCTTTGTGGTGGCTTATAGCGAGCACCGATCGAAAGATTTCCAGGCAAATTACGAGAAGCTGAAAATGCTGTCTTCTCAAGAACCGACGGTAATAAAAGGAGAGGAAGATTTTCCGCAATTACAGTCTCATGATTTTGTGGTCGACGCCATCTTCGGAATAGGCCTCAATCGCCCTCTGGAAGGTTGGATCGCAGGTCTCGTGAGGCACATCAATGCTTCAGAAGCTTTTGTGCTCGCCATCGACATGCCTTCGGGCTTGTTCTCTGATAGAATTCCTTCGGAAAGCGATGCCGTACTGACCGCCGATTATACGCTTAGTTTCCAGACTCCAAAATTGGTGTTTTTCCTTCCGCAGACGATGGATTATGCAGGAGAAGTGCAGATTCTTGATATTGGTTTAGATAAGGACTTTTTGTATAAGCTGAAGGTGGAGATGTTCCTGATAGGAAAAGAAGAAGGGCTGCAGCGTTATAAACCAAGGAAGAAAAACACGCATAAAGGGAATTACGGTCATACCCTGGTGGTGGGAGGTAGTTATGGAAAAATTGGTAGTATTGCTCTTTCTTCGACCGCGGTTCTTAAAACAGGTGCCGGACTCTGTACTATTTTTGCTCCCCGCTGCGGATATCAAATTCTTCAAAGTGTGCTGCCGGAAGCCATGGTTCTTACCGATGAAGACGAGGAAAAACTGACCAATATTAAAACCGATCTTGATGCCGATGTGATTTGCTTCGGAATGGGTATTGGGAAGGATGAAGCAACGAAAGCTGCCTTTGAAGAGCTGCTGAAAAAGACCAAAAAACCGATGCTCATTGACGCCGATGGCCTCAATTTGCTTTCAGCACATAAAGAGATGCTGGAGTTTGTTCCTGAAAATTCTGTATTCACGCCACATCCGAAAGAATTGGAACGCCTGATAGGGAAGTGGAAAGATGATTTTGAAAAGATCGATATGGTGCAGGAGTTCTGCAAAAAGCACGAAGTTGTGCTCGTGCTGAAGGGCGCTCATACTTTTACCTTTGCCGAAGGAAAGATTTACGTGAACACCACTGGAAACCCCGGAATGGCAACTGCGGGAAGCGGGGACGTTCTTTCCGGAGTGATTGCCGGCCTCATGTCACAAAAATATTCTCCGGCTGAAGCTGCCATTCTCGGGGTGTACCTTCACGGAAGCTCTGCAGATCTTGCGGCTCAAAATTGCGGATTTGAAGCTCTTATTTCAGGTGATATTGCTGAAAACATGGGTGAAGCCTTCCTGGAACTAATGCGCGGGGAAGAGGACGAAATCGGGGAATGAAAACACTATTTTAAGATTCGTTTAATTTTGGAAGCTTTTCATTTTTTAAAAGTAAAGACTAAATAATCGGCAAAAAATCTCCCTATAATTTGGAATAATTCATTGGATATTGGAATTTTGGGCTTTTAAATAAATATCCTGAAAATCGTATGCAAACTCATCATTATATTAGTTCGGCCATTTTAGACCTTGAGATCATTCTCGATCTGTTGGAAACCAGGAAGAAATTGGCTCTTAGTGATGAGGCAAAGCTTAATATTGAAAAATCCAGAGATTATCTAAACAAGAAGATTGCTGCCAGCAATGCTCCCGTCTATGGGATCAATACCGGATTTGGAGCGCTTTGCAATGTGAAGATCACCTCAGAAAAGCTGACAGAATTACAGGAGAACCTGGTGAAGTCGCATGCTTGTGGTACCGGTGAAAAAGTAGGGAAAGAGATCATTCGCCTGATGCTTTTGTTAAAGGTGCAGTCCCTAAGCTATGGTAATTCAGGCGTTGCCTTGGAAACCGTCAACCGCTTAATCGATTTTTACAACGAAGATATCCTCCCGGTGGTTTATGAACAAGGTTCTTTAGGCGCTTCGGGCGATCTGGCTCCTTTAGCCCATCTTGCCCTGCCATTGATAGGCGAGGGGGAAGTATATTTTGAAGG